>NZ_JAUMKF010000006.1:0-175689 GCF_030519405.1 Bacillus sp. C28GYM-DRY-1
TTTGTCCTGAAAACCACGTTCTGACTTATCGCACAACTAACAGAGAGGGCTACCGGGTTTATGCGTCAGATCCAAAACGATGTGAACATTGCCCATTACTGAGTCAATGTACGGAAAGCCGAAATCATCAAAAAGTAATCCATCGGCATCTATGGCAGGATCATTTAGATGAGGTCGATCATTTGCGGCATACGGACGAGAATAGGCAAATCTATGCCAAACGCAAAGAAACGATTGAACGGGTTTTTGCGGATTTAAAGCACAAGCATGGCCTGCGCTGGACAACCCTAAGGGGAAAGAAAAAATTGTCCATGCAGGCGATGCTTGTTTTCGCTGCCATGAATCTAAAAAAACTGGCGAATTGGACTTGGAAAGGACCAACTCGCCAGCCTATTCGACCGAAAAACAGAATAAATTGGACAAAAATAGGTCGGATCATAAAGATCCGACTATTTTGTCAACAGTCTGAAGCTTGCAGATTTCTCTGCAAGCTTTTTCTATGAGCGTTTTTTATCAGCAAGGCGCTGCGCTTTCTGCGTATTGGCAAAATGGAGTTTTGTAAAGGTTCTGAGAGCGGATGCCCCTTTTTTGAGGATCAGCTTTGCAGCCGCTTCATCCACGTGCGGGCCGGCCCCTTTCGGAAGTGTCATTCCTGCCTCGCGCGACAGTTTATCCATTTCCATTAAAAACGAATATCTTGCAATGATTGAAGCAGCAGCGACTGACAAGTGAATGCCTTCAGCCTTTGTGCTGAAGTAGGTCCGCTCCCTCACAATGTCTCTGCCCTTTAAATGATTGAAGTAGACGCCTGGCTCAGCGAATTGATCAATCAAAATGGCCTCAGGCTTTACCCCATCCATTTTTCTTAACAAATGGGTGATGGCTTGATTGTGCAGCAAAGCTTTCATTTTCCCTTGGCTCATGCCTATTTCCTGCATGCTGTTGTACTTTTCATTCTTTAAAACCAACAAGCTGTATGGAATGGTTTTGATCAGGTTTCGGGCAATCTCGATGATTTGCGGATCCTTTAAGTCTTTAGAGTCCTTAACACCTAGTTCCTTCATTAAGGGAAGCATCGTTTTGTCGACGTACGCGCATACAACTGTCATCGGGCCAAAGTAATCTCCGGTTCCAACCTCGTCAGAGCCGATAACAGACATGCTGGCGATATCTGCCGGAGGGGCATAACGGGGATCAGCCAGCTTTTTGGCCGTTTTCTTCTTTTCCTGCGGCTCTGCTGTTCCCCAGCGCGCGGATTCTGCCGCTGCGTTTTTGCCTTGAAACAGGACCTTGCCGGATTTATATGCTGTAATGGTACAGCCTGGCGGTTTCGCCTGAAAAACGGCTCCCTGCGGAACAGAGGCAGTAAGCGAACCGCTGTATGTCGTTTTCATTTGGTCAATAGCAGACAACGATACTTTTATCACAGAATGGGACACGTAATAATCTCCTTTTTTTACACTATTCGCTGTATATACCAGTGTATCATAACAGCGGGGGGCTCGTCTTTCCATTCATTTAATAAACATGTTATGATAAGAACTAGGATTCTCGCGGAATGGAGGAGAAACGTTGTCTGACGGCAAAAAAACAAAAACAACCGTTGACATTTACGGCCAGCACTTCACGATTGTCGGTGAAGAAAGCAGAGCCCATATGAGGTATGTCGCCGGAATTGTTGATGATAAAATGAGAGAAATCAATGAAAAAAATCCATATCTTGATATAAATAAACTTGCAGTGCTGACAGCGGTAAATGTGGTGCACGATTATGTCAAATTACAAGAGAAATGTGAGAAATTGGAGCGTCAGCTTAAAGAAAAGGATTGAACAACTATGCTAGATATCATCATCTTAATCTTGCTCCTGATGGGGACTTTACTGGGGTTGAAACGCGGTTTCATCCTGCAGTTTATCCGCTTGACGAGCTTTATTTTATCGATCGCCATTGCGGCTTTATTTTATAAAAATGTGGCGCCGCATTTAAAGTGGATTCCCGCACCAGACTTTTCAGCGGGACAGCCGGCTCTTTCTTTTTTCACGGGAAATTTGGAAGCGGCCTACTATAATGCGATCGCGTTTATCGTTTTATTCATCATCGCTAAAATTTTACTGAGAATCATCGGCTCTTTCCTGAGTATTGTCGCCGGCATTCCGGTGATCAAACAAATTAACCAGTTGCTGGGCGCTGTTCTCGGTTTTCTAGAAGTCTATTTATTTACATTTGTGCTGCTGTATGTCGCATCCGTGCTTCCGGTAGATGGTTTGCAGCAAATGATGGGGCAATCGTCTCTCGCAAATGTGATCATTAACCATACACCGTATTTGTCAGGGCTTTTAGAAGAGCTGTGGACACAGTACGGAGCATAAAAACTTCTCTTGTCCGGAGAAGTTTTTTTCGAGTATGATGAAAACATATGTGAACGTCTGGGGGTTATTGTATGCATAAAAAAGACATTATCCGGCTGCTTGAAACCATTGCAGTCTACATGGAACTCAAAGGGGACAACCCGTTTAAAGTATCCGCCTTCCGAAAAGCAGCGGCAGCCCTGGAACAGGACGACCGCAGCTTATCAGAAATCGACGATATGATGTCGCTGTCAGGCATTGGGAAAGGAACGTACAGCGTCATTAAAGAGTATATAGATGAAGGAAAGTCAAGCACGCTCGAATCGCTGCAGAAAGAAGTGCCGGAAGGGCTCGTGCCTTTATTAAAGCTGCCGGGGCTCGGCGGCAAAAAAATCGCAAAGCTGTATAAAGAGCTCGGTGTACATGATGCAGAATCTCTGAAGGAAGCCTGTGAACAGCAAAAGGTACAAGGTCTTGCGGGTTTCGGCAAAAAATCAGAAGAAAAAATATTACAGGCGCTCGGAGAAGCCGGAAAACAGCCTGAACGGTTCCCGATCGGCTACGCCCTCCGGATCGCCCGGGACATTGAAGAGCACCTTTCTCAATTTACGGATATCATCAAATTTTCTCGTGCCGGGAGTCTCCGCAGAGCGCGGGAAACGGTGAAGGATCTGGATTATATCATTGCCACAGATCACCCGGCTGAAGTAAGAGAGCAGCTTCTTGCATTGCCAAACATCAAAAGCGTGATCGCGAGCGGAGATACGAAGGTATCTGTAATCCTTTCCTTTGAATATGAAACAAGCGTCGATTTCCGTCTTGTGACGGAAGAGCAGTTTCCAACAACACTTCATCATTTTACGGGATCAAAGGATCACAATATTAAGATGCGCCAAATCGCGAAAGAACGCGGCGAGCGGATCAGTGAATACGGCGTCGAGACAGTTGAAACCGGAGACATCAAAACATTTCCGAGTGAACGTGAATTTTATGCGCACTTCGGCCTGCCGCTGATTCCGCCGGAGCTCCGTGAAAGCGGGCAAGAAGTGGAAACCTAC
Organism: Bacillus sp. C28GYM-DRY-1; assembly: GCF_030519405.1. Classification (NCBI taxonomy): domain Bacteria; kingdom Bacillati; phylum Bacillota; class Bacilli; order Caryophanales; family Bacillaceae; genus Bacillus; species Bacillus sp. C28GYM-DRY-1. The sequence continues at coordinate 3,408 of NZ_JAUMKF010000006.1, forward strand.
AGCGACAGCATTGAACTCATAGAGCCGGGGCAAATCAAAGGAGATCTCCACATGCACTCAACGTGGAGCGATGGTGCCTTTTCGATTAGAGAGATGGCTGAAGCATGCATGAATAAAGGCTATCAATATATGGCGATTACCGATCACTCGCAATATTTAAAGGTTGCCAACGGGCTGACTGCAGAAAGACTAAAGCAGCAGGCAAAAGAAATTGACGCGCTCAATGCGGAATTCAAGAATTTCCGTATCTTGAAAGGTGTCGAGATGGATATTCTGCCTGATGGCACGCTTGATTATGATGACGACGTGCTGGCGGAAATGGATATCGTCATTGCATCGATTCATTCCAGCTTTAATCAGCCGGAACACGTCATTATGAAACGGCTTGAGACGGCGCTGACCAACAAGCATGTTGACATTATCGCACATCCGACCGGACGCCTGATCGGCAGACGGGCAGGTTACGACATTGATATTGACAAGCTGATTGAGCTTGCGAAGAAAACAAATACGGCGCTTGAACTCAACGCCAACCCTGCGCGTCTCGATCTGCGCACAGAACATTTAATCAAAGCAAACGAACAAGGCGTTACATTGGTGATTAATACTGATGCCCATAATATTGAGATGTTAGACGATATGAAAACCGGCGTTACTGCCGCGCGCAAAGGATGGACGGAAACGAAAAACGTTCTGAATGCCCGATCGCTTGAAGAGGTAGAGGCATTTCTGAAGCGCAACGATTAAGTAAGGAGGCTCACACAATCGTGCAGCAAAAAGTATTATCAGCTCTTGAATTTCATAAAGTGAAAGAACAGGTTATTGAGCATGCCGCTTCATCGCTCGGAAAAGAAATGCTTCTCGAGCTTAAGCCTTCTGCTTCTATTGACGAAATTAAAAAACAGCTGGATGAAGTAGACGAAGCTTCTGCCATTATCAGGCTGAGAGGCCAGGCGCCATTTGGCGGCCTTACTGATATCAGAGGAGCGTTAAGACGGGCGGAAATCGGCAGCGTACTCAGTCCCTCAGAATTCACTGAAATCTCAGGCCTGCTTTATGCAGTTAAACAAATGAAACATTTTATCAGCCAAATGGCTGAAGATGGCGTCGACATTCCGCTAATCCATCAGCATGCTGAACAGCTTATCACGCTGTCCGATTTAGAGCGGGACATTAATTCCTGCATCGATGATCACGGAGAAGTGCTTGATCACGCGTCGGAAACATTAAGAGGAATCCGCACACAGCTCAGAACACTTGAATCGAGAATCAGAGACCGGTTAGAGTCAATGCTGCGCTCCTCTTCCGCCTCAAAAATGCTGTCTGATACGATTGTTACGATTCGGAATGACCGCTTTGTGATCCCGGTCAAACAAGAGTACAGATCAAGCTACGGAGGAATTGTGCACGACACTTCTTCCTCAGGCGCGACACTGTTCATAGAACCACAGGCAATTGTAGATATGAACAACTCGCTTCAGCAGGCGAAAGTGAAAGAAAAACAAGAAATTGAGCGCATTTTGCGCGTGCTGACAGAGCAAACGGCTGAACACACAGAAGAGCTTTTTCAAGATCTGCGCGTCCTGCAGACACTTGACTTTATCTTTGCAAAAGCAAGGTACGCAAAAGCGGTCAAAGCGACAAAACCGGTCATGAACGACAATGGCTTTGTCCGTTTGAAAAAAGCCCGCCATCCATTGCTTCCGCCTGATCAGGTGGTTGCCAATGACATCGAGCTTGGCGGCGATTTTTCTACCATTGTCATTACAGGACCAAACACCGGGGGGAAAACAGTCACCCTTAAAACGTTAGGCCTGTTAACCTTGATGGCGCAATCCGGTCTTCATATTCCCGCAGATGAAGGATCAGAAGCCGCGGTATTTGAGCATGTATTCGCTGATATCGGCGATGAACAGTCGATTGAACAAAGCTTAAGTACGTTCTCATCCCATATGGTGAACATTGTCGGCATTTTAGAACAGGTCAATGAAAACAGCCTAGTGCTCTTCGATGAACTGGGCGCAGGGACAGACCCGCAAGAAGGGGCGGCCCTCGCTATGAGCATCTTGGATGACGTACATCGCACTCATGCAAGAGTGTTGGCCACGACGCATTATCCGGAATTGAAGGCGTACGGCTATAACAGAGAAGGCGTCATGAATGCCAGCGTGGAATTTGACATTGAAACGCTGTCGCCGACCTATAAACTTTTAATTGGTGTGCCGGGACGAAGCAACGCCTTCGAAATCTCAAAACGTCTTGGGCTCCCGAACCATATCATCGGGCAGGCGAAATCAGAAATGACAGCCGAGCATAACGAAGTCGATACGATGATTGCGTCGCTGGAACAAAGCAAAAAACGTGCGGAAGAAGAGCTTTCTGAAACAGAATCAATTAGAAAAGAAGCAGAAAAACTGCATAAAGAGCTGCAGCAGCAGATCATCGAGCTCAACAGCAAAAAAGACAAAATGCTCGAGGAGGCTGAACAGCAAGCGGCTGAAAAAGTAAAAGCGGCAATGAAAGAAGCCGAAGACATCATTCATGAATTGCGCTCAATAAAAGAAGAACACAAATCCTTCAAGGATCACGAGCTGATCAACGCGAAGAAACGGTTAGAAGGCGCAGTTCCTACCTTTGAAAAGTCCAAAAAACCGGAAAAAACAAAAACGCAAAAACGTGACTTCAAGCCAGGTGATGAGGTGAAAGTCCTTACCTTCGGGCAAAAAGGAACACTGCTTGAAAAAACCGGCGGCAATGAGTGGAATGTTCAAATCGGCATATTAAAAATGAAAGTAAAAGAAAAAGACCTGGAGTTTATCAAATCAGCTCCGGAACCAAAAAAAGAAAAAATCATTACGGCGGTTAAGGGAAAGGATTATCACGTATCGCTTGAACTTGATCTTCGCGGCGAACGCTATGAAAATGCCCTGAGCCGTGTTGAGAAATACTTGGACGATGCAGTGTTAGCCGGATATCCAAGAGTGTCAATCATCCACGGAAAAGGAACCGGCGCTTTAAGAAAAGGCGTGCAGGATCTTCTGAAAAACCACCGCAGCGTCAAAAGCTCCCGTTTCGGTGAAGCAGGTGAGGGAGGATCAGGCGTTACGGTTGTTGAACTAAAATAAAAGGGAGTATGGCCATGAGTGATTTTTGGGAAAACGAGCTTGTGGAAATCGCGGCGTATTACAGTGTCGCGGTTCTCTGCCTCGTCCTCTTTTTGACTGTGTTTGAGCTAGTGACGGCTTATAAAAACTGGGAAGAGATTCAAAAAGGAAATCTTGCGGTGGCAATGGCGACCGGCGGAAAAATTTTAGGAATCGCAAACGTATTTCAGCATTCCATCTCCCAGCACAATTCTCTGCTGCAGATGATCGGCTGGGGCGTTTATGGATTTGTTATGCTTCTGCTAAGCTACTTTATTTTTGAGTTTTTGACTCCGCGCTTTAAAATTGATAAGGAAATTGAGAATGATAACCGGGCTGTCGGCTTTATTTCATTTGTCATTTCTGTCGGGCTTTCATTTGTGGTGGCAGCCGGTATATAAGGGGACGGAGAATAGATGGAAAAGCTTGCAAAAGTACTGCTCGCCGCGGCGGGAATCTTTTTGTTCATTGGTCTTATATATCTGTTCGTATGATGAGAAAAAGAAAGATTTACCTTTCTTTTTCTTTTTTTTGCCGTCCATCTGCTATAATGATAGGGTGGAACTCTAAAACCGAAAGGGGAGGTTTTATGCAGTCTCAAAAGCCATGGCTTGCCGAGTATCCCGACGATATCCCGCACGAGCTTCCGTTGCCAAACAAAACCCTGCAATCCATCCTGACAGACTCCGCCACACGATTCCCTGACAAAACCGCAATATCTTTTTATGGAAAAAAACTCACATTTCATGACATTATGACGGATGCTCTTAAACTCGCAGCTTTTTTGCAGGGCAATGGCCTGCAAAAAGGAGACAGAGTGGCTGTCATGCTGCCCAATTGCCCGCAAACAGTGATTTCTTATTATGGCGTTTTGCTTGCCGGTGGCATTGTGGTGCAGACGAATCCGCTTTATACCGAGCACGAGCTTGAATACCAGCTGAGAGATGCTGAGGCAAGCGTGATCATCACCTTAGATTTACTTTTCCCGAAGGCAATAAAAATGAAAACGTTATCAATAGTGGGTCAGATATTGATTACCAGCGTAAAAGATTATTTGCCTTTTCCGAAGAATATTCTTTACATGCTGACGCAAAAACAGAAAGTGCATGTCGATTATGACAAAAAAGCTAACATTCACACATTCGCCTCAAGTATGAAAGAGGAAAAAACTGAGCTCTTGACAATCCCAAAGATCGACCCTGAACATGATATCGCTGTCCTCCAATATACTGGAGGAACAACGGGGGCACCAAAAGGAGTCATGCTCACGCACCAAAACATTTTGGCCAATACAGAAATGTGCTCCGCTTGGATGTACGATGTGAAGGAAGGGGCTGAAAAAGTGCTTGGGATCGTCCCGTTTTTTCACGTCTACGGACTGACGGCAGTGATGAATTATTCAATTAAACTAGGCTTCGAAATGATTCTTCTTCCTAAGTTTGATCCGCTCGAAACGCTCAAAATCATCGACAAGCAAAAACCGACGCTCTTTCCTGGCGCACCGACAATTTACATTGGCCTTTTGCATCACCCCGAATTGCAGCATTATGATCTGTCATCCATTAAAAGCTGTCTTAGCGGATCAGCCGCACTCCCTGTGGAGGTAAAGCAGAAATTTGAAAAGGTGACTGGCGGAAACCTTGTGGAAGGCTACGGCTTGTCTGAGGCATCCCCAGTGACACATGCCAATTTTATCTGGGGGAAAAACAAGCCAGGCAGTATTGGCTGTCCTTGGCCGAGTACTGACGCAGCGATCTATTCGGAAGAGACGGGTGAGCATGCCGCTCCATATGAGCATGGAGAAATCATTGTAAAAGGTCCGCAAGTCATGAAAGGATATTGGAACAAACCGGAGGAAACTGCCGCTGTATTGAGAGACGGCTGGCTGTTCACCGGAGACATGGGCTACATGGATGAAGAGGGCTTTTTCTATATTGCCGACAGGAAGAAGGATATCATCATCGCCGGCGGCTACAATATTTATCCGCGTGAAGTAGAAGAAGCACTTTATGAACATGAGGCCATCCAGGAAATTGTCGTTACCGGTGTGCCTGATTCCTATAGAGGAGAAACAGTAAAAGCGTTTGTCGTGTTGAAGAAAGGCGCAAAAGCCGATGCAGAAGAACTGGACACTTTTGCGAGATCCCGCCTCGCTCCCTACAAAGTGCCAAAAGCCTACGAGTTCAGAAAAGAGCTGCCGAAAACGGCAGTCGGAAAAATTTTAAGAAGGCGTTTACTTGAAGAAGAAGCCGAAAATCATCATGTCAAATAACAAATGACATAAGAAAAAGAGAATACCTGCGAATAAACTTGACAAAGCCGCAAATCCTTTTTATCATGAAATTATGAATGAATAGTCATTCATTTCTATAGGAAGGAACGATGAACATTGAAGCAAAAACGGCCAAAGTATATGCAGATTATTGATGCAGCAGTAGAAGTTATTGCGGAAAACGGCTACCACCAGTCACAGGTATCCAAGATTGCCAAACAAGCCGGAGTGGCGGACGGCACCATCTACTTGTATTTCAAAAACAAAGAAGACATTTTAATTTCTCTTTTTAAAGAAAAAATGGGTCAATTTATTGAGCGGATGGAAGAGGACATAAAAGAAAAGACAACAGCGAAAGAGAAACTGGCGCTTGTGATTTCAAAGCATTTTTCCCTTTTAGCGGATGACCATAATCTCGCGATTGTCACTCAGCTTGAGCTCCGCCAGTCAAACTTGGAGCTGCGGCAGAAAATCAATGAAATATTAAAAGGCTACTTAAATATTTTGGATAGCATTTTGATGGAAGGCATACAATCAGGCGAATTAAAAGAAGGCCTCGATGTCCGCCTCGCCCGGCAGATGATTTTTGGAACGATTGACGAGACCGTGACAACTTGGGTGATGAATGACCAAAAGTACGATCTCGCTGCCTTGTCAGACAGCGTTTTAGAATTGCTGGTGTCCGGAATTCACAATAAGTAAAGGGGTTCTGTCCTATGAATGCAATTTCACTTGCGGTTGATCAATTTGTGGCATTCTTAACGATTCACAATCCGCCGGCAAATGCGCTTTCCAGCCGGATATTAGAAGAGCTGTCCTCCTGTCTAGATCAATGTGAGACAGATGCAGGCGTGCGAAGCATTATCATTCATGGTGAAGGAAGATTTTTCTCAGCCGGTGCTGATATTAAAGAATTTACATCGCTTAAAGACAATGAGGATTCCTCACTGCTGGCCGAGCGCGGCCAGCAGCTAATGGAAAGAATTGAAGGCTTCCCAAAACCGATTATCGCGGCAATTCACGGTGCTGCTCTTGGAGGCGGGCTGGAGCTTGCGATGGCTTGTCATATTAGAATTGCGGCAGGAGACGCCAAGCTGGGGCTCCCGGAACTTAACCTTGGTATTATACCGGGTTTTGCGGGAACACAGCGTCTTCCGAGATATGTCGGTACAGCCAAAGCACTAGAGCTCATCGGATCAGGAGAACCGATATCCGGAAAAGAAGCGCTTGATCTCGGACTTGTGTCAATTGGAGCAAAAGATGAAGCAGAAGTGCTTGAAAAAGCAAAGGCACTTGCCGCTAAGTTTGCTGAAAAAAGCCCGCAAACGCTGGCATCCCTGCTTGAGCTTCTTTATTCCAATAAGGTGTATTCCTATGAAGGCAGCTTAAAGCTTGAAGCAAAACGGTTTGGAGAAGCATTTGAGTCAGAGGACGCCAAAGAAGGCATCCAGGCATTTCTCGAAAAAAGAAAGCCTCAGTTCAAAGGTGAATAAAAGGGGATATGATCATGAATCTATTTGTACTGATGAAACGGACGTTTGACACAGAAGAAAAAATCGTCATTGAAGCAGGAAAGATTCAGGACGACGGAGCGGAATGGATTATTAATCCATACGATGAATACGCGATAGAAGAAGCCATCCAGCTGAAGGAAAAGCACGGGGGCACGATCACCGCCGTCACTGTCGGCGGCGAAGAAGCGGAGAAAGAATTGCGCACTGCGCTTGCCATGGGATGTGACCAAGCCGTTTTAATCAACATAGAAGATGATCTCGAGGAGCCCGACCAATATTCCATTTCTCAAGTTTTATACCACTATATGAAGGATCAGGAGTTTGATTTGATTCTCGGCGGAAATGTTGCCATTGACGGAGGTTCCGGACAAGTAGCGCCTCGGCTTGCCGAGCTGCTGGACATTCCGTGCATCACAACAATCACCAAACTCGAAATCAGCGGCACTGATGCAGAAGCAGAAAGGGACGTCGAAGGTGATGTTGAAAAAATCAAAACAACACTTCCATTGCTTGTCACAGCTCAGCAGGGCTTGAATGAACCACGCTATCCATCGCTTCCGGGTATTATGAAGGCCAAGAAAAAACCGCTTGAAGAGCTAGAACTTGATGATCTTGATCTGGACGAAGAGGATGCCGAATCTAAGATGAAAACCATTGAACGTTTTCTGCCGCCGAAAAAAGAAGCCGGGAAGGTTCTCCAAGGTGAGCCTGCCGAACAGGCAAAAGAGCTCGTCTCATTGCTCCGCAGCGAAGCTAAAGTCATTTAAAGCTTGGACATTCAAAGAAACAGGGGGATGTTAGAATGGGAAAAAAAGTGATCGTACTCGGAGAAATTCGCGATGGAGAATTGCGGAATGTCACCTTTGAAGCATTAGCTGCAGGAAGAACCATTTCAGGCGATGGAGAAGTCGTCGGGGTTCTCATCGGAGAAAATGTACAAAGCGTTGCACAAGAGCTTATCCATTACGGAGCCGATAAAGTTCTCACTGCCGAGGATCCGAAGCTGAAAGCATACACGGCAGACGGATACAGCCAGGTCATGAGGGTCATTATTGACCAAGAAAAACCCGATTCAGTCATATGCGGGCACACGGCAATGGGCAAAGATTTTTCACCGAAACTCGCGGCCCGGCTGCAAACAGGCTTAATTTCTGATGCTACAGATGTAAGCGTTACCGGCGAGAATGTCGTGTTCACGCGGCCAATTTACTCGGGGAAAGCATTTGAACGCGTCATTTCAACCGACCCGCTGATTTTTGCAACGATTCGACCTAATAATATTCAAGCTTCAGAAAAAGACGCCAGCAGGTCAGGGAGTATTGAAAGCATTGATGTTTCTCTTACTGACCTCCGCACCGTAATTCAAGAAGTCATGAAAAAAACCGCGGACGGGGTTGATCTATCCGAAGCCAAAATTATCGTTGCAGGCGGCCGCGGAGTTAAAAGCAAGGAAGGATTTCAGCCGCTGCAAGAGCTTGCCAAGGTGCTGGGAGCTGCAGTCGGGGCATCTCGCGGGGCGTGTGACGCTGATTATTGCGATTACGCTCTCCAAATCGGGCAGACCGGGAAAGTCGTTACCCCGGATTTGTACATTGCCTGTGGCATTTCCGGGGCCATCCAGCATTTGGCCGGCATGTCAAACAGCAAGGTGATAGTCGCCATCAATAAAGATCCCGAAGCGGATATCTTTAAAATAGCGGATTACGGCATTGTAGGCGATTTATTTGAAGTCGTCCCGTTATTAACGGAGGAATTCAAACAATTAAATATACACTCGTAAAGAAAACCCCGGACTGCTGAAGTTCGGGGCTTTGATATCTTTAAATACATACGTACAAATATAAATTTTATAAAATATTTCGTTGACATGTACGAACATATATAATATGGTTACTTTAAAAGCGCTTACATTCATGCTGACTCCTCAGGCAAAAGACAGAACTCATATTTGACTGTGGTGCTTTTCATATTCGTATGAAAGGAATGATCATGCATGTCTGAACATCAAGCAGTGATCCAAACAGATATTGTAAAAGGAACCATTAACAAAAACATATACGGTCATTTTGCCGAACATTTAGGTAGAGGGATTTATGAGGGGATTTGGGTCGGAACGGACTCGAACATTCCCAACATAAACGGAATACGAAAGGATGTGCTGGAAGCGCTCAAACAGCTGAATATTCCTGTCCTTAGGTGGCCGGGCGGGTGTTTTGCGGACGAATATCATTGGGCAAACGGTGTCGGTGACCGTAAGTCGATGCTTAATACGCATTGGGGCGGTACAGTCGAATCAAATGAATTCGGAACGCATGAATTTATGATGCTTTGCGAGCTGCTTGAATGCGAGCCTTATATTTGCGGCAATGTCGGAAGCGGAACGGTTCAGGAAATGGCGGAATGGATTGAGTATATGACGTTTGAAGAAGGCACGCCAATGTCAGACTGGAGAAAACAAAATGGAAGAGAGGAGCCTTGGCGGCTGAAATATTTCGGCGTAGGCAATGAAAACTGGGGCTGCGGCGGCAACATGCATCCTGAATACTACGCAGATCTGTACCGGCGTTTTCAAACCTATGTCCGCAATTACAGCGGAAATGAAATATACAAAATTGCAGGCGGCGCAAATGTGGACGATTTTCATTGGACGGACGTACTCATGAAAAAAGCCGCTGGCCTGATGGACGGATTGAGTCTTCATTATTACACGATTCCGGGTGATTTCTGGAAAGGCAAAGGATCAGCTACAGAATTCACGGAGGATGAATGGTTCATTACGATGAAAAAAGCCAAATACATCGATGAATTGATTCAAAAACACGGCACGATTATGGACCGGTACGATCCGGAGCAGCGGGTCGGGCTGATTATTGATGAATGGGGCACGTGGTTTGATCCTGAGCCAGGCACGAACCCTGGATTCCTGTATCAGCAAAACACCATTCGTGATGCACTGGTGGCGGCTTCTCATTTCCACATTTTCCATCAGCATTGCCGCCGAGTGCAAATGACCAACATCGCCCAAACAGTAAACGTTCTTCAAGCAATGATTTTGACTGAGGGAGAGCAGATGCTTTTGACACCGACGTACCATGTATTTGATATGTTTAAGGTACACCAGGACGCTTCTCTTTTAGACACTGAAACAACGTCTGCTGACTATGAATGGAAGGGCGAAACGCTGCCGCAAATCAGTATTTCAGCCTCGAAACATGCAGAAGGCGATATCAATATCACAATCTGCAACATCGATCACCAAAACAAAGCGGAGGCTGAGATCGAGCTAAGGGGTCTTCACAAGGCAGCGGACCATTCCGGTGTCATTCTGACAGCTGACAAAATGAATGCACATAACACGTTTGAGAATCCTCATCACGTCAAACCGGAATCTTTCAGCCAATACACGCTCAACAAAAACAAACTGAAGGTAAAACTCCCGCCAATGTCAGTCGTCTTACTCACGTTGCGTGCTGATTCTTGATCGAGCGAGAGCGCCGGAGCTTCATGCCGGCGCTCTTTTCATGTTTTAAAACAGCTCCGGCAGGGCATGGTAAAGGTACATGACAGTGAAGAGGAGATGTTATTCTATGCTTCGTACCATTCTAATGATCATTGGGGCGATTGTAGTCATTGGGGCCATTATCAGATTCGTGTTTTAATGAAAAGTGACATAACCCATTCAATCCAGATAAACATGAGTAAAGCGATTGTGATCAGGAAAAAATAATTTGTAAGCATTAAAATAGCGTGAACGAATGGGAGATGCTATACTAAAAATCATCATTTCACAATTGGAGGAATACAATAATGGCTATCGTAAAAGCAACTGATCAATCTTTCTCAGCTGAAACAAGCGAAGGCGTCGTACTGGCTGACTTCTGGGCTCCTTGGTGCGGACCTTGTAAAATGATTGCACCTGTTCTTGAAGAACTAGATCAAGAAATGGGAGACAAACTGAAAATCGTAAAAATCGATGTAGACGAGAACCAAGAAACAGCCGGCAAATACGGCGTTATGAGCATCCCGACACTTCTTGTCTTAAAAGATGGAGAAGTTGTTGAAACATCTGTCGGCTTCAAACCGAAAGAAGCGCTTCAAGAGCTTGTAAACAAACATCTTTAATTTTCGGCTGCCGACATGCCAGAGCGATTCCGATTGAGGGATCGCTTTTTTTATTCACCAATCGTGAAGCATAGAGAAAAACAAACGTTCGTGTTAAACTGGAAACAAAGGAATAAACTTAAGGAAGGGTAATATATGAACAAACAACTGAAAGAAAAACTCGCCCTCCTTCCCGATCAGCCCGGGTGTTATCTCATGAAAGACCGGCAGCAGACTGTGATCTACGTAGGAAAAGCAAAAGTGCTGAAAAACAGAGTGCGCTCCTACTTCACAGGTTCTCATGATGCGAAAACACAAAGGCTTGTGACGGAAATCGAGGATTTTGAATATATCGTGACGTCCTCCAATCTAGAAGCGCTTATTTTAGAAATGAATCTGATCAAAAAGCATGATCCGAAATACAACGTCATGCTGAAAGACGACAAAACCTATCCTTTCATAAAACTCACCCATGAACGCCACCCAAGGCTGATTGTCACCCGCAATGTCAAAAAAGACAAAGGGCGCTATTTCGGGCCGTACCCGAATGTTCAGGCCGCAAGGGAAACAAAAAAACTGCTTGATCGTCTGTACCCTCTCAGAAAATGCTCCAAGCTGCCGGACAGAGTGTGCCTCTACTATCATCTGGGCCAATGTCTCGCTCCGTGCGTAAAGGACATTTCCGAAGAGACCAACAGAGAACTGGTTGAAAGCATTACCCGTTTCTTAAAGGGCGGCTATAATGAGGTCAAAAAAGAGCTTGAAGGGAAAATGCATGAAGCTGCTGAGAATCTAGAGTTTGAACGGGCAAAAGAGCTTCGCGACCAAATCGCCCATATTGAATCAACGATGGAAAAACAAAAAATGACGATGAACGATCTAGTCGACCGTGACGTATTCGCGTACGCATATGATAAGGGCTGGATGTGCGTACAGGTCTTTTTTATCCGCCAAGGAAAGCTCATTGAACGCGATGTCAGCATGTTCCCGCTCTATCAGGAAGCAGATGAAGAGTTTCTGACATTCATCGGGCAGTTCTATTCAAAAAACAACCACTTCCTTCCAAAGGAAATTTTAGTTCCGGACAGCGTTGATCAATCCATGATCGAGCAGCTGCTGGAAACAAACGTCCACCAGCCAAAAAAAGGCTCGAAAAAAGAACTGCTTATGCTGGCCCATAAAAACGCGAAAATCGCGCTGAAAGAAAAATTCTCCTTAATTGAACGGGACGAGGAGCGCTCAATCGGGGCTGTGCATAAACTCGGTGAGGCACTGAATATTTATACTCCGCACAGAATTGAAGCGTTTGATAACTCAAACATACAGGGGACAAACCCGGTTTCCGCGATGATCGTGTTTATCGACGGCAAGCCGAACAAAAAGGAATACCGCAAATATAAAATCAAAACCGTTACGGGACCGGATGATTACGGCTCAATGAGAGAGGTCGTCAGAAGACGCTATACGAGAGTGCTTCGCGAAAATCTGCCTCTGCCTGATTTGATCATCATTGACGGAGGAAAAGGGCAGATCAACGCTGCAAGGGATGTTATTGAAAATGAACTTGGCTTGGATATCCCGATCGCCGGTTTAGCCAAAGACGAAAAACACAGAACTTCAAATTTATTAATTGGCGATCCGCTGGAGACGGTGTATCTGGAACGGAACAGTCAAGAATTTTACCTCCTGCAGCGCATTCAGGACGAGGTGCACCGTTTTGTAATCAGCTTTCACAGGCAAATCCGCGGAAAAAGCGCGTTTCAATCCGTATTGGACGACATCCCGGGTATCGGAGAGAAAAGAAAGAAAATGCTGTTAAAGCATTTCGGTTCGGTTAAAAAAATGAAGGAAGCAAGCCTTGAGGACATCAAAAAAGCAGGTGTACCCGCAGCGGTTGCTCAGCTGCTTTACGATAAATTGCAAAAATAATGTTGTCCTTTTAAAAAAGATCTGATAAAATGTGAACTAATTTCATAGTTAGATCGTGTTATATGGTGAAGATAGAGGTGCGAACTTCAAGAGTAAGCCTTTGGAGAAAGATGGATTCTGTGAAAAAGGCTGAAAGGGGAGCGTCGCCGAAGCAAATAAAACCCCATCGGTATTATTTGCTGGCCGTGCATTGAATAAATGTAAGGCTGTCAAGAAATCATTTTCTTGGAGGGCTATCTCGTTGTTCATAATCATTCATGATGATTAAATGTAAGCAATGAGAGAAATTCCTCTCGTTGCTTTTTTTATTGTGGACAAAGCACTCTTTCTCCTCACCCGCACGAACCAAAATGTAAAGGGTGGTTATACATGGGTCTTATTGTACAAAAATTCGGAGGTACTTCTGTCGGCTCAGTCGAAAAAATTCAAAATGCGGCAAACCGCGCGATTTCAGAAAAACAGAAGGGCCATCAAGTCGTTGTTGTCGTTTCAGCTATGGGAAAATCCACTGACGAATTGGTCGGTCTTGCAAAAGCAATTTCTGACCAGCCGAGCAAACGAGAAATGGATATGCTGCTGGCGACGGGCGAGCAGGTCACCATTTCCTTGCTTTCAATGGCGCTGCAGGAAAAAGGCTATGACGCTGTGTCCTATACCGGCTGGCAGGCGGGAATCCGCACGGAAGCCGTTCACGGAAACGCCAGAATCACAGATATTGACACTTCGGTTTTAGCAGACCAGCTTGAGCAAGGAAAAATTGTTATTGTCGCAGGATTCCAAGGCATGACAGAGGATTGCGAAATCACGACATTGGGCCGGGGCGGTTCAGACACAACTGCAGTTGCTTTGGCTGCCGCATTACAAGCGGATAAATGTGATATATACACGGACGTGCCCGGCGTGTTTACTACCGATCCGCGCTATGTGAAATCAGCGAGAAAACTTGCCGGCATCTCATACGATGAAATGCTTGAGCTTGCCAATTTGGGCGCCGGCGTTCTTCATCCGAGAGCCGTTGAGTTCGCGAAAAATTACCAAGTGCCTTTAGAAGTGCGTTCAAGTACAGAAACAGAAGCGGGAACATTAATTGAGGAGGAATCATCCATGGAGCAAAATTTAATTGTCAGAGGGATTGCGTTTGAAGATCAAATTACAAGGGTAACCATTTACGGGCTGACTGGCGGCCTGACAACCCTATCTACCATTTTTACAACACTTGCCAAAAGAAACATTAACGTCGATATCATTATCCAAACGCAGGCTGGAGACAATCAGACTGGAATTTCCTTCTCTGTTAAAACAGAAGACGCAGACCAAACCGTTGAGGTGCTTGAAGAGTATAAAGACGCGCTTGAATTCGAGAAAATCGAGACAGAAAGCAAATTGGCCAAAGTATCCATTGTCGGATCCGGCATGGTCTCAAATCCTGGTGTAGCGGCTGAAATGTTTGCTGTACTGGCGGAAAAAAACATATTAATCAAAATGGTCAGCACATCTGAAATCAAAGTTTCAACAGTCGTAAGCGAAAATGACATGGTGAAAGCGGTCGAAGCGCTGCACGATGCATTTGAGCTTTCAAAACATCCTTCAGCTGTGTAATGACAATCAAAAAGGCGGGACTATGCAGTCACCGCCTTTTTGATTACACAGGGTCTTTCATATCCCATTTCACAGTCAGAACCACCTTATCGGCTCTCTTTTTCACTTGTTCATATGATTCAGCAATCTGGTCATTCATCAATTGAATTTGTTCAGCAATAAAACCTGCTTCCAGCTGAAAGCATGGCTCTTTCTGATGTTTAAGCCGGTTGGAAATAATCGGCCCTTCAAGTTCAAATTCAAGCTCCTGTTTTTTAGAACTTACGTTGGTGAGGGTTCCCCAGCCCGCTTCTTCAAAGAAGGCCGGAAATTCCTCCCATGATTCAAGAGGAAACTTACGGGCGAGATGTTTCCCTGCCCAATACATCATGGAAGAGTAATCTTGGCCAAGCATATCTGGGAGAACGATCTCTCGTATTAGTTCGTAGGCATAGGCATTCATTTCAATTTCTTTTAGGTTGTCAATAGATGCTTCAAATTTAGACTTCATATCTGTCTCCCCTCTCTCCTTGGTATATTATAGCCCAAACAGGGGGGAGGATTACAGAATGATCCTATAATTCTTATGAAAAATTAAACAGAAACATATATTGATAAAATAAAATTTTTAAATCAACTATTCAATTCGGAAAATTATAATTTATGTACGCGTTTTCTTGACGCCCTTTTGAGGGAGGAGTAAAATGAAATTGTCAATAAATCTTAATAAAGTGCTTACAATTGAAAGAAGTGGGGGAAGAGATTTAGCACATTTCGCACTTATCAAACAGGGGGTAAAGTAATGTCTGGGAACAGAGAGTTTTATTTTCGAAGATTGCATTCCTTGCTTGGCGTCATACCGGTCGGCATCTTTCTCATTCAGCATTTAGTCGTCAACCAGTTTGCCGCAAGGGGCGCTGAAGCATTCAATAGTGCTGCTCATTTTATGGATAGTCTGCCTTTCAGGTATGCCTTGGAAATTTTTATAATCTTCTTACCATTAATTTATCATGCAGTTTATGGTGTGTACATAGCGTTTACTGCAAAAAATAACGCAGGCCAATACAGCTATATGAGAAACTGGCTCTTCGTCCTGCAGCGTGTAACCGGTATCATCACCCTCATTTTCGTGAGCTGGCACGTGTGGGAAACCCGTATTGCCGCACAAATGGGCGCTGAGGTCAATTTCGACATGATGGCGAATATCTTGAGCTCTCCGGCTATGCTTGGCTTTTACATTGTTGGTGTTTTATCAACAATTTTCCACTTCTCGAACGGTTTATGGTCTTTCGCTGTTACATGGGGCATCACGGTAACGCCTCGTTCTCAAAGAATTTCGACATACGTTACGCTGATTATTTTTGTTGCACTGTCTTACGTAGGCTTAAAAGCGATTTTTGCATTTGTATAAGAGTACTAGATTACTAGAGGGAGAGGGGCTATCATGAGTCAATCAAGCATTATCGTAGTCGGCGGGGGTCTTGCCGGCCTCATGGCGACAATTAAAGCAGCGGAATCAGGAATGGCGGTTAAGCTGTTTTCCATCGTTCCTGTCAAACGTTCTCATTCAGTTTGTGCGCAAGGCGGCATAAACGGAGCGGTCAATACAAAAGGGGAAGGTGACTCTCCGTGGGAACATTTTGATGACACTGTATACGGAGGAGACTTTCTTGCAAACCAGCCGCCGGTTAAAGCGATGTGTGAAGCGGCGCCTTCTATCATCCACTTATTAGACCGGATGGGCGTCATGTTTAACCGGACGCCTGAAGGACTGCTTGATTTCCGCCGATTCGGGGGTACACAGCACCACAGAACAGCTTATGCGGGTGCGACGACGGGACAGCAGCTGCTTTACGCACTGGACGAGCAAGTGCGCAGATACGAAGTTGCGGGTCTGGTTACAAAATACGAAGGCTGGGAATTCCTTGGCGCTGTATTAGATGATGACAGAACCTGCCGCGGAATTGTTGCGCAAAACCTGACAAGCATGCAAATTGAATCCTTCCGTTCAGACGCTGTCATCATGGCAACGGGCGGACCGGGAATTATTTTTGGAAAATCGACGAACTCCATGATTAACACAGGGTCTGCTGCGTCAATCGTTTATCAGCAGGGAGCGTATTATGCAAACGGAGAATTTATTCA
This sequence comes from Bacillus sp. C28GYM-DRY-1, assembly GCF_030519405.1. Taxonomy (NCBI): domain Bacteria; kingdom Bacillati; phylum Bacillota; class Bacilli; order Caryophanales; family Bacillaceae; genus Bacillus; species Bacillus sp. C28GYM-DRY-1. The sequence goes on from NZ_JAUMKF010000006.1 coordinate 20,090, forward strand.
AATCCACCCGACAGCCATACCGGGCGATGACAAACTAAGACTGATGAGTGAATCAGCGCGCGGTGAAGGCGGACGCGTGTGGACATATAAAGACGGTAAGCCATGGTATTTCTTAGAGGAGAAATATCCGGCTTATGGAAACCTGGTGCCGCGTGATATTGCGACACGCGAAATATTTGATGTGTGCGTCAACCAGAAGCTCGGCATTAACGGCGAAAACATGGTGTATCTCGATTTGTCTCATAAAGATCCGAAAGAGCTTGATATCAAGCTTGGCGGCATCATTGAGATTTATGAGAAATTCATGGGAGACGACCCGCGGAAGCTTCCGATGAAAATCTTCCCGGCGGTCCATTATTCAATGGGCGGTTTATGGGTGGATTACGATCAAATGACAAACATCCCGGGACTCTTTGCAGCGGGGGAATGTGATTACTCCATGCACGGCGGCAACCGCTTGGGGGCAAACTCCCTGCTCTCCGCAATTTACGGAGGAATGGTGGCCGGGCCGAATGCGGTGAAATATGTAAACGGCTTAGAATCTTCAGCAGAAGACATGTCTTCATCTTTATTCGACGCTCACGTTAAAAAAGAAGAAGAAAAATGGGCTGAGATTATGAATATGGACGGAACCGAAAATGCCTATGTTCTTCACAAAGAGCTTGGGGAGTGGATGACGGCGAACGTCACAGTTGTCCGCCATAACGACAAGTTATTGAAAACGGATGACAAAATTCAGGAATTAATGGAGCGGTTTAAAAAGATCAACATCAATGACACAACAAAATGGAGCAACCAGGGGGCAATGTTCACACGCCAATTCTCGAACATGCTTCAGCTTGCAAGGGTGATTACCCTTGGCGCATACAACCGCAATGAAAGCCGGGGCGCCCATTATAAACCGGATTATCCTGAACGTAATGATGATGAATGGCTCAAAACAACAATGGCTAAACATGTAAGCCCGTATGAAGCGCCGGAATTTGAGTATCAGGATGTCGATGTCTCACTGATAACGCCTCGGAAACGGGATTACTCGAAGAAGAAGGTGGCGAAATAATCATGAGTGAACAAAAAACCATACGATTTATTATCACACGTCAAGATACAGCTGACAGCACGCCTTATGATGAAGAATTTGAGGTTCCATACCGCCCGAACCTGAACGTCATTTCCGCTTTGATGGAAATTCGCCGGAATCCGGTTAACGTGAAAGGTGAAAAGACAACCCCTGTCACTTGGGATATGAACTGTCTTGAAGAAGTATGCGGCGCATGTTCAATGGTCATAAACGGAAAGCCCCGCCAGTCTTGTACGGCACTTATCGACCAGCTTGAACAGCCGATCCGCTTAAAACCAATGAAAACATTCCCAGTCGTGCGTGATTTGCAGGTTGACCGGAGCAGAATGTTTGATTCATTGAAAAAGGTAAAAGCGTGGATACCGATTGACGGTACGCACGATTTAGGACCGGGACCGAGAATGCCGGAAAAACGCCGTCAATGGGCATATGAATTATCAAAATGCATGACGTGCGGCGTCTGCCTCGAAGCCTGCCCGAATGTGAACAGCAAATCGAAGTTCATGGGGCCGGCACCGATGTCTCAGGTCCGCCTGTTTAACGCACATCCGACAGGTGCCATGAATAAATCTGACCGATTAGAAGCACTGATGGATGAAGGCGGCCTTGCAGATTGCGGCAACTCGCAAAACTGTGTTCAATCCTGTCCGAAAGGCATCCCGCTTACTACATCTATTGCAGCCTTGAACAGAGATACAAACTTACAAGCGTTCCGCAATTTCTTCGGAAGCGACAGAGTATAAGAAGAAAAAACCTCTTCCGCATGGGAGAGGTTTTTTTAACAATAAGGAGATGAATAAAGATGAAGCTACCCGCTTATATTGATATGCCGTTCCAAGAATGGAAAACATCCTTTTCTTTTTTTAATGAAGTATCCGTGCGGTTTTCCGAGACGGACATGTTTGGACATATGAATAATGTAACGCCTTTTATATATTTTGAGGAGGCACGGATTTTTTATTTTAAAAAGCTGAATATGATGAATGAAAACAAACAGACCATGACGGTCGTGGCAAGCCAGCAATGCGATTATTTGCGCCAAGTTATGCCTTATGAAGAGCTGCGCATCTATGTGAAAACAAGTGCTGTCGGTAGCTCATCTCTTACCCTGCACTATTTCGGAGAGAACCGCGAAGGTGAACCCTGCTTCACCGGAGCAGTTGTGATGGTTCAAGTCTCAAAGGATAGCGGCAAGGCTGTCAGCTGGACGGATGAGGAAAAACAAACCCTTCTCCATACACCATAAACTAATTCTCTTGTAAACGTCACCTCCTGTGCCCTTCTTACATATGATATCTCGACTATATCAAAACCCATTCGTTTCTGATTCGCTCTCACCTTAGCAAGGAGGGTTACAATACTTGAAGGAGAAAGAATTTCAATCGAAGCCGCTGCTAACGAAAAGAGAAAGAGAAGTGTTCGAATTGCTCGTTCAAGATAAGACAACAAAGGAGATTGCAAGCGAGCTATTTATCAGTGAGAAAACCGTTCGAAACCATATTTCAAATGCCATGCAGAAATTGGGTGTGAAAGGGCGTTCGCAAGCCGTTGTTGAGCTTCTTAGAATGGGTGAGCTAGAGCTTTAATCCTTGCCGGTATTCCTTCTTTTCAGGAAGGAGCCGGTTATTGCTGTTTGTTTGGAATGTTCGAAACCATATTTGGAATGGATGGCAAGGGCGTAAAACCAATTTTTTTATTTGATGTTGTTTGCCTAGAGTCCTCTATTTCTCTCCAGCGAGTCTTGCATTTTCTTCAAAAAAGAAGGAAAATAGACACGGAACGCTTTGTGCGTAAGAGATCCTTGAGTGAGGGATGGACAAATGACATCAAAACCTTCGGAGCATGTTGCGGATATTGAAAAGTCACTCCGCCACATTGCCGCGATCATTAAGCAAAAAGGACGAGAAATCCTTAACCAATATGCGATTACACCGCCGCAATTTGTCGGACTGCAATGGCTTTATGAATTAGGAGATATGACAATCGGCGAATTATCGGGCAAAATGTATTTAGCATGCAGTACGACAACGGACTTAATTGACCGCATGCAAAAAAATGAGCTTGTTGAACGGGTCAAGGACCCGGCCGACAGACGCGTCGTTAGGATACATTTGCTGCCTGAAGGAGAACGGATTATCCAAGAGGTCATTACCAAAAGGCAGGAATATCTGCGTGATATGTTCGAAACGTTTACAGATGAAGAAATAGCCATCTTCGAAAAGTCATTGATGAAACTGCAGCATGAAATGAAGAGAAAATGAGGCGATTTTGTTGGAACAACCAATAGGAGTCATTGATTCCGGGGTTGGCGGTTTAACCGTTGCAAAGGAAATCATGAGACAGTTACCAAAAGAAAATATTATCTACGTCGGGGATACGAAACGGTGTCCATACGGACCGCGCCTTGAAGAAGAAGTTCTTCAATATACGTGGGAGCTGACGAACTATTTACTCAAAAACCACCATATCAAAATGCTTGTGATCGCCTGCAACACAGCAACAGCGATCGCATTGGAAGATATCCAGCGCAGTGTCGATATACCTGTGGTCGGAGTGATTCAGCCGGGTGCGAGAGCAGCGATAAAAGTAACGGAAAATCAGCATATCGGTGTTATCGGTACTGAGAACACGATTAAGAGCAATGCGTACGAAGAGGCGCTTTTGGCATTAAATCCTGATCTGAAGGTTGAGAACCTAGCCTGCCCTCTGCTTGTGCCTTTTGTGGAAAGCGGGAAGTTTCTTGACAAAACAGCAGACGAGATTGTCAAAGCATCGCTGTATCCTTTAAAAGACACATCGATTGATTCGCTGATTTTAGGCTGCACCCACTATCCTATTTTAAAAGAATCCATTCAGAGATATATGGGAGAGCACGTAAACATTATTTCGTCCGGCGATGAAACAGCAAGGGAAGTCAGCACGATTCTCTCATATAAAGGGCTGCTGAACCAGTCTCCGGTTGTTCCGGATCATCAGTTCCTGACAACAGGAGCGCGTGATCAGTTTGCAAAGATTGCAGATGACTGGTTTGGCCATGAGGTGGGCTATGTGGAATGCATCTCACTGCTAGAACCGATTAGAAGATAATTATTCCCGCAACGGCATGTTGCGGTTTTTTTCTGTTTTGCCTGAATTCTTCGGTCTATTTCCTAATAAGGCTCGTATACATGATAGTACAAACAGTCTTAGGAGGGAAAAGTATGCTGAAAAAAGGACCTGCAGTCATTGGTGCCACTTGTCTCACCTCTGCCTTGCTTTTAACCGGTTGCGGTTTGTTTCAATCTGATAAGGCAGCCGAGGAAATTGATCCGCCTCAAGACGTTACATACGTGAACGATGAAGCGGGGGCCAATTCAAATACAACAGTAACCGAAAAAACAGAAAGCAAAACAAATGATACAACGGATCAAGTCTCATCTACAGTCATGAGGGAGCTTTATCTCATTGATAAAAACGGGTATGTCGTAGCACAAACGCTGCCCCTTCCGAAAAGTGAAGGCACGGCCAAACAGGCGCTTGAATACCTCGTTCAGGGCGGACCTGTGTCAGAAATTCTTCCGAATGGCTTCAGAGCCGTATTGCCGGCTGACACAACCGTTAATGTTGACATCAAAAAAGATGGGACAGCAATAGCTGATTTCTCTAGTGAATTTAAAAATTATAAGAAGGAAGACGAACAGAAAATCGTTCAGTCTGTGACATGGACACTTACGCAATTCAGTTCAATAGATAAAGTGAAGCTCAGAATAAACGGCCATGAACTGAAGGAGATGCCTGTAGGCGGCACGCCGATTACAGATGATTTAAGCCGTAAAGACGGGATTAACATGGAAACATCTGGGGTGAATGATCTCACTGCAACACATCCGCTCACAGTTTATTATTTGGCGGAAAACGAAGACAGTGAGTACTACGTGCCGGTGACAAAACGGATCGACAATTCAGAAAAAGACGACATCACAGCAGCGATCAATGAATTGGCTAAAGGCCCAAGCAAGGTGAGCGGGCTGTTAACAGACTTCAGTGAAGATGTAAAGCTGGTCAGCAAACCGAAAATCAAAGACGGACGGGTAACGTTAGATTTTAATCAATCTATATTCGGCAGCGCCGACGAAAAGACGAAAATGATTTCTTCAGAAGTGCTGAATAGCATTGTGCTGACGTTAACGGAGCAACCGGACGTAAAAAGTGTCTCTGTTAAAGTAAACGGGAAATCAGAGCTTGTAAATGAAAAGGGTGAAAAGCTCACAGAACCGGTCTCCAGACCTTCTCAAGTGAATACGGGTAGTTTTTAAATTGGAATTTTTGATATACTAGAAAGAAAGAGGTTAGCGTTCCGGCTGCCTCTTTCTTTATTCAATTCCGGGACAAAAATGGTTTATGTACATATAATCGGAGGTAAAACATGAGACATGACGGAAGACAACATGATGAGCTGCGTCCAATCACATTCGATTTGGATTTTATCAGCCATCCGGAAGGTTCTGTTCTAATAACAGCAGGAAATACAAAAGTAATCTGCAACGCGTCGGTTGAGGACCGCGTGCCGCCATTTTTACGAGGGGGAGGAAAAGGCTGGATTACAGCTGAATACAGCATGCTGCCGCGGGCAACAAACCAAAGAACAATCAGAGAATCTTCTAAGGGGAAAATCTCCGGCAGAACAATGGAGATTCAACGCCTGATCGGCCGCGCGCTTCGGGCAGTCGTTGATTTGGAAAAGCTCGGTGAACGGACAATTTGGATTGACTGTGATGTCATTCAGGCTGATGGCGGGACAAGAACCGCTTCCATTACAGGTGCATTTCTTGCTATGGCAATTGCGATTGGCAAGCTGATCAAAGCGGGAACGATCAAGGCAAATCCGATCACTGATTTTCTTGCTGCGATCTCTGTCGGAATTGATAAGGAACAGGGGATTTTGTTAGATTTAAATTATGAAGAAGATTCCTCCGCTGAAGTTGACATGAATGTCATTATGACTGGCAGCGGCCGTTTTGTAGAGCTGCAGGGAACCGGGGAAGAGGCGACTTTTTCAAGGGAGGATCTGAACGGTCTTCTCGGTCTTGCAGAAAAAGGCATTCAGGAACTGATTGACAAGCAAAAAGAAGTGCTGGGTGATTCTCTGCCAGAACTGAAATAAAGACAGAAAGGCTTGATCATCATGAAAGAAGCAATTATTGCGACACATAATCCAGGAAAAGTGAAGGAATTCAAAGAAATCCTTGAGCCAAAAGGCTATGATGTCAAATCTTTAGCTGAAATTGGATTCACAGAAGAAATTGAGGAAACAGGCCATACGTTTGAAGAAAATGCCATTTTGAAAGCTGAAGCTGTTGCCAAAGCAGTGAACAAAATGGTGATTGCGGACGACTCCGGTCTGTCCATCGATAATCTTGGAGGCAGACCAGGCGTTTATTCCGCCCGCTATGCAGGGGAGCAGAAAGACGACGAGGCAAATATCAACAAAGTGCTCAGCGAGCTGAAAGGATTCGAAAAAGAACAGCGCACGGCCCGTTTCCGGTGCGCGCTGGCTGTGAGTATCCCTGGTGAGGAAACAAAAACAGTCGAAGGCCATGTGGAAGGGTATATTGCTGAAGAACCGAGAGGACAATACGGCTTTGGCTATGACCCGATCTTTATTGTGAAAGATAAAGACAAGACAATGGCCGAACTGACAAGTGATGAAAAAAATAAAATCAGCCATAGGGCTGACGCGCTTAAAAAGCTGTCTAAGCTTTTGGAGGCATAAGGAGGAAGCTTGTACATGAACGTGCTGATTATCAGTGACAGCCATGGGCTTGAAGAAGAACTCCAAACCATTGCGAAACGGCATGAAGCAGAAGTTGATTTCATGATTCATTGCGGAGACTCTGAGCTTGAAACTGGGCATCCGGCATTGAATCCTTATGCGGTAGTAAAAGGCAATTGTGATTTTACGGGCGACTTTAAGGACGAGCTTCTTCTGACTGCCGGCTCAAGAAAAATACTGGCCACGCACGGTCACCTTCACGGTATAAAACAGACCTTGTTAAACGTATACTATCGTGCAGAGGAGCTCGGAGCAGATATTATATGTTTCGGGCATTCGCACATCGCGGGAAGTGAAGTGCTGCGCGGAAAACTGATGATTAATCCAGGCAGCATCCGGCTTCCGAGGGTGCGCAGGACTGAAAGCTATGCTATACTAACATTAGAAAATGATACCGCGACAGTGCGTTTTTACGACAAAACAGGCCGTGTAATTGAGGATCTGCAAAACCAGGTCAAACTATAAAAAAGTCATGAGGAAGAAAATTTTCTTCCTCATGAAAAAAATTCTAAAAAACCGTTGACTTATTGTTGCATCCCATATATAATAAATCTTGTCGCTGATAGTTAAAGCGAAAAACAAAAAATAAAACGTGTCCCAGTAGCTCAGCTGGATAGAGCAACGGCCTTCTAAGCCGTCGGTCGGGAGTTCGAATCTCTCCTGGGACGTACCAAGAAAAAACCTCAAATCCTTTAAGGATTTGAGGTTTTTTGTTTATGATAATTATTATTTGTTATTTAACGTATCATCATCCAGGTCGCGGACAGTTCCTTCTTTATTCAGACGAGGTTCTTCTTTTTTCACAGTTTCAGAAATATGCTCATTTTCTTCGACAGTCCGTTTCCCGATAACCACTTCATCCGTAACAACGGGTTTTTTGGTCACTTCAAGTTTTTCCTCAACGATAGGAACTCTGACCGTTTCTGAGTCATTTACGGGAGAAGCGTCTGCCGTGTTTTCATCCACCGGACGGCGTTCAACGTAAATTTCATCGTGTCTCACCGGGATGTCCATATCTCTTTGTTCTGTTTTGACTTCTTTTCCTATCTCTACTTCTCCAGTTTGAACGTCTTCCTTATCGACTTTCAACTGTTCTTCTCGCAGCGGCATTGTTTTTTCTTCTTTTGTTGTATAATCCGCCATCTCATTTGTGCTTGAAAAGCCGCCTGAAAGGGCATTGCCGTTATCGATAGGAGCATTTACATCTGCATCTGTCTCAACGGCCACAAGGAGTTTGCCGTCATCCAAATCCTCTTGGTACTTGTCTATTTCGTTAGTCGTGATATCCAAATCGGATAATGCTTTGCTATGTGTGGCGGTATCATCCATTGTGAAATAATCTTTCAGTTTATCGAAAAAAGATTCAGATTCGCCCTCGCGTGCATCAATGGCCTGATTGACTTCTGTTCCTGTGCGTGTTTCAAGATAATCTGTATCTCGCCGGCTTGTCACAACAGAGATGTCGTCAGAATCATAGCCCTTTGTTAATAAGCCTTCAATCGCTGCAATGGTTTCTTGCGGAGTTTCGTATACACCAACTATACTTTTCATATTAATGTCCTCCTTAATCAATTTTGCATTTTATCGTTCATGTCGTTTTTAATTCCCGCTGCTCTTTAAATTAAACAAAATTGAAAACACCGGGTGTGTTCCATGCACACGAATTAGATGTGTGAAACTAAAAAAGGATAGACAAGACAGAACGCTTTCTGTACTTATCTACCCCATATAAATGCCTCACAGCTTCTTCGTCATAAACACACTGTTCGGATCTTCAACATAGTCTGCAAACGGTTCACAGTACTGAAAACCGAAGCTTTCATACAATTTTCTTGCCGGCTCAAATGAAGCCATTGAACCCGTTTCTAAGCTTAGCCGCTCATAGCCTCGCTTTGCAGCCTCTTCTATGATGTGCTGAAGCACTTGTTTGGCAACGCCTTTTCTTAAATGGGATGCAGACGTGCGCATTGATTTGATTTCTCCGTGCCGGCTGTCCAGTTCTTTAAGCGCTCCGCAGCCGGCTAGTTCATCACTCTCCCAGGCGCTCCAAAATGTTATTTCAGGCGCTCTAAGGCTTTCTAAACCTAAGGCGTGGATGCTTTCTGGCGGGGACATGAGTGTCATGCTATGTAAATGCTCATTCACAAGTGAAATCACCTGATGTCCAGTTACATCATCTATTTTTATATACAATTCTATTCCTCCTCAAAAACTTACAGATTTGCAGAACGTATTTTCATTTCATCTTAATCATATTCCATCCTGTTTCCAAATATAAAGACAGAAAATCTGACAGTATAGATCATTCTTTGGAATGAATAATTTGTGAAAGACGTTTCAAAGCAAAAAAGGGCCAAAAAAGATGTTCGGCCCTTGGTCTTCTTTAATATCTATAGCCTCCATGTACGCCTGGTGCTCCGCTGAATCCGGCGGCGTGCGTCGCCGGGATGCTGAAACCTCCGCCATGGCTGCCATAGCCGGCACCTGCAAACTGCTGCCCGTAAAATCCTGAAGCATATGGATAGGAGGAGTACATAGCAGAGGGAGTGCTAATCGGGCTGTATGCCTGGCTGTACGGCTGCCCGTATCCATGTCCACCAAATGGCTGATGGCTTTGCTGGTAAAAGGCAGGGGCAGTAGGATAATACGGTTGCGGAAAGCCGGGAAAGCCTGCGGGGGATCCTTGCATATCTGCTAATGATTTATTCATTGTATCACCTTTTCTTTGCAAGATATCATCAATGTATGCAGGGGACTAATGGAAGTGCCTATCCGCATTGAAATGGTTTTGCAAGATGATCTGTTAGGCTGCAATGGATATGTGAATGATAGTGTGTTATAAAATATGCCATGTTTATATCAAATTGAAAAATTCCGGTGTATTATTGATAGATTAATAAAAAAATTATAAAAACTTTTAACATTTACAATTGCTTACGTACCAATAATGAAAGCGTATACAATATAGATTGATTAATCAAAATTGTCTAATAATTTTAAAAAATGCTGTTGACACTGCGTCCAAAGCGGCGTAATATGAGTTCAACAAATGATAAACGCAAGCTTCACAAGCAAAAGTGACCGCAATATAATTCCGAAAAATGAAAAAACAAACGACCTCCTTGAACAGCCCAAAGCTGTTCCGGAGACTGAATATCAAAAGCGCAGATGAGGATAAGTAGCCTTGAATAAAGCTTTCCACAGAGAACCGGGTTAGCTGAGAACCGGCGAAACTTTACAAGGTGAACTCGCCTCAGAGTGCCAGTCTGAAACAATAGTAGGACTTGGCCGGGTGAACTTGATTCACTCGTTATTAAAGCGGATAGAAATATCCATGAGACGGCCGATTTAACAGGCCGTAAACAAGGGTGGTACCGCGGAAAGAAGAGCCTTTTCGCCCCTTTTAGCTATCGCATTCACTGCGCGGCTGATTGTGGGCGGAAGGGTTTTTTTTATTGAATAATCAGCTATCAAGCTAATAAAAAGGATCTTTAGAGGATGAAAATCCAAAAGGAGGAACTAAAATGGGGACTAATGTACAGGTGGATTCAGCATCTGCCAAATGTACAAAGACGATGAGCGGAGCGTTAATGCTGATTGAATCATTAAAGAAAGAAAAAGTAGAAATGATATTCGGTTATCCGGGCGGTGCGGTGCTTCCGATTTACGATAAGCTCTACAATTCAGGGATGGTACATATCCTTCCCCGACACGAGCAAGGTGCCATTCATGCGGCGGAAGGATACGCGAGAGTTTCTGGAAAACCAGGGGTCGTTATTGCGACATCAGGCCCGGGAGCGACAAACCTTGTTACAGGCCTTGCGGATGCCATGATTGATTCATTGCCTTTAGTTGTGTTTACCGGGCAGGTAGCAACTTCTGTTATCGGGAGCGATGCATTTCAGGAAGCGGACATTTTAGGGATTACGATGCCGGTGACAAAACACAGCTACCAGGTTCGCCGGCCGGAAGATCTGCCGCGCATCATTAAAGAAGCGTTCCATATTGCAACTACTGGAAGACCCGGACCTGTATTGATTGATATTCCGAAAGATGTAGCAACAATTGAAGGGGAATTCAGCTATGATCATGAGATGAATCTTCCGGGATACCAGCCGACAACAGAGCCGAATTATTTGCAGATTCGCAAGCTTGTGGAAGCTGTAAGCAGCGCAAAGAAACCGGTTATTCTGGCGGGTGCGGGCGTGCTGCATGCAAAAGCGTCAGAAGAATTAAAAAATTATGTAGAACAGCAGCAAATCCCTGTGGCACACACGCTTTTGGGGCTGGGAGGCTTCCCGGCTGACCATCCGCTTTTCCTGGGGATGGCGGGAATGCATGGCACTTATACGGCGAACATGGCCCTTCATGACTGTGATCTTTTAATCAGTATCGGCGCCCGTTTTGATGACCGCGTCACAGGAAACCTGAAGCACTTTGCAAGAAACGCAAAGATTGCCCACATTGATATTGATCCGGCTGAAATCGGAAAAATCATGAAAACACAGATTCCTGTAGTTGGAGACTGCAAAATTGTCCTGCAGGAGCTGATCAAACAAGACGGCAAACAAAGCGATTCAAACGACTGGAAAAAACAGCTTGCGGAATGGAAAGAAGAGTACCCGCTCTGGTATGTAGATAATGAAGAAGAAGGCTTTAAACCTCAGAAATTGATTGAATATATTCACCAATTTACAAAAGGCGAGGCCATTGTCGCAACGGATGTCGGCCAGCATCAAATGTGGTCAGCACAGTTTTATCCATTCAAAAAAGCAGATAAATGGGTCACATCAGGCGGACTTGGAACAATGGGATTCGGCCTTCCGGCAGCGATCGGCGCACAGCTAGCTGATAAAAATGCTACTGTTGTGGCGGTTCTCGGAGATGGCGGTTTTCAAATGACGCTTCAAGAACTCGATGTCATTCGCGAATTGAATCTTCCGGTCAAAGTCGTGATTCTAAATAACGCTTGTCTCGGAATGGTCAGACAGTGGCAGGAAATTTTCTATGAAGAACGCTATTCAGAATCAAAATTTGCTTCTCAGCCTGACTTCGTTAAATTGTCCGAAGCATACAGCATTAAAGGCATTAGAATTTCATCCGAAGCAGAAGCGAAAGAAAAGCTAGAAGAGGCATTAACATCAAAAGAACCGGTTGTCATTGACGTGCGGGTTGCCAGCGAAGAAAAAGTATTTCCGATGGTGGCTCCGGGGAAAGGGCTGCATGAAATGGTGGGGGTGAAACCTTGAAAAGAATTATCACATTGACTGTGGTGAACCGTTCCGGCGTATTAAACCGGATCACCGGTTTATTCACTAAAAGACATTACAACATTGAAAGCATTACAGTTGGACACACAGAAACAACAGGCGTTTCCAGAATCACCTTTGTCGTTCATGTTGAAGGAGAAAATGATGTTGAACAACTGACGAAACAGCTCAACAAACAGATTGATGTGCTAAAAGTCACGGACATCACTAATCAATCAATTGTCCAGAGGGAGCTGGCCTTGATCAAGGTCGTATCTGCACCGCCAACGAGATCAGAGATTAATGGAATCATAGAACCATTCAGAGCCTCTGTCGTTGATGTCAGCAGAGACAGCATCGTTGTTCAGGTGACAGGCGAATCTAACAAAATTGAAGCGCTTATTGAATTGTTAAAACCTTATGGCATTAAAGAAATCGCGAGAACAGGTACAACGGCTTTTGCGAGGGGAACCCAGCAAAAGGCGTCATCCAATAAAACAATATCTATTGTATAAAACATAACAAGGGAGAGATTGAAATGGTAAAAGTATATTATAACGGTGATATCAAAGAGAACGTGTTGACTGGAAAAACAGTAGCAGTTATCGGATACGGCTCGCAAGGTCACGCACATGCCCTGAACCTTAAAGAAAGCGGAGTTGACGTAATCGTTGGGGTTAGACAAGGAAAATCTTTCACTCAAGCACAAGAAGATGGACATAAAGTATTTTCAGTAAAAGAAGCGGCAGCTCAAGCCGAAATCATCATGGTTCTGCTTCCGGATGAACAGCAGCAAAAAGTATACGAAGCTGAGATCAAAGATGAATTGACAGCTGGAAAATCATTGGTGTTCGCTCACGGATTTAACGTTCATTTCCATCAAATTGTTCCTCCTGCAGATGTAGATGTATTCTTGGTAGCGCCTAAGGGTCCGGGACACTTGGTAAGAAGAACATATGAGCAAGGAGCTGGCGTACCGGCATTGTTCGCGATTTATCAAGATGTGACTGGAGAAGCAAGAGATAAAGCCCTTGCATATGCAAAAGGAATCGGCGGCGCAAGAGCAGGCGTTTTGGAAACGACATTTAAAGAAGAAACAGAAACAGATCTGTTCGGTGAGCAAGCAGTTCTTTGCGGCGGCTTGAGCGCGCTAGTGAAAGCTGGATTTGAAACATTAACTGAAGCAGGTTATCAGCCTGAACTTGCATACTTTGAGTGTCTTCACGAGCTGAAATTAATCGTAGACCTCATGTATGAAGAAGGCTTGGCAGGAATGAGATATTCAATCTCTGACACAGCACAGTGGGGAGATTTCGTATCAGGACCTCGCGTTGTTGATGCTAAAGTAAAAGAATCTATGAAAGAAGTATTAAAAGATATCCAAAACGGCACATTCGCAAAAGAGTGGATCGTCGAAAACCAAGTAAACCGTCCTCGTTTCAACGCCATCAATGCGAGCGAGAACGAACATCAAATCGAAGTTGTTGGGAGAAAGCTTCGTGAAATGATGCCATTTGTGAAACAAGGCAAGAAGAAGGAAGCGGTGGTCTCCGTTGCGCAAAATTAATTTTTTCGACACGACGCTTCGTGATGGTGAACAGTCCCCTGGCGTGAACTTAAATACTCAGGAGAAACTTGCCATAGCAAAGCAGCTCGAAAGACTCGGGGCAGATATCATTGAAGCGGGATTTCCCGCTTCGTCCCGAGGTGACTTTTTAGCTGTTCAGGAAATTGCAAGAACCATTAAAAATTGTTCAGTGACTGGCCTTGCCCGTTGCGTAAAAGGTGATATTGATGCTGCTTGGGAAGCGTTAAAGGACGGTGCTCACCCGAGAATTCACGTATTTATCGCCACGTCGGACATTCATTTGAAACACAAGCTGAAAATGACTCGTGACCAAGTGATTGCGAGAGCAGTTGAAATGGTGAAATACGCAAAAGAGCGCTTTCCGGTTGTGCAATGGTCAGCTGAAGATGCCTGCAGGACTGAACTGCCGTTTTTAGCGGAAATCGTCGAGAAAGTCATTGACGCAGGTGCCAGTGTTATCAATCTTCCAGATACGGTGGGCTACCTGGCACCAGCGGAATACGGAAATATCTTTAAATATATGAAAGAAAACGTTCCGAACATTCACAAAGCAAAGCTTTCGGCCCACTGTCACGATGATTTGGGAATGGCAGTCGCAAACTCTCTTGCTGCCATTGAAAATGGTGCTGATCAAATCGAATGTGCTGTGAACGGAATCGGTGAAAGAGCTGGAAATGCGGCATTAGAGGAAATTGCCGTCGCCCTTCATATCAGAAAAGATTTCTATCAAGTTGAAACAGGCATTACATTGAATGAGATTAAGCGAACGAGCGATTTAGTCAGCAAGCTGACAGGCATGGCTGTTCCGCGGAATAAAGCGGTTGTAGGCGATAATGCCTTTGCTCATGAATCGGGCATTCACCAGGACGGCTTCTTAAAAGAAAAGTCCACTTATGAGATTATTTCACCGGAGCTTGTCGGTGTAACAGCAGATGCGCTTGTCCTAGGGAAACATTCAGGACGCCACGCATTTAAAGACCGGCTGACTGCTTTAGGATTCCAATTTGATAGTGACGAGATTAATAAATTCTTTACGATGTTTAAAGAGTTGACTGAGAAGAAAAAAGAAATTACTGATGAGGATCTTATTTCTCTTATTTTAGAAGAAAAAGTAACAGACCGCAAGATTGGGTATGAATTTCTTTCTCTGCAAGTGCAATACGGAACAAGTCAGGTTCCAACGGCTACACTTTCTTTGAAAAACCAAGAAAACGCAGAGCTTATTCAAGAAGCGGCAACTGGAGCCGGAAGCGTGGAAGCGATCTACAACACGCTTGAGCGCTGCATCGATAAAGACGTGGCGTTATTAGACTACCGCATTCAGTCCAATAGAAAAGGAGAAGACGCATTTGCCCAGGTATATGTAAGGGTTTTGGTGAATGGAAAAGAATCAGCAGGGCGGGGCATAGCGCAAGACGTATTAGAAGCATCAGCGAAAGCCTATTTGAACGCAGTCAACCGTCAATTGGTTTTTCAGTCGAATATGAGCGGGCTTAAAAACCATACAGCTGTCGGATCATAAAAGAAAGGAGAACGGATAACTTGAAGAAACGTATTGCTCTATTGCCCGGAGACGGGATCGGCCCTGAAGTATTAGAATCAGCGACAGACGTACTGAAAAGTGTTGCCGAACGCTTTCATCATGAATTTGAATTTGAATATGGCCTGATTGGAGGGGCGGCGATTGATGAACATAACAACCCCCTCCCAGAGGAAACCGTTGCCGCTTGTAAAAGTGCCGACGCTATATTGCTTGGCGCTGTCGGCGGACCGAAATGGGATCAAAATCCTTCGGAGCTGAGACCGGAAAAAGGTCTGCTCAGCATCAGAAAACAGCTTGATTTGTTTGCGAATCTGCGGCCTGTGAAGGTGTTTGAAAGCCTATCTGACGCATCACCTTTGAAAAAAGAATATATAGATAACGTTGATTTCGTTATCGTCCGTGAGCTGACAGGCGGCTTATATTTCGGCCAGCCGAGTAAACGCTATGTAAACACTGAAGGTGAGCAAGAAGCAGTAGACACACTGTTTTATAAGCGGACGGAAATTGAACGCGTGATCAGAGAGGGCTTTAAAATGGCGGCAGCCAGAAAAGGCAAGGTAACCTCTGTTGACAAAGCGAACGTTCTTGAATCAAGCAGACTGTGGCGTGAAGTGGCTGAGGACGTTGCACAAGACTTTCCTGATGTAAAGCTAGAGCACATGCTTGTGGATAACGCGGCTATGCAGCTGATTTATGCACCGAATCAATTTGATGTCGTGGTGACTGAAAACATGTTCGGTGATATTTTAAGCGACGAAGCGTCCATGCTTACAGGCTCACTCGGAATGCTCCCGTCAGCAAGTCTATCAAGTTCAGGTCTTCATCTGTTTGAGCCTGTTCATGGTTCCGCGCCCGACATAGCCGGTAAAGAGATGGCAAATCCGTTTGCGGCCATATTGTCAGCGGCAATGCTTTTGAGAACATCTTTCGGGCTTGAAGAGGAAGCGAAAGCTGTAGAAGATGCAGTTAACAAAGTCTTAACTTCCGGAAAAAGAACAAGAGACTTGGCGCGAGGCGAAGAGTTCAGCAGCACCCAGGCCATTACAGAGGAAGTCAAGGCAGCAATAATGAGCGAAAATACAATTTCTAATATGTGACAGCTTACGTAAGCTGTCTTAGTTCATAGGTAGAGGGAGGAAATAAAAGATGATGCCTCGAACAATCATCGAAAAGATTTGGGATCAGCATATTGTAAAACATGGTGAGGGAAAACCGGATCTTCTCTATATTGATTTGCATCTTATTCATGAGGTGACGTCTCCTCAGGCATTTGAAGGGTTGAGACAAAAGGGTAGAAAGGTCAGAAGACCCCAGAACACGTTTGCGACAATGGACCACAACATCCCGACCGTCAATCGTTTTGAGATAAAGGATGAAGTGGCGAAACGCCAAGTGACGGCGCTTGAACGAAACTGTGAAGAATTTGGCGTACGCCTTGCCGATCTTCACAGTGTGGATCAAGGGATTGTCCATGTCGTCGGTCCTGAACTGGGCTTAACGCTTCCAGGGAAAACGATTGTATGCGGCGACAGCCATACTTCAACCCATGGCGCATTCGGCGCTCTTGCATTCGGAATCGGGACGAGTGAAGTTGAACATGTCCTTTCCACACAGACA
Organism: Bacillus sp. C28GYM-DRY-1; assembly: GCF_030519405.1. Taxonomy (NCBI): domain Bacteria; kingdom Bacillati; phylum Bacillota; class Bacilli; order Caryophanales; family Bacillaceae; genus Bacillus; species Bacillus sp. C28GYM-DRY-1. Next base: position 36,980 of record NZ_JAUMKF010000006.1, read on the forward strand.
CTATGGCAGCAACGTCCGAAAACACTTGAAGTGCGAGTAGACGGAACACTTCAAAAAGGGGTAACGGCAAAGGATGTCATTCTTGCTGTCATCGGCAAATACGGGGTGAAATTTGGCACTGGCTACGTCATTGAATACACTGGGGAAGTATTCAGAAATATGACGATGGATGAACGAATGACCGTTTGTAACATGTCAATTGAAGCAGGGGCAAGAGCTGGTTTGATTGCACCTGACGAGATGACATTTGAATATTGCAAAAACCGCAAGTATACGCCAAAAGGTGAAGAATTTGACAAGTCTGTAGAGGAATGGAAGGCGCTGCGCACAGATCCGGGCGCTGTTTACGATAAATCTATCGTCCTTGACGGCAACGAAATTTCTCCAATGGTGACATGGGGCATCAACCCGGGAATGGTTCTTCCTGTCGATTCAGCAGTTCCTGCGCCGGAAAGTTTTTCCACAGAAGATGACAAAAAAGAAGCGATTAGAGCTTATGAATATATGGGATTGACCCCTTATCAGAAAATTGAAGACATTAAAGTGGAGCATGTATTTATCGGTTCCTGCACAAATTCCCGCATGACTGACCTTCGCCAAGCTGCTGATATGATTAAAGGAAAGAAGGTGGCTGATAGCGTAAGAGCCATTGTCGTTCCGGGATCTCAAAGCGTGAAGCTTCAGGCTGAAAAAGAAGGGCTTGACCAGATCTTTTTGGAAGCTGGATTTGAATGGAGAGAGTCAGGCTGCAGCATGTGTTTGAGCATGAATAATGATGTTGTTCCTGAGGGAGAGCGCTGTGCGTCAACCTCTAACCGCAACTTCGAGGGCAGACAAGGGAAAGGTGCAAGAACACATCTCGTCAGCCCGGCAATGGCTGCGATGGCTGCCATTCACGGACACTTCGTTGATGTCAGAAAGTTTTATCAGGAAAAAACAGTTGTGTAAGGAGTGCGCGAGATGGAACCTTTGAAAACACATACGGGGAAAGCAGCCGTATTAAATCGAATCAATGTTGACACAGACCAGATTATTCCTAAACAATTTTTAAAGAGGATTGAAAGAACAGGCTACGGCCGTTTTGCATTCTTTGACTGGAGATATGATGAGAAAGGTGAACCGAACCCTGAATTTGAATTGAACCAGCCTGCTTATCAAGGCGCTTCCATTTTAATAGCCGGAGAAAATTTCGGCTGCGGGTCATCGCGTGAACACGCTCCGTGGGCGCTTGATGATTATGGGTTTAAAATTATCATTGCACCATCATTTGCTGATATTTTCCATCAGAACTGCTTTAAAAACGGTATGCTGCCAATTCGCATGCCATATGACAATTGGAAAAAGCTTGTCGGCCAGTATGAAAACCAGTCCTTGCAAATGACTGTTGACCTTGAAAATCAGCTAATTCATGATAGTGAAGGCAATCAAATTTCATTCGAAGTTGATCCGCATTGGAAAGAGATGCTCATCAACGGCTATGATGAAATTTCGTTAACGCTTTTGCTTGAAGATGAAATCAAGCAATTTGAATCACAAAGAAGCTCTTGGCTTCAAGCCTAAAAAGCAGCCGGCATTTGTCCGGCGGCTTTTTTTGCCTGGTGAAACCTTTCATTTCTTGTGTTTGTTCACAGGTGTTGATACACTTGAACAAAATAAATGCCTGAAAGGAATATAGGTATGACGCATGACAAAAAGAACGCAAAAATTATTCCTTTTCCTCATCTGAAAGACCGTCTTGTGGAAAAAGGGATGGCATCACTAAAGGAAAAAAAGTATCAAGAAGCACTTGAGCTGTTTTCGGAGGCGATGAAATATGATGATACTGAATCCGATCTTCACTTAGGGATGGCCATCTGCTTTTTAGAGCTGGGCGAGTTGGAAGAGGCAAAAAGCGTCTGCGAGAAGATGCTAAAAGAAGGCTATGGCCATTATTTTACGGTTTTGCAGGTGTACATGACCATTCTCGTTCAACTCAAAAAATACGAAGAAGTCAAAAGTACCATTGAAGCCGTTTTGGAAGAAAATCAGCTTCCTCCGGAAAGTGCCGAGCAATTTTATAAACTGCTTGATTTCAGCCGGAAAATGACCGATCCGGAACGTGAGGACGAGGCTTGGGCCGAGGAATATGAGGATACAACTGATACGGAGAAAGTGCTGGCAAGCCCTGAGGAGCAAATGAATTTAATTCATTCCCTAAAAGACCGCAATATAGCGAAATATACAGGTCTGCTCAAAACAATTCTTCAAGACCCCTCAGCTCACCCGATTATCAAAACGATGATTGTTATGCTATTGGCTGAGCACGAGTACAGCAAACCCGTGCACATTACGAAATTTGGCGAGTCTTTGACTATTGAACCGTCTGAGACTGTCCCGCCTGATGCCGCACCGATTTTACACCGTGTTCTCCGTGTACTGGATGAGACGCTTGGAAATGAAAATCCAACATTATATGCGGCAGTAGAAGAATTGTGGAGGAGACATTTGTACGTTTTATATCCGTTTCAGCCGAAATTGCTGTCGGCCGATCTTTGGGCGGCTGCCCTGCATAAAGTCGGTTACGAGATGCACGGAATTGAAATTGAAAAGGAAGAACTTCATATGATGTATGAGTTTATAGACAGAGAACTCGATGAAGCGTGCACAATGATAAAAGATATTGAAGAAATTTCTTATTTGTAAATCGCGCCATATAGTTGAAAGCGCTATGTGTTATGTTATAATATAATGGTTGTATTTGTGTATAACGGGTTATAAGAAATACGGTTGGACAGGCTTTGCAGTTCATTATTAACATCTATACATAATGATTCTGATCTTTGGCAGCTTTGTTTTTGTTGGACGAAGCCGAATGATTGCTTTAGAATGGAAGACCGACACAACCTGAATAGATTTTTGGAGGGAAACACATGTCTGTAAAATGGGAAAAACAAGAAGGCAACGAAGGCGTTTTAACGGTTGAAGTTGATGCTGAAACGTTTAAAACAGCACTTGATGATGCATTTAAAAAAGTAGTAAAACAAGTTTCAATTCCTGGATTCCGTAAAGGTAAAATTCCTCGCGGATTATTCGAACAGCGCTTTGGCGTAGAAGCTCTTTACCAAGATGCTTTGGATATTCTTCTTCCTGTAGAATACCCTAAAGCCGTTGAAGAAGCTGGAATCGAGCCTGTAGACCGTCCTGAAATCGATGTTGAAAAAATCGAAAAAGGCGAAAGCTTAATCTTCACTGCGAAAGTAACAGTAAAACCTGAAGTGAAGCTTGGCGACTACAAAGGCCTAGGCGTTGAAAAAGACGACACAGCTGTAACTGACGAAGATGTTCAAAACGAACTCAAAGCACTTCAAGAACGTCAAGCTGAGCTTGTAGTAAAAGAAGAAGGCGCTGTTGAAGAAGGAAACACAGTTGTTCTTGATTTCGAAGGATTTGTTGACGGTGAAGCATTCGAAGGCGGAAAAGCTGAGAACTACTCTTTAGAAGTAGGTTCTGGTTCATTCATCCCTGGCTTCGAAGATCAGTTAGTCGGCCTTGAAGCAGGTGCTGAGAAGGATGTTGAAGTGACATTCCCTGAAGAGTATCACGCTGAAGAGCTTGCAGGCAAACCGGCTGTGTTCAAAGTGAAAATTCACGAAATCAAAGCGAAAGAGCTTCCTGAGCTTGACGATGAATTCGCAAAAGATATCGATGAAGAAGTGGAAACACTTGCTGAACTAACTGAAAAAACAAAGAAACGTTTAGAAGAAGCAAAAGAAAACGAAGCTGACGCTAAATTGCGTGAAGAGCTTGTTCTGAAAGCTTCTGAAAATGCTGAAATCGATGTGCCTCAAGCAATGGTTGACACTGAGCTTGACCGCATGCTGAAAGAATTCGAACAGCGTCTGCAAATGCAAGGCATGAACCTTGAGCTTTACACTCAATTCTCAGGCCAAGATGAAGCTGCGTTAAAAGAGCAAATGAAAGAAGATGCTGAAAAACGCGTGAAATCTAACCTGACTCTTGAAGCGATCGCGAAAGCGGAAAACCTTGAAGTATCAGATGAGGAAGTTGAAGCTGAGCTTACTAAAATGGCTGAAGCGTACAACATGCCTGTTGAAAATATTAAACAAGCCATCGGTTCTACTGACGCGATGAAAGAAGATTTAAAAGTTCGCAAAGCAATTGATTTTCTTGTAGAAAACCGTTAATATGGTGCATAATAATAGTAATAATAAAACAGGGCGCGAATGATTCGTGCCTTGTTTTGTACAATTATGATTTATCTCTTTTTCTTGGGGCAAGATAGTTAATGCAGGGCTGTTTTTTGTCATACATATAGAATGTGCAAGTCAGAAACACATTGTTACCGTCTTTTTGGAAAGTATGGTAAAATGCAATACATACTCGTTCGTTTCAAGAATCATTTTCTTTTGCTCTGCCGGTAAAAGAAAAAGTGAGACAAGATTAAGGGGTGAAAGAATGTTTAAATTTAACGAGGAAAAAGGACAGTTAAAATGCTCGTTCTGTGGAAAAACACAAGATCAGGTTCGTAAGCTTGTAGCTGGACCTGGTGTATATATATGTGACGAATGTATCGAACTCTGCACTGAAATTGTAGAGGAAGAACTCGGAACAGAAGAAGAAGTAGAATTTAAAGACGTACCGAAGCCTCAGGAAATCCGCGAAATTCTGAATGAATATGTCATCGGCCAGGATCAAGCGAAGAAATCACTCGCTGTTGCTGTGTATAACCACTATAAGCGCATTAACTCCAACAGCAAGGTTGATGATGTTGAGCTTTCGAAAAGTAATATTTCATTAATCGGCCCTACAGGAAGCGGTAAAACCCTTCTGGCTCAAACATTGGCTCGTATCCTAAATGTGCCGTTTGCGATAGCAGACGCTACGTCTTTGACTGAAGCTGGATACGTTGGTGAAGATGTAGAGAATATTCTCTTGAAGCTCATTCAAGCTGCTGATTATGATGTGGAAAAAGCAGAAAAAGGCATTATCTATATCGATGAAATCGATAAAGTGGCAAGAAAATCAGAAAACCCGTCCATTACCCGTGACGTGTCAGGTGAAGGTGTACAGCAGGCATTGCTTAAAATTCTTGAGGGTACAGTGGCAAGCGTGCCGCCTCAAGGAGGACGTAAGCATCCTCATCAAGAATTCATTCAAATTGACACAACAAATATTTTGTTCATTTGCGGCGGTGCTTTCGATGGTATCGAACAAATCATCAAACGCCGTTTAGGCCAAAAAGTGATTGGATTCGGTGGAGACAATAAAGCTGCTGATCTTGAGAAAGAAGATCTTCTTTCAAAAGTGCTTCCTGAAGACTTGCTCCGCTTCGGGTTAATTCCTGAATTTATCGGACGTCTTCCGGTTATTGCAAGTCTTGAAAAGCTCGATGAAGAAGCGTTGGTTGCGATCTTAACAAAACCGAAAAATGCTCTTGTTAAGCAATTCAAGAAAATGCTTGAGCTTGACAATGTAGAGCTTGAGTTTGAAGAAGAAGCGCTTTCTGAAATTGCTAAAAAAGCAATTGAACGCAAGACTGGAGCGCGTGGACTCCGCTCTATCATTGAAGGTATCATGCTTGATGTGATGTTTGAGCTGCCTTCTCGTGATGACATTGAAAAATGTGTGATTACTGGGGCAACTGTGACACACGGAGAGCGACCTCGCCTCTTACTAAAAGACGGCACTGAGGTAAGCCAAGATAAAACATCTGCATAAAGATAAGGACGAAACCTCCTGAATGGTGACATTCAGGAGGTTTTTTTGTTATGCGAATCTCTTCCGGAAAAACGTTTATTCCCGCCTTCTGTGGGAGATACTAGCAATCAGAAGAATGAAGTGGATACATAAATTGTTTTTCAGGAGGGACCATCATGAGTTGGACAGGGATCGCGTTATTTATTCAGCTGTTTTTTGGGATCATCATTGGTTTGTATTTTTGGAATTTGCTTAAAAATCAAAGGACACAAAAGGTCACGATAGATAAGGAATCAAAGAAGGAAATGGAGCAGCTTCGGAAAATGCGAGCTATCAGCTTGTCCGAGCCATTATCTGAAAAGGTCCGCCCCAAAAGCTTTCAAGATATTGTCGGACAGGAAGATGGCATTAAAGCTCTAAAGGCGGCTTTATGCGGGCCGAATCCTCAGCATGTCATTGTCTATGGGCCTCCGGGTGTCGGAAAAACAGCTGCTGCACGCCTTGTGTTAGAAGAAGCAAAAAAACATAAACAATCTCCGTTTAAAGAGCAGGCTGTTTTTGTGGAACTTGATGCGACGACAGCACGTTTTGATGAAAGAGGGATTGCCGATCCGCTCATCGGCTCTGTCCATGACCCCATATACCAAGGAGCCGGAGCGATGGGGCAGGCGGGAATTCCGCAGCCGAAGCAGGGAGCTGTTACCCATGCCCACGGGGGTGTGCTGTTTATTGATGAAATAGGGGAACTGCATCCCATTCAAATGAATAAAATGCTGAAGGTCCTTGAGGACAGAAAAGTCTTTTTAGACAGTGCGTATTACAGTGAGGAAAACACACAAATCCCGAATCATATTCACGATATTTTTCAAAATGGGCTGCCGGCAGATTTTCGTCTGATTGGCGCGACGACAAGAATGCCGAATGAAATTCCGCCAGCTATCCGATCCCGCTGTTTAGAGGTGTTTTTCCGCGAGCTTGAAAAGGATGAGCTGAAAACAGTTGCTAAAACAGCAGCGGATAAAATTGAAAAAAACATTTCTGATGAGAGTCTGGACTTGCTGACCAGCTATACGCGGAACGGACGCGAAGCCGTTAACATGATTCAAATCGCTGCAGGAATGGCAGTGACGGAGAATCGGAAAGACATTACGATTGAAGATATTGAATGGGTTATCCATTCCAGCCAGCTTACTCCGAAGCACGAGCAGAAAATCGGTGCCGAACCGCAAGTCGGCATTGTAAATGGGCTTGCCGTATATGGACCTAACAGCGGATCGCTTCTGGAAATCGAAGTAAGTGTAACCGCGGCTCACGATAAAGGATCAATTAACATTACAGGAATAGCTGAGGAAGAAAGCATCGGAAGCCAATCAAAATCAATCCGGCGAAAAAGCATGGCGAAGGGTTCGGTTGAAAACGTGTTAACGGTGCTCCGGACAATGGGAATGAAACCGTCTGATTATGATATTCACATCAATTTTCCAGGTGGGATCCCGATTGACGGACCGTCGGCAGGCATTGCGATGGCAGCGGGAATTTTCTCGGCGATTCACAAAATCCCAATAGACAATACCGTTGCCATGACGGGCGAAATCAGCCTGAACGGTCTTGTAAAGCCCATTGGAGGCGTCATTCCGAAAATAAAAGCGGCCAAGCAGTCCGGTGCGAAAAAAGTGATTATCCCATATGAAAATCAGCAGGCGATCTTAAAGCAGATTGACGGAATCACGATTATTGCGGTGAAGACGTTCCAGGAAGTGCTTGATGAAATTTTAGTAAATCCGCCAACAGAACAAAAACCATTCCATATTGAAATCAATAAAGAATCCGTTTAACCCTATTTTTATAATAGGGTTTTTTTCATGAAGGACATCTTTTCCTTTTTCATATCAGAAAGAAAGGGTATACTACGAGGAGACTGTTTTATAGAAAATGGAACCATGCCGTTTATTGTACAAGGATGAAAAAGTTGTATTATAATGGTTCATACTAAAGTCACGGAGGTGTCAGTCACATGGCAGAAGAATTAAAACGCAGCATCCCGCTCCTCCCTTTAAGAGGTTTATTAGTGTACCCGACGATGGTTCTGCACTTAGATGTAGGACGTGACAAGTCGGTTCAGGCTCTTGAACAGGCAATGATGCATGACCATATGATATTTTTAGCCACTCAGCAGGATATTTCGATAGACGAACCAGGTGAAGACGAGATTTTTACTGTCGGCACTTATACAAAAATTAAGCAAATGCTGAAGCTTCCGAACGGTACGATTCGTGTGTTGGTTGAGGGCCTCAAGCGTGCCCAAATCGTCAAATACAATGAGCATGAGGATTACACGTCGGTCGACATTCAGCTGATTCATGAAGATGATTCAAAAGATACAGAAGACGAAGCATTGATGCGGACTTTGTTAGACCACTTTGATCAGTACATAAAAATTTCTAAAAAAATTTCGGCTGAAACGTATGCTGCGGTTACTGATATCGAAGAGCCAGGGAGAATGGCAGACATCGTTGCTTCTCACCTGCCCCTTAAGCTAAAAGATAAGCAGGATATCTTAGAAACAGCTGACGTCAAAGACAGACTGAACAAGGTCATTGATTTTATCAATAATGAAAAAGAAGTGCTGGAGATCGAGAAAAAAATAGGCCAGCGTGTCAAACGTTCGATGGAGCGTACGCAGAAGGAATATTACTTGCGTGAACAAATGAAGGCGATTCAAAAAGAGCTTGGCGATAAAGAAGGTAAAACAGGCGAAGTTCAGACACTCACGGAAAAAATTGAAGAAGCAGGCATGCCTGACCATGTAAAGGAAACCGCGCTTAAGGAATTGAACAGATACGAGAAAATTCCGTCAAGTTCTGCGGAAAGCTCTGTGATACGTAACTATATCGACTGGCTGATCGCTCTCCCGTGGACGGATGAGACAGATGATAAGCTTGATTTGAAAGAGGCAGGCCGTCTCTTAAATGACGAGCATCACGGACTTGAAAAAGTGAAAGAACGTATCTTAGAATATCTGGCTGTCCAAAAGCTGACAAAATCCCTGAAAGGCCCGATCCTCTGCTTGGCAGGACCTCCAGGTGTCGGAAAAACGTCTTTAGCCAAATCAATTGCAAAAAGTATGGGCCGGGAATTCGTCAGAATCTCACTCGGCGGAGTGCGAGACGAATCAGAGATCCGCGGACACAGACGGACCTATGTTGGAGCAATGCCTGGACGCATTATTCAAGGGATGAAAAAAGCCGGCAAGCTGAATCCTGTCTTCTTATTAGATGAAATTGATAAAATGTCATCCGATTTCAGAGGCGACCCGTCATCTGCGATGCTTGAAGTGCTTGATCCAGAGCAAAACAGCACCTTCAGTGATCACTATATTGAAGAAACCTTTGATTTATCAAAAGTGCTGTTTATTGCAACGGCTAACAATTTGGCCACAATCCCGGGTCCGCTCAGAGACAGAATGGAAATTATTAATATTGCGGGCTACACAGAAGTAGAAAAACTCGAAATTGTGAAAGACCACCTGCTTCCTAAGCAGATCAAGGAGCACGGGCTGAAGAAAAGCAACCTGCAGCTGCGTGACCAGGCGATTCTTGATATTATCCGCTACTATACGAGAGAAGCGGGTGTGAGAAGCCTTGAACGCCAGCTTGCGGCGATTTGCCGTAAGGCTGCAAGAGCCATTGTTGCTGAAGAGCGAAAACGGATTACGGTCACTGAGAAGAATCTTCAGGACTTTATCGGAAAACGCATTTTCAGGTACGGACAAGCTGAAACAGAAGATCAAGTTGGTGTAGTTACAGGGCTAGCCTATACAACCGTCGGCGGAGATACGCTGTCGATTGAAGTATCGCTTTCTCCGGGGAAAGGGAAATTGATCCTGACAGGAAAGCTTGGAGATGTCATGAGAGAGTCAGCTCAGGCTGCTTTTAGCTATGTGCGATCAAAAACAGAAGAACTTGGCATTGAACCTGACTTTCATGAGAAGTATGATATTCATATACATGTACCTGAGGGTGCGGTGCCTAAAGATGGTCCGTCAGCCGGTATTACGATGGCGACAGCGCTTGTTTCTGCTTTAACTGGACGTGCCGTTTCGCGTGAAGTTGGCATGACTGGGGAAATTACGCTTCGCGGGCGCGTGCTGCCGATAGGCGGCTTGAAGGAAAAAGCGCTTGGCGCACATAGAGCGGGATTAACGACCATTATTGCGCCTAAAGAGAATGAAAAAGATATAGAGGATATTCCTGAAAGCGTCAGAGAGGGGCTCACATTTATATTGGCGTCCCACTTAGACGAAGTTTTGGAACATGCCTTAGTAGGAGAGAAAAAATGAAAGTCACAAAGTCAGAAATCGTGATCAGTGCAGTTAAGCCGGAACAATATCCTGAGGGCAGGCTTCCGGAAATTGCACTGGCTGGAAGATCGAACGTGGGAAAATCGTCTTTTATCAATTCATTAATCAATCGCAAAAATCTTGCGAGAACATCATCTAAACCGGGAAAAACACAAACACTCAATTTCTACATTATCAATGATGAGCTGCATTTTGTGGATGTGCCGGGTTACGGCTTTGCCAAAGTGTCAAAATCCGAGCGTGAAGCTTGGGGCAGAATGATTGAAACCTACATCACGACACGCCAGGAATTGAAGGCAGTGGTACAGATCGTTGATTTGCGGCATGCGCCGTCTAATGATGATGTGCAGATGTATGAATTCTTAAAGTATTATGGCATTCCTGTTATTATTATCGCTACAAAGGCAGATAAGATCCCGAAAGGAAAGTGGGACAAACACGCGAAGGTTGTCCGACAGACTCTAAATATTGATCCGGAAGACGAGCTAATTCTCTTCTCCTCAGAAACGAAAAAGGGGAAAGACGAAGCTTGGGGAGCGATCAAAAAAATGATAAACCGGTAGAGAAAACTCTCTGCCGGTTTTATTTATCGTATAGATTTTTTCCGTTTTATCAATAATAACAATAAACTGATTCCAATAAAGACAAACGGCCAATACTCTTTAAGAAGCGCTGTCGGAATATGCGCAGATTCTAGCCATGCCATAATTTGTTTGAAAAAGTACAAAAACAGGGAAAAACAAATCATCGATAAAGCCTCATATACATATTCTTTTTTCTGTACGGTTGACACCAAAAGCGAGAAGCCGATTATAAATACGAGCATTTCAAAATCATCCGGCCACCATGGCCATTTCGGCTTGGCGAAAAAGTGCAAGCCGATCCCGAAAAGAACCGAACCGATAAAGAAGTGTGGTGTAACGGCTTCTTTTTTCCCTTGATACACAAAGGCTGCGCCTAACAGCATGAGGAGAACAGGCCATTGATCCTGCCCTGAAAACAGTTCGGCTTGGCCGCTTTCAAGCCATGCATATACAGAAGCAGCAAGCAGCAGACAAGGGAATAAAATTGATTTTTGTTTCATGCATATCACCTTCTTGTTTTTTAGAGCTGATGTGTAGTAAATTTCTGCTGTTTTTGGTATTGTCAATAGGAATGCTTCTATTCTGAGAAGCTTTTTCTAATATAGCATAGGAATTTTAAAATCTGTTCACAATTTGGGAAAGAAACTATGTTATAATTATTATAAATAATGAGTTCTATGTTAGAATGATTATAAATAAAGATTGGGTGTTGGGGGTGTAATTAAGGCGATGCATATACTTGTTGTGGGAGTAGATTATAAATCCGCCCCTATTGAGATACGTGAAAAAGTAAGTTTTCAGCCGAATGAGCTGGCAGAAGCGATGGTGCAGCTGAAGGAAGAGAAAAGCATTCTTGAAAACATCATCGTTTCCACATGCAATCGCACTGAAATTTATGCGGTAGTCGATCAGCTCCATACAGGCCGTTATTATATAAAGAAGTTTTTAGCTGATTGGTTTCAATTAAGCAAAGAAGAACTGTCGCCGTTTTTAACATTTTACGAAAGCGATGCGGCTGTTGAGCATTTATTCCGTGTAGCCTGCGGACTTGATTCTATGGTGATTGGTGAAACCCAGATTCTCGGCCAGGTGCGCGACAGCTTTAAAACAGCTCAGCAAGAAAATACGATCGGGACTATTTTTAATGAGCTGTTTAAGCAGGCCGTTACAGTGGGCAAACGGACTCATGCTGAAACAGACATTGGCTCAAATGCAGTGTCAGTAAGCTATGCAGCAGTTGAACTTGCTAAAAAAATCTTCGGAAATCTTTCAAGCAAGCACATATTGATTCTCGGTGCGGGAAAAATGGGCGAGCTTGCTGCGGAAAACCTGCACGGACAGGGAATCGGCAAGGTCACTGTCATTAACCGAACATACTTGAAAGCGAAGGAGCTTGCAGACCGTTTCTCTGGTGAAGCGAGAAGCTTAAATCAGCTTGAAAGCGCGCTTGCGGAGGCTGATATCCTAATCAGTTCAACCGGTGCAAGTGATTTTGTCGTGTCCAAAGAGATGATGGAAAACGCGAATAAGCTTCGCAAGGGACGTCCGCTGTTTATGGTGGACATTGCTGTGCCTAGAGATCTTGATCCTGCGCTGAATGATCTTGAAGGTGTTTTCCTTTATGATATCGACGATCTCGAAGGCATTGTAGAAGCGAACATGAAAGAGCGGAGAGAAACCGCTGAAAAAGTTGAACTGTTAATTGAAGAAACCATTGTGGAGTTCAAACAATGGCTGAATACACTTGGTGTTGTGCCGGTTATTTCCGCATTGCGCGAAAAGGCGCTTGCGATCCAGTCAGAAACGATGGACAGCATCGAGCGGAAGCTGCCTCATTTAAGCACAAGAGAGAAAAAACTGTTAAACAAACACACCAAAAGTATCATTAATCAAATGCTGCGTGATCCGATCTTAAAGGTGAAAGAGCTTGCGGCAGACGCTGATTCTGAAGAAAAGCTGGCCTTGTTTATGCAGATTTTTGATATTGAAGAAGCGGCTGGCCGTCAAATGATGAAAACTGTTGAAAGCAGCCAAAAGGTCCATTCTTTTAAGAAGGCTGAATCAAAAGCGGGCTTTGCCCCACTTGTAAGTGAGTGAAAGCTGAATGATTGATACTGCAATGGCAAGACTTAATGAGGGGACAATCGTCATTTACGCATTAAGTGTACTCTTTTATTTTATAGATTTTCTTCAACACAACCGGAAGGCTGGAAAAATGGCCTTCTGGTTGCTTTCTATTGTCTGGACTCTGCAAACCGTGTATTTGGCCTATTTTATGTGGGTGACGGGGCGGTTTCCGGTATTAAATGTGACGGAGGCGCTTTATTTTTATGCCTGGGTGCTTGTCACGCTGTCACTTGTTCTGACAAAGCTTTTACGAGTTGACTTTATTGTGTTTTTTACAAATGTAATAGGGTTTTCTATGATCGCCATTCATACATTTTCACCGACAGAGCAGCAGTCTGCCGCTTTTTCCGGGCAGCTTGTATCTGAGCTTTTGGTGATTCATATTACAATGGCGATTCTTTCATACGGCGCTTTTTCCCTTTCTTTTGTTTTTTCTGTCCTGTATATTTTTCAATATCATTTGCTGAAAAAGAAAAAGTGGGGTAAATGGCTGTTGAGAATTGAAGATTTGTCTAAGCTTGATTATATGGCATATGTTCTGAATGTCATCGGAGTCCCGATGCTGTTGCTGAGTTTGATTCTCGGCGTCATTTGGGCGTATGTCTCACTAGAAACGCTGTATTGGTTCGACGCCAAAGTGCTTGGTTCGTTTGTCGTCTTGCTGCTGTACAGCTATTATCTTTATATCAGGCTGATTAAAGAGCTGCAAGGAAAGGTCGCAGCATTGTGGAATACGGCTTGTTTTCTCGTGCTGATGATCAATTATTTCCTGCTTGGAAGCCTGTCGCAATTTCATTGGTTTAGTTAAATGATGTCCCAAGCAGATTCGGGAGGAAAGAAAACGATGAGAACAATAAAAGTAGGTTCCAGACGGAGCAAACTCGCTATGACTCAAACAAAATGGGTGATTCAAAAACTGAAGGAAATCAATCCTTCATTTGCCTTTGAAATCAAAGAAATCGTGACAAAGGGAGACCGGATCGTCGATGTTACGCTCTCAAAAGTGGGTGGAAAAGGGCTGTTTGTCAAAGAGATTGAACAAGCGCTTTTGAACGAAGACATTGATATGGCGGTGCACAGCATGAAGGATATGCCTGCTGTTTTGCCTGAAGGCCTTGTGATCGGCTGTATTCCTGAACGAGAAGACCCACGTGATGCCCTTATTTCAAAGAATCGCGTAAAGCTTTCAGAAATGAAGGAAGGCGCTGTCATCGGCACAAGCAGTTTAAGAAGAAGTGCACAGCTTTTGATTGAGCGCCCTGACATTACAATTAAATGGATTAGAGGTAATATAGATACGAGGCTTCAAAAGCTGGAAACTGAGGATTATGACGCGATTATTTTAGCTGCTGCCGGACTTTCGAGAATGGGCTGGAAGCAAGATGTAGTAACCGAATTCCTAGAGCCTGAGCGCTGTTTGCCTGCTGTGGGCCAAGGAGCACTGGCGATTGAATGCAGAGAATCGGATGAGGAGCTAATGGCGTTGTTTTCTCAGTTTACGGATGAGTATACAAAACGGACTGTGCTGGCGGAACGTGCTTATTTAAACGCGATGGAGGGCGGATGCCAGGTTCCGATCGCAGGCTACTCAGTGTTAAACGAACAGGATGAAATTGAATTGACAGGGCTTGTCACTTCTCCTGACGGCAAGATCATTTTTAAAGAAACTGTTACCGGAAACGATCCGGAGGAAGTCGGAAAGCGCTGTGCCGCTCTTATGACTGACAAAGGAGCCAAAGAATTAATTGATCGTGTCAAACGGGAGCTTGATGAGGATGGAAAATGATTTTCCGCTGAAAGGAAAAACAGTGCTTGTCACCCGGAATAAGGCGCAGGCAAAATCGTTTCAGCAAAAAGTGGAGGCCCTTGGTGGAAAAGCGGTTTTGACCTCTTTGATTACGTTTCGCCGCGCTTTGGCGAATGATCTTGCAAAACAGGTGAAAGAGGATCTTGCCGCGCCCGGCTGGCTAGTTTTTACAAGTGTGAACGGAGTAGACTTCTTTTTTTCTTATCTAAAGGAAAATCAGCTCATTTTTCCAGCGCATAAAAAAATTGCGGCTGTCGGTGAAAAAACGGCTCGCCGTTTGGAAACGTATAACGTATCGGTTGATGTGATGCCTAAGGACTATATTGCTGAAAAGTTGGCAGAGGCTCTTAAGCAGCATGCTGAACCGGCGGAACGAATTAGCTTGGTTAAAGGCAATTTGTCGCGTGATGTGATAAAACAAGAGCTTGTACCGCTCGGTTTTGAAGTGAAGGAATGGGTTGTCTACGAAACGATTCCGGATGAAGAAGGCATCGAGGCACTGATAGAGGCCGCGAGTCAATATTCATTTGATTATGTGACATTTACGAGTTCATCAACCGTACATACGTTTATGCATGTCTTGGGAGAAGAATTGAAAAAGTGGCAGGCGAACAGAGCGGCATGTATCAGCATTGGACCTTTAACAAGGGACGCTCTGCTGGCTTATGACATTACATCGCATATGCCTCATACATTTACAATAGATGGCATGCTTGACTTAATGTGCAGCATGTCAAGAGAGGAAGAGAGAATATGAGTCAATCTTTTAACAGACACCGCCGTCTGCGGTCATCAAAAGCAATGAGAGAGATGGTAAAGGAAACGCGTTTGCACCCATCTGATTTTATATATCCGATTTTTGTCGTTGAAGGGCTGGAAGGCAAAAAAGCTGTTCCGTCAATGCCTGATGTTTACCATGTATCATTAGATCTATTGAAGGATGAAGTGGCAGAGCTGGTTAAACTGGGCATTCAATCTGTCATCGTGTTTGGCATCCCGGAAGAAAAAGATGATTGCGGAACGCAAGCGTATCATGATCACGGCATCGTTCAAAAAGCCATCACAGAAATAAAAAAACACTTCCCTGAGATGGTTGTTGTCGCTGATACATGCCTATGCGAATATACAGATCACGGCCATTGCGGACTAGTCAAAGACGGCGTCATCCTCAATGATGAATCGCTGGAGCTTTTAGCGCAGACAGCTGTCAGCCAAGCGAAAGCAGGTGCCGATGTCATTGCACCTTCAAACATGATGGACGGATTTGTTACAGTGATCAGAAAAGCGCTTGATAAAGAAGGGTTCGTCAATATTCCAATCATGTCTTACGCTGTGAAATATTCAAGTGAGTTTTACGGTCCGTTCCGTGATGCAGCAAACAGCACGCCGCAATTCGGGGACCGCAAAACATATCAGATGGACCCTGCCAACCGTATGGAAGCACTCCGCGAAGCACAATCAGATGTCGAGGAAGGCGCGGACTTTTTGATTGTCAAACCTTCGCTTTCATATATGGATATCATGCGTGACGTAAAAAATGAGTTTGCTTTGCCGCTCGTCGCTTATAATGTAAGCGGAGAGTATTCAATGGTAAAGGCTGCAGCGCAGAACGGCTGGATCAAAGAAAAAGAAATTGTGTTAGAAATTTTGACAAGCATGAAGCGTGCAGGCGCCGACCTGATTATTACGTATCATGCAAAAGACGCAGCGAAATGGCTTGCAGAGTAATTATATTCAGTTGACAGGAGTTGAGGCAGATGAGAAGCTATGAAAAATCAAAAGCGGCTTTTAAAGAAGCGCAAAAACTCATGCCGGGCGGTGTAAACAGTCCCGTTCGCGCATTTAAATCGGTAGACATGGACCCGATTTTTATGGAGCGCGGAAAAGGCTCAAAAATCTTTGATATTGATGGGAATGAATATATTGACTACGTCTTGTCATGGGGGCCTTTAATTTTAGGGCATACAAATGAACGCGTCGTAGAGAGCCTCAAAAAAGTGGCTGAATATGGGACAAGCTTCGGTGCTTCTACTGAAGTAGAAAATGAACTGGCAAAGCTCGTTATTGATCGTGTGCCATCTGTAGAAATTGTACGAATGGTCAGCTCCGGAACAGAGGCTACTATGAGTGCCCTCCGTTTGGCAAGAGGCTATACAGGCCGCAACAAGATTTTAAAATTTGAGGGCTGTTATCATGGGCACGGCGATTCCCTCTTGATTAAAGCGGGTTCAGGAGTGGCCACTCTCGGTCTGCCTGACAGCCCTGGTGTTCCTGAAGGCATTGCGAAAAACACGATTACCGTTCCGTACAATGATTTAGAAAGTGTAAAGCTTGCTTTCCAACAGTTCGGTGAAGACATTGCGGGAGTTATTGTAGAGCCGGTTGCCGGAAATATGGGAGTTGTCCCGCCGCAAGAAGGCTTTCTGCAAGGGCTGCGTGATATCACTGGGCAATACGGTTCCCTGCTGATTTTTGATGAAGTAATGACAGGCTTCCGGGTCGATTATAATTGTGCTCAAGGGTACTTCGGCGTAACACCTGATCTGACTTGTTTAGGAAAAGTGATCGGGGGCGGACTTCCTGTCGGTGCTTATGGCGGTAAGGCTGAAATCATGGAGCGAATCGCTCCGAGCGGTCCAATTTATCAGGCTGGCACATTGTCGGGCAATCCGCTTGCGATGACCGCTGGCTTAGAAACATTGAAGCAGCTGACACCTGAATCCTACAAGAATTTCATCAAAAAAGGCGACAGGCTGGAAGAAGGCATTTCAAAGGCCGCCGAGGCTCATGGCATTCCTCATACCTTTAACCGCGCAGGTTCAATGATCGGCTTCTTCTTTACAAACGAACCTGTCATCAATTATGAAACAGCCAAAGCATCTGATTTGAAGCTGTTTGCTAACTATTATAAAGGCATGGCAAATGAAGGTGTATTCCTTCCGCCATCTCAATTCGAAGGCCTTTTTCTTTCAACGGCCCACACTGAGGAAGATATTGAAAAAACAATTCAAGCAGCTGAGAAAGTATTTGCTGAGATCAGCCGCGGATAAGAGTGAAAACCGGTATCAAGGACATCCTTGTACCGGTTTTTTTTCTGTGCTCGCCCACTCATATTTTCCCCAATTCATACATACACCTTTAGTGACATCTAATTTTAAGGATTAGATGAAAGGAGGATATGAACTTGCCGCAAAATCATCGATTGCAATTTTCTGTAGAAGAATCGATCTGTTTCCAAAAAGGACAGGAAGTTTCTGAACTGCTTTCTATTTCATTAGATCCTGACATTAGGGTTCAGGAAGTAAATGATTATGTATCAATCAGAGGATCGCTTGAACTAACAGGTGAGTACAACATAGATCAAAACAAACATACCGATGAGTTTTATACTGATAAGCGGTTTGTTGAAGAAGTCAGAAAGAGAGAGGATGGAAGCGCAGAACTGACTCACTGTTTTCCTGTGGATATTACCATTCCGAAAAATAAAGTGAGCCATTTACAGGATGTCTTCGTCTTTATTGACGCATTTGACTATCAATTAACGGATTCTCGCATTTTAACGATTCAAGCTGATTTAGCGATCGAAGGGCTTTTAGATGATACGGCAGACAAAGAGCCAGAGATTCCTTTATATGAGTCTCCTGCGGCATTCATAGGGGAAGGGGAAGAGATTTCAGAGCCGCCGATACAAAGTGCAGTAGAAACGGGTTCACCTTCGGGAGCGGAAGCAGTTTTGCAGGATGAAACGCCAGCCCAACCGCCAGAACTTTTTGTATCGAAAGCGGGGCTCCGTGAAGAAATGGAAATAGAAAAAGAAGAATCTGTGCCGCCGGAATCAGTCGCTTCAGGATCGAAGGCGCGAAAAGATGTGAAAGAGGAAACCGAGCCGCCAGAGCTACTGGTGCAGGAAGCAAAGAGTCGTGAAGAATCGGAAACAGAAGAAGCTGAGCCAGAAGCTTATGCTTCAGAAATAGGAATTCAAGAGATCGTTAAAGCAGAAAATGAAACGCCAGAGCCAGTATCTGCAATAGCAGATGTTCGTAAAGAAGCGGACCCTCCAGCGGAGGATAATCTTCGTAAAGATTCTGGAGCAGAAGGATCGCCTGCTTTGGAAGCTGAACCATATGCAGAGACTGTGATATCAAAGGAAGAAGTAGAAACTCCTGGGTCTCCTATTCTTGAATCTGCGTTCCGCCAAGAGGTTCCAAATGAGGAAGCGGCTCAACCGGAACGAGCGAAGCCTGAATACCGTCAAAAAGAGAAAGAAGCAGCTCAGCCGGAGTACTCTGAGCCCGCACTCTGTCAAGAAGAGGAAGAAAAGGCTCAACCGGAGCACGCTGATCATGAATTCCGTCAAGAGGTGGAAGAAGCGCCTCAACCGGAGCATGCTGAGCCTGCACTACGTCATGAAGAGAAAGTAACAGCTCAACCAGAACATGCTGAAACCGCGCTTCGTCAAGCAGCGAAAGAAGCTCTCGAGGCTGAATCTCAGGCTGACCTCTCCATAGAAGAAAGCAAAGAGAAGAAAACAGCCTCAGCTCCATATATGGAGAATGGCGAAACCGCTTTACAGCTTCATTTCAAGCAAAAAGCAAGCTCGGAAGAGGCACCTCAAGAAGAGTCTGCACCGGCATATCGCACCTTCCTGCCCGAACATGAAGAGGAGGATTCTTTTTATTCAGCGCCTAAGCTGCTGGAAGAGGAAGAAAAAGAGGAAGAAAGCTTTGAAATTGAAGTGAGAAAAATACCACCGGCTGAAGAGCCTGAGGAAGAAACAGCTCTTCAATCCTTCCAGCTGCCTGATAACTCAGAGACTGAAAGGAAGGAAGCGAATGCTGTTCCTAGGGTTGCTCCTGCTGCTGAAACGAAGGAACCTCAAACAAAGGAAAGTGATAATTCTCTTTATTTAACAAAACTTTTTACGAGAGAAGAGGATGAGTTTTCGAGAATGAAAATATGCATTGTCCAGCAGGAAGATACGATCGAACGTTTATGCGAACGGTATGAAATCACATCCCAGCAGCTGATCAGAATGAATTCTTTAGCCATAGACGATGAACTGAAAGCAGGACAGATCCTCTATATTCCTCAATATAACAACAGCCATGCATAAGCCGTAATTGATCGGAAAATGTGGTGAATGGAATGGAAGATACCCAATCGGTTCTTCAGAAATACGGACTGACTGCTCAGTTTATTGAGCCTGTCAGTCCTCGTGTGTGGAAAGTGTATACAGACTATGGCGCATTTGCCCTGAAAAAATTGAAATCAGCTCGCAGCAAACAGTTTACAGACCATATGGTGGCGATTGAGGAAAAAGGTTTTCGTTCATTTGTTCCTGTTTACAGAACAAATAGCGGTGAGTTTTTCTCAGAAGGTATACAATCCGGAGATTCCTATTATTTAATGCCTTGGCTTCAATTTGACCAGGAGGAAGAACAGGATCAGAAACATGCTTATTTATTTAGAGAAACAGCCCGCCTACATGAGAGAACCGCGCAGGAAATAAAGATCAGACGTGATGATATTGAACGTTATTTCGGACAAACGAAAAAAAAGTGGGAACATGATAAAATTTTTTATGAACAGTTTGTAGACAGAGCGGAGAAGGAATGGTACCTTTCCCCTTTTGAACTTCAGGCCGTAACCTATTTTTCAGAAACCATTTCGGCGGTGAATTTTGCGCTGGAGCGGTTGGAGGATTGGTATGAGTCAGCAAAAGAGAAGAATGACTCAAGGGTTGTGATGAACCACGGCAGCCTGTCCATTCACCATTTTCTGTATAATGATACAGGGACCGGGTATTTCACAAACTTCGAAAGAGCGTCTGTCGGTCCGCCGCAAAACGACTTACTCGGCTTTTATACAAAAATGTTCAGAGGCATTCCGAAAGCTTGTCCGGAATGCGTTGAATGGTTTTATGCATACACGAAATTATTCCCTTTACGTGAAGCGGAAGTCAGTCTTTTTCTCAGCTATATGGCGTTTCCGGCAGCCATGTACAAGGTGCTGAACCGTTATCAAAACGGGGTAAGACAGCATGAAAAAAATGAATGTACGCAATTATTAAAGGCCTATTGGCAAATGAAAAATATAGAGCCGTTTGTGATGAAAATTCATCAGACTGAACAAGAGAAAAAATTCCAGGCTGAAAACGAGTCCACGTCTTAATGGCGCGGACTTGTTTGTTTATATCCATTCTAAATGAAGAGCGCAAGCCAATAAGATTAGGATTGCGAGCAGCAAAACATCAAAGGTTGTTGGGAAGAAAATGGTTCTAATTCCTTGGAAAATTGTAATGGGAATAATCACTTGTGCGGATACAAGCCGAATTTGCCTAACCCACGGCGGTAGCGAATAAGAGCTGAAACGTTTCTTCACGGTGCATCCTCCTCTGCGCATTTACAAGCATCATATGTAAACTTGGGCAATAGGTGCCTGCCTATCAGTATAGAAAGTGGCGTTTTTGGAAAAGATGATTGACGAATCAAAAACACTTTTACTATAATAAAGAACATAAATAAAGTATATAATGAGCTGATAAATACACCTGCTTAGAACGGGAAGAGTACAAAAAAGACGCATGCAGAGAGAGAAGCCGTTTGCTGAAAGGCTTCTTATGTTGTCTGATTGGAAGGTCGCCCGGGAGCATAATTTCTTGAAAGAAGAGTAGAGAAATTCGGGAAACACCCGTTATCCGTTATAAGTGCATGAACTGATAAAGTTCATGAAAAAAGGTGGTACCGCGAAAGAGCTTTTCGTCCTTTTACAGGGATGAAGAGCTCTTTTTTCGTTCTCAGCCATTTTTAAAACATGTTGGAGGGTTATGATGGAGACGAATGAACAAACAATGCCGACGAAATACGATCCGGCAGCTGTTGAGAAAGACCGATATGATTTTTGGCTAAAAGGCAAATTTTTTGAAGCGGGCAATGACCAGACAAAAGAGCCGTATTCTGTTGTTATTCCGCCGCCAAACGTAACAGGAAGACTTCACCTTGGACACGCGTGGGACACAACGCTGCAAGACATTGTAACAAGAATGAAACGCATGCAGGGCTATGATGTGCTGTGGCTTCCGGGTATGGACCACGCCGGCATTGCGACACAGGCTAAAGTGGAAGCGAAACTTCGTGAAGAAGGCAAATCCCGCTATGATCTTGGCCGCGAGAAATTCCTCGAAGAAACGTGGAAGTGGAAGGAAGAGTATGCTGACTTTATTCGCAGCCAGTGGGCGAAATTAGGGCTTGGCCTTGATTATTCCCGTGAACGTTTTACGCTGGATGAGGGCTTAAGCAAAGCGGTTCGCGAAGTATTCGTTAAGCTTTATGAAAAAGGCCTGATTTACAGAGGGGAATATATTATTAACTGGGACCCTGCGACAAAAACAGCTCTATCCGACATTGAGGTCATTTACAAGGATGTTCAAGGCGCGTTCTATCATATGAGCTATCCGCTCGCTGACGGTTCAGGTTCAATTGAAATTGCAACGACACGTCCTGAAACGATGCTCGGTGATACAGCGGTTGCCGTTCATCCTGAAGATGAGCGCTACAAGCATCTTATCGGAAAAACGGTGATCCTGCCGATTGTAAATCGTGAAATTCCGATTGTCGGTGATGACTACGTTGATATGGAATTTGGTTCAGGTGCGGTGAAAATTACGCCTGCTCATGATCCAAACGACTTTGAACTTGGCAACCGCCATAACTTAGAACGCATTCTTGTCATGAATGAAGATGGCACAATGAACGAAAATGCACTGCAATATCAAGGCATGGATCGCTTTGAATGCCGCAAAAAGCTTGTTAAAGATCTACAGGAAGCAGGTGTTCTCTTCAAAATCGAGGATCATATGCATTCTGTCGGGCATAGTGAACGAAGCGGGGCTGTAGTTGAGCCTTATCTTTCTACCCAATGGTTTGTGCGCATGCAGCCGCTTGCTGATGAAGCGATTGAGTTGCAAAAGAAAGAAGAAAAAGTCAACTTTGTGCCTGACCGTTTTGAAAAAACGTATTTACACTGGATGGAAAACATCCGCGACTGGTGTATTTCACGTCAGTTGTGGTGGGGCCACCGTATTCCTGCTTGGTATCATAAAGAAACAGGTGAGCTATATGTCGGGCTTGAAGCGCCTGAGGACAGCGAAAATTGGGAGCAGGATACAGATGTACTGGATACATGGTTCAGTTCTGCGCTCTGGCCTTTCTCCACTATGGGCTGGCCTGATGTAACGGCTGAAGACTTTAAACGCTACTATCCGACAGACGTTCTCGTGACAGGGTACGACATCATTTTCTTCTGGGTGTCACGCATGATTTTCCAAGGCATTGAATTTACAGGCGAGCGCCCGTTCAAAGATGTTTTAATCCATGGCTTAATCCGTGACGAGCAAGGCCGAAAAATGAGTAAATCTCTTGGAAACGGTGTTGATCCGATGGATGTCATTGACAAGTACGGAGCTGATTCTCTGCGTTATTTCCTTGCGACTGGAAGCTCTCCTGGCCAAGATCTGCGCTTCAGCTATGAAAAAGTGGAATCGACTTGGAATTTCGCCAATAAAATTTGGAATGCCTCCCGTTTTGCATTAATGAACATGGACGGCATGACATACGATGAGCTTGATCTGTCAGGCGAAAAATCAGTAGCTGACAAGTGGATTTTAACGCGATTAAATGAAACGATTGAGCATGTGACTCAGCTTGCTGATCGATATGAATTTGGTGAAGTCGGACGTCATTTATATAACTTTATTTGGGATGATTTCTGTGACTGGTATATTGAAATGGCGAAGCTTCCGCTTTACGGAGAAGACGAAGCGGCTAAGAAAACAACCCGTTCCATCCTTGCTTACGTACTGGATCAAACGATGCGCCTGCTTCATCCGTTTATGCCATTCTTAACGGAGGAAATTTGGCAGCACCTTCCTCATCAAGGGGAATCGATTACAGTAAGCCAATGGCCTGTTGTAGTACCGGAGCATAACGATACTGAAGCGGCAGCTGACATGAAGCTTCTTGTTGAGCTGATCCGTTCTGTGCGTAATATCCGCAGTGAAGTCAATACGCCAATGAGCAAGCAGGTTGAACTGTATATTAAAACAAGCACAGACGAAATAGCAGACCGTCTCGAAGCGAACCGCTCATATGTTGAACGCTTTACGAATCCGAGCGTGCTAAAAATCGGCACGGGTATCGAGGCTGTTGATAAAGCGATGACGGCTGTTGTCTCAGGGGCAGAGGTTATTCTTCCGCTTGAAGGCTTAATTAATATTGATGAAGAAATTGCCCGCCTGCAAAAAGAATTCGATAAGCTGACGAAAGAAGTCGAGCGCGTCCAAAAGAAACTTGGAAATGAAGGATTTATGAAAAAAGCGCCTGCGCACGTAATTGATGAAGAACGTGAAAAAGAAAAAGATTATGTGGCAAAGCGTGACGCTGTTCAAAAACGAATGGCTGAGCTAAAGGGCTAATGAAAAGCCGGGGCGGTTTCCAGAGAAACCGCCTTGTCTTATAAAAGAGGGGATTATCATTGTTTACTGCATATGAAGAAGCGCGCAGCTGGATTCACGGGCGGCTGAAATTCGGAGTCAAGCCCGGACTCGGCCGAATGGAGCAGCTGATGGCGCGGTTAGGGCATCCTGAAAAGAAAATCCGTGCGTTCCACGTCGCAGGAACAAACGGTAAAGGATCAACTGTCGCTTTTATCCGTTCTATGGTGCAAGAAGCCGGATATACGGTTGGAACGTTTACATCACCTTATATCATTACGTTTAATGAACGGATCAGCGTTAACGGGACACCGATTTCAGATGAGGAATGGACAGCACTCGTCAATCAGATTAAACCGCACGTTGAAGCGCTTGATCAAACGGAATACGGACAGCCGACAGAATTTGAAATTATGACGGCATGTGCATTTTTATATTTTGCAGAGTTTCATAAGGTTGACTTTGTTATTTTTGAAACAGGTCTGGGGGGGAGATTTGACTCTACGAATGTAGTTGAACCGCTTTTAACTGTAATCACAAGCATCGGACACGACCATATGAACATTTTGGGAAACACCATTGAAGAAATTGCTGGGGAAAAGGCCGGAATTATTAAAGAAGGTATACCGATGGTTACAGCTGTTACTCAGCCGGAAGCCTTACAGGTTATTCGTCATGAAGCTGAACGACATGCTGCGCCGTTCCAGTCATTACATGATACATGTGTTATTTTCAATGAAGAGGCTCTGCCTGCGGGAGAACAGTTTTCATTCAAAACGGCTGAGAAGTGTTATGAAGATATTCGGCTCTCTCTGATTGGCACACATCAAAGGCAAAATGCGGCTTTGTCCATTTTGGCTGCTGAGTGGCTTAATAGAGAGAACATTGCACGTATCAATGATGAGGCGTTAAGAAGCGGGCTTGTAAAGGCTGCTTGGCCGGGGCGGTTAGAGCTTGTTCAGGAACATCCGCCGGTATACTTAGATGGTGCGCATAACGAAGAAGGCGTTGAAAAGCTGGTGGAAACGATGAAGCAGCGTTTTCCTGATTCCCGCATTTCTGTGGTGTTTAGCGCGTTAAAGGACAAACCGTTTCACGATATGATAAAAAGATTGGAAACCATAGCCCATGCGATTCATTTTGCTTCTTTTGATTTCCCGCGTGCTTCTCTCGCAAAAGATCTATATGATGCAAGTGAAATCAGCAATAAAAGCTGGAGTGAAGATCCGGGTGATGTGCTCGAATTCATAGAAAACAAAAAGGACTCAAATGAAATTGTGCTGATTACTGGATCACTTTATTTTATCTCTGACATTCGTAAAAGGTTGAAATAAACGCGTCAAACCCCGGCAGTATCGAAAATGAAATTCTGCCGGGGTTTTTATGTGTAAAATTGAATATTCCCAATTAGAGTTCAGCCCGCTCACTTTGCTACAATCCATACCAGTATCTTGTAAAGGTGTGTTGTCTATGCTTTTCATTCTTTTTCTCCTCGGGCTGATCCTTGGTTCATTTTATTATACGGCCGGGTGCCGTATCCCCGTACATATATCCATTATAAAGCCCCGTTCGGCATGTTCGTTTTGCCAGCGGACATTAACCGTGGCAGAATTAATTCCCATCCTGTCATTCCTTTTCCAAAAGGGCAAATGTAAAAGCTGCGGACATAGAATTTCTTTTATGTATCCCGCGGCCGAGCTTGTGACAGCTTGTTTATTTGCCGCTGCAGGAATACGCTTTGGCTCATCTCCGGAACTATTTCCTGCTGTGGTGTTTATTTCTCTTCTCATCATTGTTGCAGTGACAGATATTCATTTTATGCTGATTCCAAATCGAATCTTGATTTTCTTTCTTCCCTTTTTGGCGGCAGCAAGATTGATTTCTCCGCTTGATTCCTGGTATGCCAGTCTGTTAGGTGCAGTTGCCGGATTTCTTTTCCTAGCCTTAATTGCCGCAATCACCCATGGAGGAATAGGGGGAGGAGATATTAAACTATTTGCAGTGATTGGCTATATGCTTGGTGTGAAAATGCTGGCAGCTGCCTTTTTCTTTTCTGTTTTGATAGGTGCATTGTATGGAGCGGCAGCTGTTCTGACTGGAA
Source organism: Bacillus sp. C28GYM-DRY-1 (assembly GCF_030519405.1). Lineage (NCBI taxonomy): Bacteria > Bacillati > Bacillota > Bacilli > Caryophanales > Bacillaceae > Bacillus > Bacillus sp. C28GYM-DRY-1. The sequence continues at coordinate 63,146 of NZ_JAUMKF010000006.1, forward strand.
GACTCGCCAAAAGGCAGCCGCTTCCCTTTGCCCCCGCAATTGCGGCTGGGAGCATGTTAGCATATTTATACGGTGACTCTATTATTTCTTTTTATATGAAAATGGCATTGGTCTGACCGCTGAAAAATTTGACGAACGGTTTTTGGACAAGACGACAAAAGTCTTGTTCTTTTTTTTTTCGCCTGTGCTAAAGTGTGTAGCATGAAAAGCTGACAAGAACGGTCAAGCAAATGAAGGGAGGAAGCGGAATTGAAAAAAAGGAAGAATAAAAAAAACAGTAAAGCCGCAGAAAAAGCCCTCAAGGTGACGATTAATGGAAAAGAAGAGACGGTTTACGAACAAGAAACGCCTGAGACTGAAACGGATAAAAATATGACATTTTCAAATTGGGAGGAAAAGAGAAAGGTAGAACAGGAGGTCGCAGCATCCCAAGAACATCCCGATGAAGATGAATTTAACTGGGATTCAGAAGAGGACAAGGTGTTTAAAGAGGATCCAAAAGTCGTTCCGCCTTATCAAAAGAAAAAAACAAAGCTGTATGCAAAAGGAAAGGCCGGGGCGGCCAAGCCGGTAAAAAGAGTGGCGGCGACGATTGCCTTTGCAGCTGTCATAGGCACCGGATTAGGCTTATTCGCGTTGAACATCTCGGGCAATAAAGAAGCATCTGCACCAGCCTCTTTAGATGAATCCCTGGGCAGCCAAACGGCAAAAGCCGGAGATACTTCTGCTGATAAACAAAGCTCAGGCGCAGAAAAACAGGCGGCACCAGCTCAAGGTACATACAAAACGTACGCTGTACAAGCCGGAAAATTCTCAAATGAAAAGGGTGCCGAAACATTAACAGAACAACTGGCCAAAAAAGGTTATTCCGCCGTGTCACTGTCAAAGGATGACGGGTATACGTATGTCATCGCAGGCTTAGCCAGTGATAAGGACGTGTCACAGCAGCTAGGGCAGCTTTTAATCGACAGCGATTTTGAAGCCTGGGGTGGCAAGGAGCTTTCCTTATCAATAGAGTCAGATATGACAGATTCCTTCAAGGAAACAGCGGAGCTTGCAGCAAAGGCGATTCTCGGCGAAGATATTACAAAAGCGAGTGTAGAGAAAATAGAAAAGTCGCTTGGTAAAACAGAAGCATCAGGAGAGAAAAAAGCGATTTTGCAGGCATTAAAGGAATTAGAGAACCCAAATGCTGAAGCCGGATGGAAGGCTCAGCAGCAGCTGTTAGCTGTCATTAAATAAGAGGAAGTGCCTGAGCCTTGTCCTTTAGTGACAGGCTTTTTTCAATTTGTCATGAAAAAGTTATTTTTCTGAAATTGTGACAAGCCTCTTGATTTGGTAGGATAAACGAGTATCTTTTTTTCTTAAGCAAACCCTGAAAGGATGACGAACATGACTAAACCACTAATACTTGCATCACAATCTCCGCGCAGGAAAGAACTCCTCGATCTTCTCCAGCTGCCCTACTCTATTATTGTCAGTGAAGTAGAGGAAAAATTAAATCGAAACTTTTCACCTGAAGAAAACGTCCAATGGTTGGCAAAACAAAAAGCTAAGGCTGTAGCTGATCTCCACCCGCATGCAATCGTTATCGGCGCTGATACAATGGTATGCCTGGACGGAGAATGCCTTGGCAAACCGAAAGATCAAGAAGAAGCTGCTTCTATGCTGCGGAGGCTTTCAGGCCGAAGTCATTCAGTGGTTACCGCGGTCAGCATACAAGCCGAAAATCACAGCGAGACTTTTTATGATAAGACCGAAGTTACGTTTTGGCCCCTCAATGAAGAAGAGATTTGGACTTATATAGAAACAAAAGAGCCGATGGATAAAGCAGGTGCATACGGCATCCAAGGAAGAGGCGCGCTTTTTGTAAAGAAAATAGACGGAGATTATTATTCAGTCATGGGCCTTCCTATATCAAAAACGATGAGAGTTCTTCGCCATTTTAATATAAAGGCATGACGGTTCTATAAACGGGAAGGGAAAGAAAAGGAGTGCTTGATCATACATCATCTGCCATTAAAACTCAGAGATTTCCCATCGAAAGAAAAGCCAAGAGAAAGGCTCCTGAAAGTCGGAGCCGAGAACTTAGCGACTCATGAACTATTGGCTATATTGTTACGGACAGGAACGAAACACGAATCTGTTATGGATCTGTCAAACCGGTTGCTGCGCTCTTTTGACGGACTTCGATTGCTGAAAGAAGCATCGGTTGAAGAGCTGTCAAGCATCCGGGGAATCGGTATGGTAAAAGCGGTCCAAATACTGGCGGCAGTTGAGCTTGGAAGCCGTATTCATAATTTAGCCAACGAAGAACATTTCGTCATTCGCTCCCCGGAAGACGGCGCAAATCTTGTCATGGAAGATATGCGCTTTTTAACCCAGGAGCATTTTGTCTGCTCATACTTTACATAAATACTAATAAAATTGAATGTCTAAAACCTTGATTTTACCGTCTTTCTTCTCGAATTCAATTTGTTTTATCATTTCTTGGACAAATTGTCTTTTCTCTTCACTAGTAAGGACAGACCAGTTTTCTTTAAACATCCTTACTAGCTCTTTAGCTCGTTCAATATCAATAGGCTTTTTAGGGGGGTGGGAAATCTGCTCTTTTTCGAGTTCAGCATTTGCTTTTTGTAGAGCTTCTTTAGTTTCTGACATCAACTGTTCGAACTCTTGGTCTGTCATTAAATCCATAGACCAAGCTTTTTGATATTTTTTTCTTTGTTTTTCAATACTGATTATTTTTTGATGAAGCTTTTCATAGTCCTTTTGTTTCTCTTCCGGTATTTTCGGTACACGCTTAAGTTTTAAATTCTGCATATACTCAATTAAAGCTTTTTCAAATTTTTTTTCACTGCCCCCAATAGTGGGGCGTTTATTCAAAAGACAAGCTTGGCACCTATAATGATTACTTTCAACGTGTTTACTGTCTCTTTTCCTGAAATACTTAGAGCGCTCACTTGTAAGCCGATTTCCGCAATTTGGGCAGATTATTTTTGTTTGGAATAAGAAAATTGAGTAGGTTTCTCTTTTCTTAAAATTTTGCCGGTCGTGTAATATTTTTTGTAGCTGATCAAATTCCTCTTTAGAGATATAGCCCTCAAAAGCATCTTCAATTATTTCCTCACCCCACCGAAAAGCGCCGTACAGTACCGGATTTTTCAACATTACGAGTATAGAGGCTATATGCCATTTATATCCCCTTCTAGGCATAGCATCAGATTCGTCGAGATAGTCTGCCAATTCTCTAAGTGAATAACCTTTTTTGATCTTATCAATCATATCTAAGAGTATTTCCCCCTCTTGAGGATTCTTGACCAGGTACTCGCCTTCTTTTGTGAAACCAAAAGGGGCAGGAGCACTATATTGTCCCTGTCGAGCCTTTTCGACTTGGCCCATTTTCACCCGTTCCCCTAAATTCTCTCTTTCCCATTGAGCCATGGCAGCAACTAACGTTATAAAAAGACGGCCAGTTGCTGACCCCGTATCATAGACCTCAGTGGCGGACCTGAAAACGGCATTATACTTGTCAAAGTAGTCTAAAAGAGAGTAGAGGTCACGAACAGACCGAGTCAGCCTGTCGAGCCTATAGACTAGAACTGTGTTAATTATGCCTTGTTCTATATGTCTGAGCATTAATTCCAGTGACGGTCTATGTATATCTTTAGCTGATTTTCCTTCGTCTATATAAAATTTATAGTTTGCCCATCCCTGGGAAACGCAATAGGCTTTTAGTTTTTCCTTTTGGGCAGCTATTGAATAGCCTTCCTTTGCTTGCTCTTCTGTCGAAACCCTAACGTATATCCCGACACTCTTTTGGTTGCTTTCCTCCATTAGATTCAAGTGAAGCTCCTTTCTAGAAACATATGTTCTGTTTTGAGGTTAAAAATTTTTAAACTCAGATAAATCCTTTAAATGCGCTAGCTCTGCAGGCACCCCATTCATCACAGCAACGTCTTTTAGGGTAAAATTTGTATTTTTGTACTGGCTTATAACCCAATCAGGAAGAAGAAGTTCAACTGCAAATGTATTTGCCTCAACTTCCACTTTTTCAACTGAAAAAAGTGTATGCTCTTTCATGAATGGGGTATTAGCACGAGGGTGTAATTGTGCGTGCCCAAGTTCATGACCGCAGACAAATATTTTTTTACCTTGGCTTAAGTTTGAATTGATAACGATGTATTTGTTTCTTTTGTCGTATTTATAAAACCCCATTATTTCATGGTGTAAGTCCCATTGAATGACATTAATATTTAGGTATGATGCAAGTTCATAAGGATTACTGGTTTTATACTTTTTAATTAGTTTTTGCACAGCTGCTTTTATCAAAGTATAAGGCCCCCTATTCTTGATCGTCTTTTCTGTATTTCTTTGGTGTGTATTTCTTATTGATTCTTTGTGTTTGACGAACGATGTGCTCCATTGCTTCCATGAGAGACTCAACGGCTTCGGGACTCATAGGCTCGCCAGAGAAGCTTAGTCCGTCCGAGTTCTCTAAATCTCTTCTTATTTCCTCCATACGCTTTGCAATGTCCATTTCATCTTTAGCGTTATATTGTTCAGTCTCTTCTTTTAGGAGGTTTTCTTCACCAACAATTGCAGAGACCTGCACACCAAGTGCTCCTGCTACAGATTCCAACGTGGAAAGGCTGGGGTTGTATCTATCTCTTTCAATATCTGCAAGGTATGAACGAGAAAGATTTGCCTTGTCAGCCAGTTGTACTTGAGTTAACTTCCGTTCCTTCCTAATAGCTTTAATTCTCTGCCCTACAGTCATTTATAATTATCTCCTTTACAACACAGTAAGGCCTAAAAAGCTCCCATTGTGTCGCGTGTCGTTTAGTATGACACAATTATAGTACCCAAATGTCGGAAATACAATACTAAAAATGACGGAAATACAAGTATTTTTTAGCAAAATGACGGAAATACAAGCTGAATGCTCTCTGAATCTTTAAAATGCTTGAATTTCGTCATTTTTCGACTTTTACAAAATGTCGTGAATACCATACAATTTAGCCATACCTTAACGGGAGGTGATAAACATGCTGGATGGGAAAAAGCTTGGAGCTTTAATCAAGCATAAAAGGAAAGAAAGGCACTTGAAGCAGACAGAAATGGCGAAGGCGCTGGGCCTGTCTAGGACTTACCTTTCTGACATCGAAAACGGAAGATATCTGCCGAGCACAAAGACACTTTCCAGAATAGCGATTTTTATAAATCTGGATTTAAATGTGTTAAAAATGACGGAAATACAAGTAGTTAAGGAGGGTGGATATGAAAGAGCTTCCGGCACATGTAGAAGACAAGCTTTATGAGTTTTTTATGAAGCTATCAGTTCCAAGGTTGCTTGAAAAAGAAGCCTTGGAGAAAGGAGGGGATTCAAATGCAGAGGGAAAAGGCAATTGAACTTGCAGCCTTCTTCGCTGAATTTGAGCAAAAGATGATCAAAAAGAACAGATTTAAAATTGCTCATTTCTCTAACAAACAAATGGTCAAATGTTGTCATGTCTATTTAGAAATGAAGGGAGTAAAAGCATGAATCTAAATCAATTTCTTAAATCAGATAAGGAAAAAGCTAAACGTAAATTGGCATCCGCACAGTTTCTGCTGAACGAATTGCTTCCAGATGAAATAGAGGACAACAATTTCGATGAATGTATTGATCTCTGTTTGTCAGCTGCTGAAATGTTCAAGGAAATCAAACGGATGCATCATCCTGAACAAGTCGTTCAGCTACATGAAATTGCAACTCAATTTCTTAGTAAAGGTCTTGATGTCTCAATCGTAAAGAGGCCAGTATATGAATCTTGAGCATCCAATCATAACAGAAATTAACCGTTACGGCTATCCAAAAGAGTATCTGCAGTATGACCGGGATCGGGAAGAGGATGCCGATGAAGAAATAAATAAAAAAAGCCCACACGGCAATGTGGACTAAAAACAAACAAGCAACTTCATTTTAAATGGAACTCTCAACAAAATCAAATAGAGGAAGGTGTCTCATATGAATCCATTGCAGGATTTTGAATTAAATGAAATTAACAATGGCGAACTGCCGGGGAACCGTCCACAGTTTGAAATCACTGATATGAACAGCCTGAACTGGGCTTTCCGGAAAATTGCTGCACTAAAGTCGCAGGAAAAGGAAATCAAAGCACTGGCAGCTACAGAAAAGCAACGTATTGAAGAATGGGAAAGGCAAGAGCTTAAGCCTTTAGCAGACAGTCTTTCATTCTTTGAAAACCTGGTGAGTGTCTATCATACAAAGCAGCTTCAGGAAGACCCGAAGGCAAAAACACTTTCCACACCTTATGGGAAATCTAAAAGCCGGACAACAAAGGCAGCACCTAAAGAAGTGGACAAGGAAAAACTTCTGCAGCATGTGAAGGATGCCGGTATGGAAGAGTTTATAAAAGAGTCTGTGGCATGGGGGGATCTTAAAAAGACACTCACTGTCACCGAGCTTGAAGGTAAACCAATAGTAATAGATTCAAATGGGCAAGCTGTCCCGGGCGTAGAAGTGCAGCCGGAAACAGTCAGCTTCAAAGTGGAGGTGTAAGGGATGTTTCAAGTAACAGACGCGCAGCGTGAAAAGGAAAAAGCAATTGTGGGTTTTATCGGTCCGAGTGGTTCCGGTAAGACGGCCGGCGCCCTTCTGGTAGCTTACGGAATGATGCGTGAGGCATATCCAGAAGCAAACGACGAGGAAATCTGGTCAAAGATCGGCGTTGTCGATACTGAGCACCGACGCGCAAAACTGTACGCTAATTTACAGTTTGATGAAATTCGCATCGGTAGCTTTAAGCATATTGATTTTACACCGCCGTATACGACAGAACGATATCAAATGGCAGTCGAAGCAATTAAGAACGCCGGTGCCGAAGTTGTCGTAATTGATTCACTCTCACACAACTGGCAGGGTGAAGGCGGAATAGTTGAAACACATGGCAGCATGTCCGGCAACTCGTTTCAAAACTGGGGCAAACTTGCGCCGGAAACAACCAAACTCATTAAGACGTTAACACAAAATGACGTTCACATCTTGGCGACATTGAGAACAAAAACGGAGTATGTAGTGGAGCCTGATAATAACGGCAAAATGGCTCCGCGTAAGGTTGGAACAAAACCTGTACAGAAAGATGAAATGGAATACGAGTTTATGCTCAACTTCAATATTGATATTGATCATATGGCTGAGACGTCAAAAGACAATACGCGGATGTTTGAGGGATCTTCAATCAAACTAAATCCGGAAGTCGGCCGCAAACTTTATCAGTGGCTTGAGCTTGGCATTGACGTAAAGGCGGAGGAAGAAACAGAACGCATCGGCTTGATTACTCACATCAAAATGATGATTGAAGGCAACGAAAAGGCTGCGCAAATGATTGAGGAGTTCCAGATCAAAGCGAATCAGAAGCTTGAACAATGGAATATTAAACTTGCTAATGCTGCTATTGATAGATTAAACAGCGTACTTGGAGGTGAGCCAAGTGAAAAATAATTCAAAACTCGAAGAGATTCGGGGGCATGCGACCATATCTGATGTGCCCTGGTTAATTTCAGAGATTGATAGATTGAATAGTGGCATAGACAGTGTAATTTATGATTTGCGAAATGAAGACATCACCGATCCGCATGTAGTGGATTCAATTACTCAAAATCTTGTAGCTGTACTAAACGGCAAATAAAACAAAAATTGGAGGAATTAAATATGTTCACAGTAGACCACAGCAAAGGCGAAGCTTTTGAACCAATTAAACCAGGAGAATATGAGGCAACGGTTATTAATTTTGAGGAAAAAACAGCAGCTTCATCCGGAAATAAGCGACTTGTCGTGGACTATGAAATCCGTTCTGACGTTGAGCAGGCATGCCAGGGCCAGAAAATCCTATACGACAATTTCACTGTTACAGAGAATGCAATGTGGAGATTTCATCAAGCATCAAAGGCCGCGGGCTTCCCGAACGGAATGAAATTTAAGGATCATATTGAATGGGCCAATGCTTTCCTCAATAAACCGATCCGCCTAGTTGTCGGAGAAAGAGAGCATAACGGCAAAAAATATCCAGAAGTCAAAGCGTTTAAGCCGTCAGAAGCGCCGGCGCCGGATACCGGCTCAATTACAGTGAGCGATGACGATGTACCATTTTGATCGCAAGAAATACATTTGAGGGAGTGTATAGCTCCCTCGTTTTTAAAGGGGAGTTAATACATGTACGATTTTAAAAATATACCGCAAGAGCTAAAAAACGCCCCTCAGTGGATTCTATGGCGTTCGGAAGAGCGTAACGGCAAAAAAACGAAAGTGCCATATCAGATTGACGGCAGCATGGCTCAATCAAGCAATAAGAGAACCTGGTCCACCTTTGCAACTATCATGAAGTTTTTCAATGAACAGGAGTATGACGGCATCGGCTTCATGTTTTCTAAAGATGATCCGTTCATCGGAATAGATATAGATCACTGTGTAAATGACGGTGTTCTATCTCCTTTCGCTCAGGAAATCATCCAGACGGTCAGCAGCTATACTGAATACTCCCCAAGTGGTGAGGGTGTTCATATTATCGCGAAAGGTAAGCTCCCATTACGCGGACCGGGCACAGGGAGAAAAAATATAGATAAAGGTCTGGAAGTATACAGGCATGGCCGATATTTCACATTCACTGGAAACAGTCTTGAGGTGGGACCTGTTCAGGAACGATCAGAAGAAATCAAAACTATCTTTGATAAGTACCTGACGGAGAAGGAAGAAGCAAAACCGGCCAGCAACCGAACACAATCAGCAAGTGATATAAGTAACCTTTCAAATAAAGAAATTTGGGAAAGAATGTTCAATAGTAAAAACGGAAAAAGCATTCAGGACCTGTTTAACGGCCAGCTGATTAATGGCGATCATTCTTCCACAGATATGGCTTTATGTAATCACTTGGCATTCTGGACTGACAAGGACGCATCAAAAATGGATTCTATGTTTCGTGAATCAGATTTATTCCGTGAAAAGTGGGATCGGCAGCACTCAGCCGACGGGGCTACATATGGAGAAATGACTATTGCTGCAGCTATCTACTCGACTGGTCCCACAATATCAGACTTGATGGGACAGCAAGAGCAGCCGTATGAAGTGTATTTCTCGCAGCCGCAGGCCTCACATGTTGCTGACACAGAGGAAATCATAGACACGCCACCGGTTTTTCATCTGACTGAGCTAGGGAACGCTGAAAGGCTTGTATATTATCATGGCAAGAATATCAGATACTGTAACGAGCTCGACTGGTTAATCTGGAACGGGAAGATGTGGGAGGAAGACAGCAAGAGGCAGATTGAGGCATTAACTGCCCAAACTCTACGGGCCATTTACGGGGAAGCGAAGGCCACAGAAGACGGCTATAGAAAAAAGCTGCTTAACGATTGGGCTAAAAAATGTGAGCGTCGTAATATCCGAATGAACACTATATTGGATACACGGCCGATGGTTGCTGTAAGAAAACAAGAGCTCGACTCTCATAAATATCTGTTTAATTGTGAGAATGGTGTGATCGACTTAAAGACTGGGGAACTGCTGCCACATGATCGTGATTTTCTATTCACTAAAATTTCATCAGTGGCTTATCAAAAGGATGCCGACTGCCCAAATTGGAAGGCATTCTTAGAAAGCATTTTTATAGATGAACAAGGGCAGCCAAACAATGAAATTATTGATTTTATGCAGAAAGCAATTGGCTATTCATTGACTGGGGATACTACGGAACAAGTCATGTTCTTTCTGTTTGGTAATGGCCGTAACGGTAAATCAACGTTTATCAATACAGTTCAGCAGCTGCTGGGCGATTATGGCCGGCAGACGAACAGCGACACATTCATAAAAAAGAAAAATGATAGCAGCATCAACAATGACATAGCCCGACTCGACGGGGCGCGTTTTGTGTCGGCTGTAGAGAGTGAAGAAGGTCAACAGCTTTCTGAGTCGTTGGTGAAGCAGATCACCGGGGGCGAAAAGATGTCCGCGCGTTTCTTGCGCCAGGAGTATTTTGAATTTACACCAGAATTTAAAGTGTTCTTTACGACAAACCATAAACCAATTGTAAAGGGCAGCGATGAAGGTATATGGCGTCGTATCCGGCTTGTCCCGTTCACTGTCACCATTCCGAAAGAGAAAGTGGACAAAAAGCTTCCGCAGAAACTTGCTGCAGAAATGCCTGGCATTCTCCGGTGGGCAGTAGAGGGCTGCTTGAAGTGGCAGAAGGATGGACTTAAGGAACCAGAAGTGATCCGAAAAGCAACGGAAGGTTACCGGGAGGATATGGACATCTTAGCTCCGTTTCTTGCTGAAAAGTGTGTCATTCATCAGGCAGCCAAGATTGAAGCAAAGGAACTGTATAAAGAGTACAAAGATTGGTGTTATGAGAATGACGATGTTGAATTAAAAAATCGAGCCTTTTATCGCCAATTAGAAATTAGGGGATTTAAAAAAGAAAAAGGCGCAAAAAACAAAACATTTATTCACGGTTTGACATTGAACAAGTATGCCGGTGGAAGTTTTGAAGAATGGCGGGTTACTGAAAGGGTTACTGAATCTCATAACAAAAGTAACCCAAATAACGTTACTTCAATCAACAGAAAGAGGCTCTAAACGTTGATATATAAGGGTTTTTGGATTTTGGTAATTTATAGGGGTTACTGAGGGTTACTGAATTTCTATGTTCCGTTCTCATGAAAAATAAATATAAAAAATAATATATATATAAGTATATAGAGTTTAATAGAAAAATAGGTAACCTTCGATAACCCAATAACCCCTATAGGGTTCAAACCCTTGATATGACTGGGTTTTTAAGGGGTTACTGAAATTTCAATTCGATAACCCTTTAGTAACCCTTAGAGGTGAAAAATTTGCATCCAAAAAAAATATGCTCTGATATGGCGTTTTTGGGATCACCTTTAATACTGGATGGAAACGATCTTTATATTGAGAATCCTGATAAAGTCTATCCGGAGCTTGAGGCGTTTGTCCAATCATATAAAAAGCGAATTATCCGGTATTTGAAAGGCGAATACTCGGATCATGAACATAATGTGAAACAGACCATAGATAAAATCATTAATTATTTCATGGGCATTGATCAAGATATTAATAAAAAAATAGATGACTGGTTCAATCATGATTATGAATCAGTTATGAAGGTGATGAAATTGCTTGTTCTCTTTTGGGAGAACGGCTGGAGGGAGCTAAAGGAATCCGTTTCAAATTATGAAAACGAGGAAACGGACCAGCTTTCCGTAGAAATCTATGATCGGGCCATGTCGTATTTTAAGGGGAAGAAAGCATGACAATTATTCACTATAACTATTCGGAAACTGAGTTAAAAGAGATTCTGGACAGCATGATCATTATTGTGGATACGAGAGAGCAAAAGAATCAGCATGTTCTTGATTATCTCCGTAAAAAGAAAGTGGCAATTAAATTCAAAGGAATGAAAACTGGCGATTACTCGGCCATGATTCCTAAGAATGATGAACTTGGAATCAGTCGTGATATGTATTTGAATGCAGCCATTGAACGGAAAAATGGAGTGGACGAGTTGGTGCAGTCGATTAAAGACCGTTCTCGTTTTGAAAATGAATTGATCCGGGCGTCCAGGCATCCGTTCACTCTTCTTGTGGAAGACCTGGAAGGGTACCAAAAAATACTGAACGGAAAATATCGTTCAAAGTATGAACCGAAAGCGCTGCTGGGCAGCTTAAAAACATTTGAGGTTCGTTACGGCTTTTCTACTGTTTTTCTTAGCCCTAACGCTACGGGCAATTACATTTATCATCACTTTCATTATATGGCTCGGGAATTGCTAAAAGGCGGACTTGTGTAAATCTGAATAGAACAATCAAAGGGAGGAAGTAACATGGCATTTGTAGGTTTTGAGGAATCGAAGGAAGTACGGCAGCTGGCTGAAAGCATAATTGATGAACACCACCCACATTTAAAAGACGCTAAACAGCAAATAGGTTTTTATCTCCGTGAGGGTAACAGCAAATGGGCAGGAAAAGCAAAAAAATGTACGGCATTCGAACGTCATATGACGGATTACATGCTTTTCGTGTTTATCAATAAGACTGCATGGAAGACGATGCCGGAGGAACAGCGCGCTGCCCTGGTAGATCATGAGCTTTGCCATTTTACTCGAGAAGAATGGGAAGAGACTGATCCGAAAGATCAAAGTAAATGGGTGACTGTATACGGCGCTGCCACTGATCCAGACAGCTGGGGCATCCGTGAGCATGACGTTGAGGAATTCTCTGAGATTATCGAGCGCCATGGTTTATGGGATACCGGCATTGAAACATTTGCCGAGGCAGTACGTGAAGCTGATCACCAAATGACCATTTCAGACGTGCAGCGTCTATCGAGGGTGAAATAAATGGGTGTAGTCAGAAACTTTATATTAGGGGATTTTGCATGCATTGAAACCGAACGTGAGTTTGTATTGATTATGAAAAATAAAATATACGGTCCTTATGAGAACAGCAAGTTTAAAGCCATGTTGTATGCGTTGGAATGTGGATTAAAGAAAAATAATGGTGGGAGGAAAACGGAGAATGCGAGAAATTAAATTTCGGGTCTGGGATATCGTTTGGAAAAAGATGCTTACACATGAAGATTTGTGGGACGCTCCTTTTAACGAGTTATTTATATCTACTCCGGATCAAAGACCTTATAATATCATGCAATACACTGGATTTAAGGACAAGAACGATCGAGAAATTTATGAGGGAGATATTGTGAAAGTCACTAACGGCGCGGAAGAGTTAGGCGGAGTTGATACCGGTATAGGAAAAGTTGAATGGTTAACTAAATGGGGATTTTGGAACGTTTCAAAAATAGAAAATGGTCTGGGCGATTTACTTTTTAACGGTTATGTGGAAGTCATTGGCAACATTTATGAAGATCCTCAGCTTTTGGAGGGTGCGGAGTGAGTAAAAAAGAGACAGAGACAGTGGACATCATAAAATGCCCTCACTGCCATTATTTGATGGGATATGAGGACTTGATCGATGTAGGGTATATGTCAGGTAATTTCGATATGGATTGTGAGAAATGCAAAAAGGATTTCAATGTGGATTTTACTAGCATGTTTTATTTTACGACTACTAAAAAAGTTGAGGGCGCAGAGTGATCATCTATATTTTAGCTGCTCTCTTCATGTTTAATTCAGTTGCACTTCTCATATGGGTTTGCTTCACGGAAAGCCGAATACAAAAATGGGAACAAGAAAAATAGAGGAAAGGAGGACGGGTGTGACAGAACAACTTTCATTCCTTCATCCTGTGGATTTGAAGGCAGTCCGTAAAATCGTGATCAAAGAACTCAAAGATTATCGAGCTTTGAAAGTACAACTTGAGAATAAAAAGGAATCGGTTGACGCTGGCATCAGTCCGTTTCCTTCTATCAGAGATTCTTTCATGTTAAATGAATTGAAGGTCAAACAGATGGAAAGGGCGTTAGAAAACAGCCTGGACGATGAAGAACGGATGATCATTGAGAAAAAATACTTAACAGCCAGCCAAACAAAAGACATTCATATCTATATGGAACTTGGCATGAAGAAGGACACCTATTATGAGATAAAACAGCGTGCCATTCTACGTATTGCCACAGCACTCGGAATTATCTGAGTGCTTTTTTTGTCGACAAATTTCCGATAAAACAGGGGACATTTTAGGGGACAAAAAGGGGGACTATTTATGTTTGAAATCTCGATAAACTTAACCTATCAACGAAATACGATAAATAAAACTTATCGAAATATACGGGAGAAGCGTCTTTCCCTTATCAAGACGAATTCGGATACGGAACAAAGGTGTTGAGGAATGAAGCCAAAACGAGAGGAACATTCTGAGCCTGGATAGCAGCTAGTCTGAGGCGTCCGTATCGGGAGAATAGTATTATCGTATTTCATTGTGCGATCTTGCTATACTTGGCTTCCTCTCGGAGTATGTGTGAGATCAATCTTAAAAAGCAATTAGCATAAGGAGCGAAAATAAGAAAATAAAACCAAATTTTGTATTGACGGTGGTAAATATAAATGTTATAATAAAAGTATAGAAAGGAGGTGTTGAGAGAGCATGGAAATGGTTGAGCTTATCCTTCGGGACTTGGCTTGGCTGGTTGCAATCCTTACAGGAATCACAACCATGATCAAGAATATCAAGGAATTGAAGGAAAGCAAAAACAAAAAACGACGTTCTCCCGCCAAGAAGAAACGTCGTACATAAGCACAGAGGGGATTATTCCCCTTGCCTTATTATAACACTTTGTGTTCCATGCTCAAGCATATGAAAAAACTAGTAGATGGCTCAACAATTATATTTTTCATTCTGTTTGTGATCGTATTTGTGGATAAGGATTACAGCAATTTAGACACCCTAGACATTATAACAATGGTATTTGCTTTGATATGGCTGGTACTGACCATCATTAATATTATCCTTAAATGGAGGAACCTGCGGAATGACTAAGTTTGTTTTTGAGAATATCGACGAGCTAAGGGATTTCATGGACAAAGAAGTTATAACGACATCTGAAGCCATTCAGATTATTGGATGCAGCAGGCAGAACCTTAAGCAGCTGGTTGACTACGGTACACTAACGCCGATTAAAACAACAAATAGAGATCGCCTGTTCTTGAGAAAAGATATTGAGGGCTATAAGAAGAAACGTTGATTGCACCCGCAGCTAAGGGTGCTTTTTTGTATAATCGTTCGACAATTTCTTCAAGAATTAAATTTCCTATAAATTGGTCGATAATCTAAATTGGGTGATAACATTGACCAAAAATTTAGGCGAATCAAAAATAATACTAACCTATCTTAAAAAAAAATATGGTAAATTTTATAATCTAACTGTGGATGCAGAAAAAGCTTTACAGAGCAGAATCATTCAAGATCACAAAAAAGAGGATATTCGTAGAATGCTTAACAGAATAGAAGGATCTATAAATATCGCTAAGGATAGCCAAAGCCTTACTGTTCAGCCTTTTTCTTTTTTTATGGTGTTATTAACAGCTTTCAGTTCAGTTACAGTGGGACTGGTGACAGCTTCATTGGATCTATTTAATGGCCTTTTAGATAAATACATAGGTGATAAAGAAATAACAAAAGATCAGTTAATACAAATGATAAATTCCCTAGATATGACACCTATTTTTAAATCGGCTATATTTGCAGTTACAGCACCTTTTGTAGTTATAATTTTATGGTGGATATTTT
Source organism: Bacillus sp. C28GYM-DRY-1 (assembly GCF_030519405.1). Lineage (NCBI taxonomy): Bacteria > Bacillati > Bacillota > Bacilli > Caryophanales > Bacillaceae > Bacillus > Bacillus sp. C28GYM-DRY-1. The sequence continues at coordinate 78,413 of NZ_JAUMKF010000006.1, forward strand.
TTTTCAGAAGAACTACTAAAAAAATAGATAAAAATTATGTTGCTTACACTTTACTTAAAGAGTGTATAGAAGACTATGACAAAGTGAAAATTGAAATCATTTTATAAAGTGCAAAATGAAACGTCTTGTTACATCAAGGCGTTTTTTATATTCTCTGTAAACTGCTTCCGGTAAATCTCAGGGAGAACTATTGGCGGTTAACGGCTTGAGTACGGTGGCAGTTTAGAAAGAATATGAAGGAGGGATAGCATGAGCGAGGCAAAGAAAAAGCATGAGTTTTTGAAAAGTATTATGAGTGTGGTAGAGCCAGATGAATTTGTAGCTGCCCGAAATAAAGCTGCTGATGAACTTATTGAAGAGTTAAAAAAGAATTGCTACACGTATGGTGACATTTTAAACGCTTTGAATGACTTGCCGATTTACAATTTCACATCTGAACAGAGAGAAATTATAGATACAGCAAAGGGAATTATTGAGGTTCAAATGAGGGCTGTTAGGTGCCGTTAAAAAGATGTAACGCGCCAGCCTGCCGTAACTATGTGGACTGGACACAGCGCTATTGTGAGAAGCACAAGGGCTATGCTGACAAGCAGTACAACAAAGAGGTGAGGTACAACAGGGAGAACAATGAACTCTATTCCTATTACCATTCAAGAGAGTGGAAGCTTCTTCGAGAACAGAAGCTAAGAGAAAGTAACTATCATTGTGCCGTCTGTGCCTCACAGGGACGTTTAAATAAGTCTCATAGGTTAGTAGTCCATCACAAGTTTAAAGAGCTTAGAGACGTTTTAAACGATGATCAGGCACGTACTGATTTAAATAATCTTGAGGTACTGTGTCAGTATCATCATAACCAAGTCACGTTTGGAGAAGGAGAAGGTAATTAGATGAGCAACAGAACGTTTCATTTGATCGGAATTATTGCGAGTGGTATCAGCGTGATTATTTCCACTACAGCATTAATTTTGTCACTTTAAGTCCCCCCGAACTTTAACCGGGTACCAAAAAAATTTTCCTGGGCATCGGCGCCCCCTCAACTTTGTAAAAAATGTTGAAATGAAATTTTGAGATTTGCTATTTTAGCCGGATTTTGAATACTGAAATATTACGCGCGATCCCTTATCTCGTATGAGTTGATCGGCGTTTTTGTCGTTCGCTGATTTTACCGAAATTTATGTGATGTATTTTGGACGAAAGGTGGTGGTTTTGATTGGCGAGACGAAAACAATTAACGGAAACGTTAAAAGGACAAATTACCAACGAAGAGCGGGAAGAGCGTCTGCAGCAGGAAGAAAAACTCAAAGATTTTTCGCCCTTGCAAGAAAAGCCACCATACTGGCTGTCCACTATGGCGAAGAATGAATGGCGGCGTATCTACCCGCACATTATCAATTTGCCAATCTCTGAATTAGATTCGGCATTGCTTGCGATCTATTGCAACAGCTATGCGCAGTATCGGGAAGCGATGGCCGATATAGCCAAAGACGGCCAAGTCATGTTTGAAAAAAACAGCCGGGGCGAGACGGTTAAAAAGAAAAATCCATCTGTGGATATAATGAACAGCATGTCTAAAGAGATCCGGGGCATTGCCGGCCAGCTTGGTCTGTCTCTGGATTCACGTCTGCGAATCGTCGGCCTCGACAGCGACAGCGAGGAAGATGATGAGTTTGGAGCAATGGCGATAGATGACGATTGAACATCTTGACCCCGGCACGCTTTACGCGAAAAAGGTTGTCAGCGGAGAAATAACGGCATGCAAGAAAGTCATAAAAGCCTGTCAGCGTCACCTGAGAGATTTGGAAAGAGTAGCTGACCCGTCTTATGAATATGAATACAGACCCGAAAAAGCAAAAAAGGTCATTAAGTTTCTTGAGATGCTGCCAGATATATCAACGGGAAAGCCCACAAAGCTGGCTTTGTTTCAAAAGTTCATTGTGTACATGCTCTATGCTTGGAGGAATAAAGAGACCGGCTTCCGGCGATTCACCAAAGCGTATATAAGCATGGCGAGAAAGGGCGGTAAATCTGTACTCGTTGCGGGTCTATCACTATACGAGTTGATTTACGGCGAAGCACCTAAGTTTGACAGGCAAATTTATGCGACAGCTAATTCAAGAGGCCAGGCGAAAACCGTCTTTAAAATGATTTCGATGCAGCTTAAAAAGATACGAAGTAAATCGAAATTCATGAGGAAATGGACAAAGATTATACAAAATGAAATCCGGTACCTGAAAGATGACTGCGTCATTATGCCTTTATCGAGGGATACCGATAACTTGGACAGCTTGAACGTTCTTATTGGAATTCTCGACGAGTACCACACAGCGTCCAACACGAAAATGATGGAAGTCCTTGAGTCTTCCCAAGGTCAGCAGGACCAGGGCCTTATCTTAATCATTAGTACAGCCGGCTTTAAGCTGAACGGCCCCATGTATTCGCAAGAGTATCCTTATGTTGACGATATTCTAAGTGGTCGTAAGGAAAACGAAAACTATTTTGCGATTGTCTATGAACAGGATGACGAAGAGGAAATTTACGACGAAAGCACTTGGATAAAAAGCAATCCACTACTTGAGGTGGAGGGGCTACAAAAGAAAATCTTGAAAAACCTCCGCAAGAAATTGAAGGAGGCTCTTGATAAAGATGATCTAAACGGTACACTCGTAAAAAACTTTAATATATGGCAGTCTGCTTCCTCTGAAAGCTTTATCAACGGGAACGATTGGAAAAAGCGCGGTGTGGATGGTGCGCCTGACATTACAGGGAAGCCGGTTTACATAGGGATTGACTTATCACGAACAGATGATTTATCATCCCTTGGCTTCATTTATCCATTAGAGGATGAAAATGAGACATTTTATGTGGACAGCCACTCGTTTGTTGGAACAAAAGGTGGACTGGATAATAAAATTGAGCGTGACAAACTGGACTATCGTACTCTCGCGAAAGCCGGATACTGCACAATTACGGACAAAAAATCCGGAATCATTAATCTGCAGCAGGTTGTGGATTATATGATCAATCATATTAAAGAATTTGATTTACAAGTAAAGGGAATCTTCTTTGACCCTTACAATATCTCTTTATTCTTAAATGAAATTGAGAAATATGGCTATGAAGATGTGCTGATTGAAGTTCGTCAAGGTCCTCGCACATTATCTGAACCAACAAAAGATTTTCGTTTGAATGTATTCGACGGAAAAATCATACACAGCAAGAATCCATTACTTGATACGGCGATGCACAATGCAATGCTGAAAAAAGTGAATGATACGATTCAAATTGACAAAGCGCTATACAGGGAAAAGATTGACCCTGCAGCGGCAATGATCAACGCACACACGGGAGCTATGTACCATTACAAACAAGAGGAATTTGATTGGAACTCTTATTACGAAAGCGAAGAATTCACTCTTTAGGGAAGGAGGGGGCGCCATGAAAATCGGAAAAATAAATACCTTTTTGTTGGGAGTATGTCAGTTTATTAAGTTGAACTTGCATACTCTTTTATTTTTGGCCGGCTTGTTTGTTATCGACTATGGGGTTTTCTTTCTCCATCCAGTAGCCGGCTTTATTGTGGCAGGTCTTTTTCTCGTTCTTATTGCCTTCTTACTGAATCCAAAAGAAGAGGGAGGGGGGTGATTAAGTGGCATTCTTTCGATCGTTAGATAAGCAGAGCCCAGGAGCACGAGAGTTCAATGAAATCATTCTCGGATTGGACGGACTGTCTTACACGTCTGTCAGTGCGATTAAAAATAGCGATGTGTTCACGGCAGTTCTTACCCTAGCCTCTGATATTGCAGCGTCGCCAATTATGGTCCACCAAAATGGCGTTGAGGAAAAGGATTCCGACCTGTTCAGGTTACTGAATGAGAAACCCAATGATTATTATTCAGGGTACTTTTTTAAGTTCATTCTTGTGGCCAACGCTTTAATGAACGGCCAGTCTTACGCGGAAATAGTCCGGGACAAAGAGGGGACGCCTTTAGAGCTGATTCATTTATTGAACAGTGAAGTCTATGCCGAGCAGCTGCAGGACCGAAACGAAATTCTGTACCGGTATTATCCGTCTGGCGGCAAAGAAAGAGTCTTGAAGCCGGAAAATGTACTGCACATTAAATTTTTTAGCATGGACGGGATAACGGGTATGAGTCCTCTTTCTAGTCTTAAGCACGAAATTGAAAGCCAGGAGGCTGGGAAACGCCTTGTCACAGACTTTTTCAGAAGAGGGGTCAACTTAAGCGGTATTGTAAACATGAAAAAAGGCCATTTGTCTTCTGAGGCAAAGGACAAAATCCGTAATGAATTTGAAAAAGCAAACTCTGGCATAAAGAATCAGCAGCGGGTTGTTGTACTTGATGAAAATATGGAGTTTAGCCAGTTAGAAATCAACACGAAAGTGCTTGAGGTCGTGAATAACTACACGCATTCAACGAAACAGATAGCCAAAGTGTTCGGTCTGCCGGCGCACAAGCTGGGCATTGAGCAGGTCAACACCTCACTTGAACAAGCTAATCTGGACTATCTGACAAATACACTATCCAACTATTTTGCGGCCATTGCCTCAGAGCTTAATTTCAAGATGCTGCCGTACCCTTTAAACCTGCAACGGAAATTTCAGTTCGATACGCGGAGGTTTAGGGAAACGGACGCAAAAACGAAGCGTGAAAATGTCATTGCCTTGCTACAAAACGGTATTTTCTCTCTCAACAATGCGCTGGCTGAGTATGGTTACGAGCCAATATCAAACGGGGACAAACGCTACATGAGTTTGAACTATGTGAACATTGATTTGATGGACGAGATTCAGAAAGCAAAGGCAAAGAGCCTGCCGATCTCGTCAGCAGGTGAAGGAGGTGAGGGGAATGTCTAAGGAAGTAGAGATTAGAACGTCGCAGGAAGGGACCTTAAAAGCTCATTCAGACGATGACGGTCCAAAAGTGATTAGTGGTTATGCTTTAAAGTTCGGCACCCGCAGCCACAATTTGGGCGGCTTTATTGAAATGATTGATAAAAGGGCTCTGGATCAGACAGACATGAGCGATGTACGGGCATTAATTGATCATGACCCGTCCAAGATTCTCGGGCGTACGTCTGCCGGCACGCTTAAGCTTGAAGTTGATGACATCGGCTTAAGATTCGATGTTAATTTACCGAATACACAGTACGCAACAGATTTATACGAAAATCTGCGGGTTGGTAATATCTCAAATTGTTCTTTCGGCTTCATGCTGGGGAAGGATGGAGACAGTTTTACTCGTGACCAGGAAACCGGCCTGCCGTTGCGGAGCTTGAGAAACATTTCAAAGCTTACAGATGTGTCAGTCGTTACTTATCCGGCTTATGAAGACACTGACGTAACAATTGCCAAACGGAATTTACAGCAGTACGAGGAAAGAAACCGGAATCCGGAAAAAGAAAAGCTGCTGCTGCAGCTGGATTTATTAAAAATAGGATTGTAAAAGCACTCGAAAATCGGGTGCTTATTTTATTTGAAAAGGAGCAAACACATGTTATCTGAAAAAATTAAGGAACTAAGATCACAGATTACTCAAAAACAAACGGCTATTAATACAAAAATCACAGATGCCCAAAAACGAGCAGAGGAAGACAAGTTGGACGAAGCTACAGCTCTGAAAGGTGAAATTACCTCCATGAAAGAAGAGCTTGACGGCCTGCAGAAAAAGCTTGCGGAATATGAAGAGTTAGCCGGACTTAAGCCGGAGAACCCTGCACCAGCTGGTGCTAAAGAAGACGATGAGGAGAAAAGATCAATGCCTGGCGGTGGCATCCGTACAATCATAAAACCAGGTAAGACAGAAGAGGTAAGAGCTTTTGAAGAGTTTCTGCGATCAAAAGGGGAAAAACGCGACGGGTTGAAATCTGATGGCGCAGAAGTGCTAATTCCTATTGATGTAATTACTAAGCCACAACAGGAACTGGAAGACGTTGTTGACCTTGGCACAATGGTAAATAACGTTTCCGTTACAACTTCATCTGGCACTTATCCAGTCCTGGAAAACGCTAGTACTCAACTAAACTCTGTGGAAGAACTAGAGAAAAATCCAGAGTTAGCGAAACCAAAGTTTAAGAAAGTGGAGTGGAAGGTTGTAACATACCGCGGTCAATTGCCAATTTCTCAAGAGGCCATTGACGATTCAGGCGTTGACTTAACGGCTCTTGTAGCAAATTATTTGCAACAGATTGAACGCAATACACGAAATTCTAGAATTGCTGCAGTTCTACGTACATTCACAACGATGACAGTATCAGGAACTGACGAGCTTAAAAAGATTTTCAATGTGTATTTAAAACAGGCTTATAAGCGTGATATTGTCGCAACTTCTTCGGCGTTCCAATTCTTAGATACGCTCAAAGATAAAAACGGGCAATACATTTTACAGCAAAATATTTCATCCCCATCTGGAAAAGTATTGTTTGGAAGACCGAACACAGTTGTAGATGATCCTGTCTTAGGTGAAAAAGATGGCGACGCGGTTATGTTTATCGGGGATTTAAAAAGGGCGGTTCTTTTTGCGAATCGATTAAAAGCTACAGCGAAATGGGTGGAAAATGATCTTTATGGACAGGTCCTTTCCCTGGCGATTCGTTTCGACGTTAAGAAAGCTGATGACAAAGCCGGCTATTTTGTAACAATCAATCAACCGACAACTAGCACAGAAGATCAGTCAGCAGTAGACGTGGGACAATAAAAAAATAATTGGGAAGGATGATTGAAAATGGCGGAAGAATTTCTAAATAAAAGTGGAAGTGTATGGACAGCATCGGAAAAGGACACGGACGGAAAGCCGATAACACGGGTTTATCTTGGCGGAAACAGTGAAGAAAATCCTCTGTTTATCAAGGGGATGCAGGGCCCTAAAGGCGATCCTGGCGAACAGGGACCGAAAGGGGACACAGGCCCACAAGGCCCTCAAGGAAAGACCGGCGCCCAGGGTCCGCAGGGGGAAGCTGGCCCTCAAGGTCCTAAAGGAGACAAGGGCGATCCTGGTAAAGACGGCTTTGGGACGGAAGAGCAATACAATGAACTTGTTAAACGTATTGAAGCCCTGGAACAAGCAGTACAAGCAAAATAATGGCGTAATGGGACGCATACCGGCGTCCCTTTTTGTTTGTAAAGGAGTGTTGGAATGACGCTTGAAGAATTAAAGCTTGCGATGCGTATAGATCACAATTTTGATGATGGGTTTATCCAGCGGCTGAAAGATACTGCGGAAGATTATATCAAGGATGCCGTCACGCTTTCACCAAACAGGGATGCTTTCTTTCAAAACAACCCTAAATTTGATACAGCTGTCATGTTCCTGGTCGGTGCCTGGTATGAACAGCGCGTATCCTCAATGGACAAAGCGTTGCAAGAAATACCTTTCGGCGTAACAAACTTTATTCAGCAATTCAGAGGGGCGTATACAGATGGAATTTAGCCGGCTCAATACACGCATCACTTTTGTTACACGAAAGAACGGGAAGGACCCGGAAACCAGGGAGAATATTGAGGTAAATGAGCCCTTATTTTCTTGCTGGGCTGAGATAAGAGAACAGAAGTTAAGAGAAAAGCTCACGACAGCTGGCACCTTCTTAGAGAACAGCATTACGTTCATTATTCGCTATCAGCAAGTTAAGAAGGCAACAAATAACATGCACGTTCTTCATGATGATGAGCTTTATGAAATAAAAGACATCCTCCCAAACTCTCAGGATAAAAACCTGATCAATGTGTTTGCGGAGAAGGTGAGCTGATGGCCCGACAAGATGACGGTATCAGCGGTATAGAAAAAGAGCTTTATAAGCTTGCAAGAAAAAATACCAGGGCAGCCAAAGCAGCCGTCCAGGCAGGCGCTCAGGTTTTTGCTGAGGCTCTGGAACGTAACACACCCCCAGGCAGAGAGAGCAGCCACAAGATGCACATGAAAGATAATGTGGTGTATTCAAAGGCCAAGGAAGACGGGGAGATATATGCAAGTGTGGGTTATGGGAAAGAAACAGCATCCCGTCTGCACTTCTCTAACTTTGGAACGATCAAGCAGCCCCCGCAGCACTTCATTGAGAGAACATCAAACGAGATGGAGCAAACAGTTTTGCAGATTGTACAGCAAGTTTACATGAGGGAGCTGGGACTATGATGCTTCCCATCCAGGAAGTTGAAAAGCTTTTAAGTGAAAATAAAACCCTTACTTCTCTTGTGGGCAGTGACCGGATATTCTTGGTCTTTGTTCCGGAAGAAGATCAGGACATAGAAAAGGCCCCAATGATTCGTATTAACGAGCTTGAGAGCCACAGAAAAGACTATGCGGATGATAGGGCCCTAACGTTTGAGGTTGATATTCAAATAGATTTATGGACCAAAACAATAAAGGACGCCCGGGCTATTCAGCCTGTGATTGATCAGATCATGGCAGAGAACGACTACAAGCAATATGCGTCAGCCTTTGACCGTGACCCAGATATTGCTCTGTATCGGTACGCCCGTAGATACAGAGCGACGAAATTAATTGATGTTCAAAAAATAAACATAGAAAAGGATGATATGAATGGCTAAGACGGGACTAAGCGGCATTAAATATGCTGAGCTTGTTGATGAAAAGGCCTCTGTTATCGTAGATATGCCGGGGGCAATTGAAGCGAAGCTGGACGTTTCTTCTGAACTAACGCCCCTTTATGCAGATGATGGCATTTATGCGGTTAAGAGTTCAGGAGTCAGTGAAACAAAACTGGAATTAAACGTCGCAGACCTTACCACAGAAATGAAAAGGACTCTTTTAGGTGTGCCAGTTGTTGATGGTATTGAAGAGTATCATAAAGATATGGAGCCGCCTTACGTGTGCATCACATGGCGTCAAAAACACCATGAGAAAGGCTATGTGTATTATGCCTTGTTAAAAGGGAAATTTGGCATCCCTTCTGTGGAAGGAAAAACGAAAGAAGATAAAGTGGACTATCAAACAGATACGATCGAAGGGCAATTCTTGCCGCGTAAAGCGGATGGGCTTGTGTTCCTGATTGGTTACGATCAAAACGATGGATTTACATTAGAGAAATTCTATCAACGTGCTTATGGGATGCTGCCAGACGGCATGACAACAGAAGAAGTAAGTGCAGACTTAGGAAAATAAAACTGGCAGCCGGATGACGGCTGCTTTTTCTATAAAAATTAAAAGGTGGGTTTCACAATGGTTAAAGCAGTTTTAAGAGATTATGCCCTAGCTGAAGTAGATGAAAACGGCGAAATTGTATCTGTTCCAGAAAAAACATTTGTTCAGCCAATTGTTACAGCAAGATATACGTATAGAGCTTTAGAAATACATGCAAATGCAATGGATGAAGAATCTGGAATGACAGAGCATGATGTAATGGATGACATGATGACTCTTGTTTTGGACATATTCAAAAATCAATTTACATTTGATGATATTCTAGACGGTGTTCAATCTGATGATTTATTTGACTGGCTCAGAGATATTATTGATCAGGTTATGATTAAAGATAAAAAAAAGGCTCAATTGAAGAAGAAGGCCGAGAAAGCTCAAAAATAACAGGGAAGCCAATGACCTACAGGGACTATCTTAACAGGATGAAGCAAATGTATCTTGACTTGATGGAAAATGGTTACAAGCTTCATGAAATAGATGACATGGATGTACAACGCTTTTTTGATCTTGCAACTTACAAGCATGAGGAAGAAAACAAACTTGTCCCTGCTTATCAAATATTCGGTGCAACTTTGTAAAAGGGTGTCGGTAATGGCGCTCTTTTTGTGTTTCTAAAAAACGATAGAAGGGAGGTAACTATTTGGCGACAGAAGGCAGACCAATAGGAAATTTAGTCATTAATACCACGCTAAACGATGCCGGCGTAAACAGAGGGATAACTGGTCTTAGAAATAACCTCAAAACAGCACGGACAGCCACAAAAGCGACTGTTCAAGAGTTTAAAGCGATGGGTGATGAACTCACGGCCAGCAAAAAGCAGGTTGAAGGTTTATCAAATGAGCTTTCCATTCAAGAGAGGATTGTGGAAGAATACCGGAAATCTTACGAGAAACAGGTTGAGCTATACGGCGAAGGCTCACAGCAGGCCCAGAAATACGCCCAGCGGCTCAATACGCAGATTCAATCGTATCATTCTCTAGAAGGGTCTCTGCGGCGCGCACAGATGCAATACCAACGGCTGGAACAAGCCCAAAGCCAAGCAAGTGAAAGCGCTGATGAGTTGACGGACAGCCAAAGAGAGATCGGTGACGCAAGTGGTGACGCCGGCGGGAAAGTATCCAAATTCAGTTCTTTTATAAAAGTCGGCCTGGTCGGTGCGTTGACTGCAGGCGTTGCCAGTGTCGGTGCCCTAACAGCTGCAATCGGCGGGCTTGGTGCCAAAATGGCACTGGATACGCAGGCGGCCCAGGGAGAAATTCGGGCTCAATTAGGGCTTACGGAAAAAGAGGCTCAGAAGGTTGCAAGTTCAGCAAAAAGCTTGTGGGCTGATGGTTTCGGTGACAGCGTTGGGGAGGCTAAAAACGCACTCGTCAACGTAAAACAAAACGTGAAATTGCTAAAAGGTGCAACCGATGACACGGTAAAAGAAGTCACGAAGGGCACCATGACCATCGCTAAAGCTTTTGACCAAGACGGGAATGACATTACAAAGTCAATCAACGCAATGCAAAATTCATTTGATGGACTTTCCACTGATGCAGCAATGGACATGATCACCAGTGGTTTTCAGAAAGGCCTTGATTATTCCGGAGAGTTCTTAGATTCGATTAACGAATATTCCAATCAGTTTGCAGCTGCAGGCTTCTCCACACAAAGAATGTTTTCGGTCTTTCAGGCGGGTGCTGAATCAGGGGCGTTCCAGCTGGATAAGGTTGGCGATCTAATCAAAGAAATGAACATTCGTTTATCAGACGGAACAGCAGACGAAGCCATGCAGTCACTATCAAAACACACCCAAGATTTATACGCTCAGTTTAAAAAGACTGGGAAAGGCGGTGACCTGGTTTTCTCTGCCGTTATGAAAGATATTGACGGTATGAAAAACAAAAGCGATGCCTATAAGATAGGGCAGCAAATTATGGGTACGCAGTTCGAGGATTTAGGACAAAAAGGCGTCTCTGCCCTGGCTAACATAGAGAATAGCTTTTCAAATACAAGCGGAGCAACCAAAAAAGCAGGCCAGGCCCTACAAGATAATTTTGGGACAAGGCTTAAAAAGATTGGCCGTTCTGCCCTTGCATCGTTAGAGCCTATTGGAAATGGGGTCCTAAGCTTACTTGAGCCGGTCATGTCTGGCTTAGAGTCTGGCATGAAAGGCCTTGAACCGACTTTTAACAATATCGCGAATGCCGGAAAGAATCTAAAGACTATTTTCTCTGGCGTTATGGATGTTTTCAATGGTGATACGTCAAAGGGTGCCGATAAGCTGATGGACTTTTTCCCGGTGTTAACGGTCCAAACCATCATCGACGGGATAAACAATATCAAAACTGCTTTTTCCGGCTTTAAGCAGCAGGCGCAGCCCATCATATCCAACATGAAAGCAAGCTTTGACGCGATGAAGCCGACTTTTTCGACTCTTGGCACTATTGCATCCCAAGTTTTTGGAACCCTTGGCCCTCTGGTCAAACAGGCACTGGGCGGCGTGATGTCTTTCATTGGTCAACTCACTGGGCAGTGGAAGTCTTTCTGGCAGCAAAACGGTTCCGTGATCACTCAAGCCCTCCAAAATGTGTGGTCGATTGTCCAGTTTGTCATGCCGGCCATACTTGCGATCATACGTTCTGTTTGGGGGAATATAAAGGGCGTCATCACTGGCGCGATTTCAATTATCCAGGGCGTTATCCTCGTTTTTTCTGGGTTACTAACCGGGAATTTTTCAAAAATGTGGGAAGGAATTAAGAAAATATTTTCTGGCGCGATAAAAGTTGTCTGGAATGCAATCCAACTTTCATTTTTCGGCAAGATTCTCGGCGGTGCCAAGGCTCTCGGCGCTGGCTTAAAGGGCATTTTTCCAAAAATGTGGGGGAGGATCAAAAGTTTATTTAAAGATGGAGCCTCAAATGCGGGAAAAATGTTCACATACCTTAAAGACAAAGCGTTTAAAATTGTCGGTGATATGAAAGACGGCATTGTTAAGAAATTCTGGGATATTGTCGATGCTGCCAAGTCATTGCCTAAAAAAATGGGTGACGGAATTAAGAGCATGGCAGGCAAAGCCTGGGACGGAATAAAAGCGTTTGGAAACAGAACGCTCCGGGGATTCGGTAAAATCATCAACGGCTTTACTCAGCAGGGTATCAACTGGATTTTAGGAAAAATCGGGGTTGATACTAAAATCCCTAAATGGGAAGTTCCGCAGTATGCAAATGGTACTGGTGGGCATCCAGGAGGCCCGGCAATTCTCGGTGATGGTAGAGGTTCAAATGCAGGACCAGAGGCTTTTATCACCCCTTCGGGTCACATGGGACTCAGTCCGGCGACTGATACACTTATGAACCTTCCCAAAGGAACACAAGTCTTGTCAGCAATTGACACGAGAGCTTTTCTTTCTGGAATTCCAGCTTATGCGAACGGAACAAAGAAGAAAGAAGGTTTCATTTCTAAAATGTGGAATGGAGCAAAGGCAGCCGTTGGAAAAGTGAAGGACCTTGCCTTAGATGTATTTGACTATATCAGCAACCCATCAAAACTTATCAAAAAGGTTATTGAAAAGCTGGGGTTAAAACTGCCTAAAGTAAATGGCATTACCGGCGATGTCCTAAAGGGTTCTTTCTCCCTTATCAAAAAGAATTTTGTTAATTTCATCAAAGATAAGTTTGGAGAATCAAGCAACTTTGGTGAGGGCGGCACGGAAGCCGTCAAAAAGTGGGTTGCTCAAGCCTTAAAGATAAAAGGGCTGGGTTCAGAATATGCCTCAGCACTTGAGACAATAGCGATGAAGGAATCAGGCGGAAATCCGAATGTCGTAAACAGATGGGATTCAAACTGGAAAGCGGGGCACCCTTCCCAGGGGCTTATGCAGTTCATCCCAAGCACCTTCGAAGCTAACAAAGAACCAGGATATGGGAATATCAAAAACCCTGTACACCAAATTCTAGCTTCAATCAACTATCTCAATAGTCGATATGGGGGCATTCTGAATCATCCAGGCTTGAAGTCTATGGCACGTGGCGGCCGTTACATCGGTTACGATACAGGCGGATTGATTACGCGTGATCATTTGGCTGAGGTGCATAAAGGAGAAATGTTGCTGCCGTTGCGTCAATTTAGGCGCAGCCAAGCTCATAAGGTTCTCAGCCAGGCGGGTAAAATGGTTGGATATGAGCCGGAAAGCCGGTCAAACTCAACCAATGCAAACGCATTGAAAACCATGGTGACTTTGCTGCAGCAACAAAACAGCAATCAGCAAGCTGAAATTAATCTGTTAAGCCAAACGGTAAGACTATTAACGCAGCTTGTGGCGAAAGACCCGAATGTAATACTAAGCGTCCAGGAATTAAATAAAATTCAAGACGAAGCATACAACAAGGAAAGAAACCAAAAGGGATTGCTGAATAATGTAAGCTTCTCTTAGGAGAGTGGTAGGTTGATAAACTATGATCTAATAATAGACGGCAAGTATTTAAGCGAGACTCTTCCAGGTGTCTCGCTTTCTTCATTTAGGCCAGAGGCGCCAGTGTTCGAAAGGCAGACGGCAGGAACAAACGCGCTCATTAATGGGACGATGATGCTTAAGCGGGGGAACACTGGGCGTTACACAGAAAGGAAAATCAACATAAAAGTGCTTGTGGAGGCAAATAGCTCTTTTCAGTTCCAGATCAAAAGGGATGCTGTCTACAATCTTTTTGTAAGGGAGGACCCCTACTATGTGATCAATACGCAGCAGCCTTATAAACGATGGCTTGTTACGTGTGATGACGCATTTTCCATCTATCAAGAAAACGGCAAAAAGTATCAGGAAGTGGATATTACATTAACGGCCATTCAGGGACTTGCTGAGTCTTTAAATGACAGCACTGCATCTATGGAATTGAAGGACGAATTGTTTCACTTGGGTATGAATATCCGTCGGGACTCAACCCCGGTGTTTCACTTTCAAAATAAAAACTCTTTTGTAGTGGATAACATAGGGGACGTAAAACTAGACCCGATTAACTACAATTACAACGTCGAAATGTATCTGCAGGGTACTGATATTTCAATCACTAATATCACAACAAACGAAACCCTGACGTTGAACGGGAAATTTTCAAAAACGGATAAGATAACGCTATTGAAGCATCACATTTTGAAGAACTCTACGCCTATTTCCGATAGGAGTGGGCGATTCCCGACTCTTGCAGCCGGCCAGAATCAAATTAGGGTTGCAGGTGCTACCTACAGCGATATCCGATTCATTACACATTTTTATTATAAATAGGGGGTGATGCTCTTTGAATCAGATGTTTGTTCATGACATTAAAACGGGTCAAAAACATGAGCTAATTCACGTTGAGCCCAAAGTGAATGATGACGTTACGGGGAAAAAGGATTTGTCTTTTTCGATTACCTTGACTGAATACAATCAGATCCCTTTCAATGCTTTAATCGGAAGAAATTTTATTATTATCGACGAGGTGCGGTATAAAAAGCAGCATTATTTCATTAACACGCCCACGATCAAACAGGAAGGGGCCTTGCTAACTAAAGACATAACAGCCACGCACATCTATTCCTTTAGGGCGATCAAGCATGTTGTTCACGAGACGATAGAAGGTACAAAAACTCTCAATGAAGCACTTAAGCACGCAGTAAAAGGCAGCGAAATCACATTTACAATTATGCCGGACGCGAAGGGAATTGGAGCCAAAAAGCTGGAGGGTTTCGGCAATAAAAAGACCTCTGAGCTGATGGACGAAATCATTTCTACCTTTGGGGTTGAAATCATCCCGGATAACACACATTTATACATCTACAAAAAAGCTGGCAAAGAGATTGTAAAAAGGCTGGATAACCTTTCAAATCTAACGTCTTTACAGATCACAACAACGGAAGATAACACGACAACACGGGTGAAAGGATACGGAAAGCTCAAGGAAGATAAAGACATCCTGGGTGATCAGTCCATTCCCTACGATTCCAAAACAGGCACCTGGGCGTATGATAGTTCACTAAAAGCAGATTATACGAAGAAAATAGGAGCCACGTTTTCTTTTTCTTTCACAGGGACAGGCTTTAAATTTAAAACACTTGTGTCGAAGCTGGGCGGTAAATGGGAATTTAAGATAGGCGATCAGACGAAAACCATATCTGTCTATAAAGATTCAGCCCCGACAGAAAAAGAGTTTGATATCATTCGCGGCCTGGACAGTAAGACTTATAAAGTAGTAGCTACCTTTAAAGGCAGGGACAGCAATAATCCAAATACCAAAGGCACAAAGAAAGCTGACCCGGTCATGTATCTCCTACGCGGCAACATTATCGGGGTGTACAGAACTTTCAAGAATGAGGATGAAAAGTATGTCTTTCCTCCGGTCACCTATGTTCACCCAGAAGAAAAAAAGTTTCTAATCAACGGGCAGCCATCCTGGGCGGAACCGGTAACAGATGATTCTATCACCAAAAAAGAGGATATGATTAAGCTGCTTAAGACTAAAGTCAATCCTTATGCAGAGGTGTCCTATGATGCCGACTATGTGGAATTGTTAGATCAGGCCCTGGCTGATATAGAAGAGCCGGTTATGGCAGGGGACACCATTCGTGTATATGCTGATACGCCTTTAAATGGAATCACTTTTGATGGGAAGCTGAGAGTAACTGGGGCTTCATATAACCCTTTGAAACCAGAACAGCCTTCTGACCTGACAATTGACGGGAAACGAAAAAGCCGTGTAGACATGGAAATTGAAGAGAAAAAGCGTGCGAAGAATCAGGAGCAGGCCATTAAAAATTATCAAAATCAATTGGCTTCTGGGCTTGCTGAGATCAATCAAATAAAGCAAAGTCTGGCGAATACGCAGGCCTCACAACAGACCACATATACGTTTTCTTTGCAATTTTTAAATGGTGAATGGTCTGTATCTTCTGGCGATGGTTTTGCTTCCTTAGCAGCGAGCATCCTCTCTTTGAATACGGATGATGATTATGCAATCCAGTATGTGACCGGCGATGCCAATTCCATTATGAAAGAGGCGGGCTATACGTTGTACGCGGAAGATGTGGACACAAACATCATTAATATAACCCTTTATAAAGACGGAAAAATAAGTGATCCTCTGGGTGTTCCAGAAGGTTCAAAGGTAAAAATCCTCATAGTAGGACAGAAATAGAGGTGAAAACATGACGCTTTATCTTAATAAGAGGCATGGGGATGCACCGAATGCCAAACTGTTCACTCAGCTGGACGATAACGCCAAGGCAACCGAAACGGAAGTCAATCTGCTAAACAATAAATTTAAATATCATGAAAGCTCACAGACCGCCCATAAATCAAGTCAAATTGATCACGGCGGTCTCTCTGTTTCTACAGAATTAGAAACGATGAAAAAGCGTTTCGCCAACGTGATTACCAAAGCAGACGGCACAAATGTAAAAGAGGTTCTGGACCTCCGTATAAACCGAGAAGGTAGAGAATTCGACACGGCAAATGAGCGTGTTGTGGAGATTGAAAAATCACTCTCTGACCTTGATGCCTCTGTTCAAAAAGAATATGGGTTCGATTACACGACAATCCGACCCGTTTATCATACGAGTTTGAACCTTGCAGATAAAACGGTGCTGCAGTGTTTCGTAATCGACGAAAAAACAGGCGATATATACGCGACGCAGGTGGGAAGTGGCAACACAGATCAAAGTCAAAACTATGTCATTACCCGGATGAATAAAAACGGCGTAATGCTTGATAGCATGACAGTCGTTCACGGCGGGCACGGCACCACAATCGGGCTTGAACGAGAAAACGACAGAATGTATATCTGGTCAAATTATGAGGTAGTTGATTCACATGGTAGCTCAATCGGTCATGATCTAGTTCGGTTTCCTTACACAGCCGGTGCAACGATTAACGGAGGAAATGGCGGCATCAAACGGTTTAATAAATTCACTGATCTATATGCGATTCCAGTTATTGATCAGCAAAACGGTTTGATTGCCTTGCGTTTAAAAGACAGCAACGATGACAGTGTTGTGCAGCTGCGTAAATTGAATGATGTGAAAAACGGTATTGATAACCTGCTGGGAGAAGTGACAGTTCCAAACGATTTGCATTACCTGCAGGGCTTCACTATAGACGGATACGACTTGTATTGGTACACAGGAGACACTAACAGCGTCACCTATCCTGCTGAATTGTCTTTGTTCAGCTTCAAAGATGGAAAGCTCAAGAAACGAATTACATGTGATTTTGGCCGGGGCCCTGATGGAAAATACGAGGGGGATTTTCGGGAGCCGGAATCCATTTTTCTTTACAAGGACCCGAAGACCGGGAAGAAATCGTTATTCGCAGGAATTGCAACCGGTACAGTGGGAAAGCGCCTGGCAAAAGTCTATGCGTATCATTCCAAAGATAATGCGGCTACATTTGCCACAGACTTATCACAAGGGTTTCAAGGCTATCCATTGACCAAAAACAATGGATACGCCAAACAGTTACCTGACGGACTCACCAGTTTGAAGGCGTTAAGGAAGATTGGTTATTACTATATGTACACAACGGACACCGTAACAATTACGGATCACCCGAGTCCAGGCGATGCCGGTTGGTGGCTCGACGTTATGCCGGCCGATCCTACCGGAACTGTTATTCAGAGACTCACTAGAAACTCCACCGACCGAGACACTAAAATTTATACGAGAGTAGTGACAGGCGCCGGAGTTGCAGGAAACTGGATCGAGGTTATGACGAGTCAAAGAGGTTCCTGGACGAATGTACCCCTAAAGAACGGCGCATCCAATCCGGATCCAGATGATAAGCTTCAGTACACAATAAACGGCGGCTTACTTCATATTCGCGGCAGAGTAAAAATACCGACTACAGATGCGGTTGTATTCGCGCAGTTACCGTCGGGCGCCCGGCCACAAAAGGCGTGGTATCAGGGCTGCCAAGTTGCTGGAACGACAGGTGACCGCAAGATAGACGTCCGAAGTAACGGCGAAATAGTCGCGTGGGGATTTGCGGTAAACGACCTAGACGCCGTCACATACACATACGTGCATTTAACGGTTCCATTAAATTAAGGAGGGATACGGTGGTCTATAAAGACGCGGAAATAAGCGCCTCGGTAACTACAAATCTAGGCGATTACAAAACAACGAATATACGATTCAGCACACAAGACGTAGGGACGGCGAAATTGAGCTTTTATTTGTTCAAGGACGGCGTCCCTTTACCTTTGTCTGCCGTGACTGGAAAACTCGTTATGGCGATGGCGGACGGTAGCCGATTCGTAAAAGACGTTACGATTGTCGATAAGCTTGCCGGTCATGCTGAATACGTATTAACTCGCGATGAAATTAAACACTATGGCAACGTAAAGGCTGTGCTCAATCTTTATTACCACAACGATCAGTCTCTAGCAGTGGTGCGATTTACCTTCGATATTACGCGGGATCTAATCGATTCAAATATCGCACCTTCAGCGGAGTATTATATCGAGCAGTTCGAAGACCTAAAAGAAACGGTCGAAACGATCGTCGCGGAGCTTCAGGAGAAATTCTCAAATTTTGATAACGTTGAAACTAAAGCCGGTGCACAAGCGAAAGCTGACGCGGTTCAAGCCAATCTGGATACACACGCGGGTAATAAATCAAACCCGCATGCTGTTACGAAAGCACAAGTCGGACTGGATAAAGTTGATAACGTGCAGCAGGCTTCTTTGGCGGAATTCAATGCGCATAACTACAACAGCGTGAGACACGTCGTTCAGGCCGATAAAGATAAGTGGAATGGTGCACAGTTAATGAAAATTACGTCCGATATAGGAGCCCCTTTAATAAGTATCAGTGATTCAGATGATTTCTACGAAAGAATCATAGCAAACGGAAAAACGTTTGGAACATTTTATTCGACTGGGAATGCCAAGAATGCACCTTCTTCAGTATCAACTAGAGGTATTTTTCACTTTACCTCATTGGATGACAATGGGAAAGCTACTTACGGATATATAATTGCTACTGACTGGAATAATAACGTTTTTAGTAACTATCTGGACAAAAAAAGAGGCTGGCAGGGGTGGAAACGTCTTGTAACAAACGTAGATTTGGAATCAGTGGTCTGGCATGACGTCACGCTTAAAAATGGGGCAGCTACTGGGGACAGAACGTTTCAATATGCGAAATGGGGCAAACTCCTTCTGTTGCGTGGCCATATAACGGCAACTCGTGAAGTTGTATGCGGGACAATTCCATCTGACAGACTGCCGGCAAACGGCGTGGCCGTGATGGTTCCGGTTTCTGGTACTACAGGGTATAGTAAGTTATTTATTAATGCCAGTGGAGATATGAAGCTAACTGGTATTCACTCAAATAATGACAGCAATGTGACGGGTTACTACATGGATGCCGTTGTCGCTTTAAACTAAGGAGGTTAAGAATGTTACAGGTCTATAAATATGATGAAAATTATATGTTTATTGAACCCATATTAGTCACTGAAATAGACGAAAAAGGTGATTATATCATTCCTGCAGATTGCACGACCGTAGAGCTGCCGGATTCTCCTTCATTATTCAAACCAAAGTTCGATACAGAGAATCAAGAATGGACGGAGACAGCTACTCAGGAAGAGATTGACGAAATTCTAAGCGCTGGGGTATCCGAAGTGTCGCCGGTAAGTCAATTAAAAGAACAAAATGCATTGCTGCTCATGCAACTGGCAGAAACGCAAAAACAATCGCAAGAGCAAGCCGAAACGATAGCGAGCCTATTAATGTCTTTGACTGAAAAAGGAGTGTTGTAAATGGAATGGTTTAAATGTATTCAATACTGCTACAGCTGGAAGGCTTACAATGATGAAGATGTTGCTAAATATGTGGAACTAGGCAAGATAACAGATATTCAATACAAAGAAATTACCGGAAAGGATTACCCTTCTCCCAGCGACGTCCCTTCTGGGGAGACTGACGAGCCTGCTGGGGTTGAATTGAATAAAGAAGGATAAACGCTTAATAGGCGTTTTTTATTTTGCCTCTAAGGAGGTGATAACAAGAAATGGAGGAGACAACGGTGTTTATTAATTTTGAAACATTGGATTTAGCGAGAGTTTATCTGTTTGGGGGTGTAAAATATCTTGATTTAATGCTGGTGCTAAACATTATTGATATCCTTACCGGTGTAGTGAAGGCGTGGAAGTTTAAGGAGCTTCGCAGCCGCAGCGCATGGTTCGGTTATGTGCGTAAGATGCTCAGTTTTCTAGTGGTCATCGTGGCAAACATCATAGATACAATTCTTAATCTGAACGGGGTCCTGACATTTGGAACCGTTCTTTTTTATATCGCCAATGAAGGGCTTTCCATTACGGAGAACCTAGCACAGATTGGCGTGAAGATTCCGGCTGCCATCACTGACCGGCTTCACGTAATCGAAAATGATAATGATCAAACAAATGAAAAGGATGAACAGGCTGCTGGGTAACCCGGCGGCTTTTTTCTATATCAAAAATAAAGGAGAGAATGAATATGACAATCACAGTGAAAAAGAATCTTGTATCAGAAGCTAAATACGCTTTAAAATGCCCTAATCACATGGACGCTGAATACATCACCATCCACAATACAGCGAATGACGCGTCAGCTGCCAATGAGATCAGCTATATGATCGGAAATACTAGCTCGACAAGCTTTCATTTTGCCGTTGATGACAAAGAGGTTATTCAAGGGCTACCGTTAAATCGTAACGCATGGCACACAGGAGACGGCACAAACGGCACAGGGAACCGTAAGTCTATTGGTGTTGAAATCTGCTACAGCAAGTCAGGAGGCGCTAAATACGAGGCAGCAGAAAAGCTGGCAATCAAGTTTGTGGCGCAGCTGCTTAAAGAGCGAGGCTGGGGAATTGATCGAGTCCGCAAGCACCAAGACTGGAACGGCAAGTATTGCCCGCATCGTATTTTGTCAGAGGGAAGATGGGACGAGGTTAAAGCTGCCATTGAAGCAGAATTGAAGGCGCTGGGAGGAAAGCCAACTTCTAAACCGTCATCATCTGCGCCTAAAGCTTCTGGGGGCACTTACACAGTCAAAAAAGGCGATACTCTTTCCGCAATTGCAAAAGAGCACGGGGTGAGTGTGGCAACCCTGCAAAGCTTGAACGGTATCAAAAACCCGAACTTGATCAAGGTCGGCCAAGTATTAAAGCTCACAGGATCAAGCACTTCCAGCACTAAACCAAGCAGTAAAAAAACGTCATATGCGCTGCCTTCTGGCATCTTTAAAGTAACAAACCCTATGCGAAAAGGGGATGACGTAAGGCGGATTCAAAATGCTCTGGCGTCTCTTTGTTTCTACCCGGACAAAGGGGCGAAGAATAACGGCATCGACGGCGTGTATGGACCAAAAACAGCAAATGCGGTCGAACGGTTCCAGTTGATGCACGGGCTTTCTGCAGATGGTATCTACGGACCGAAAACAAAAGCAAAATTAGAAGCCCTACTATAATAGAAAATCCCTCTCTTTTTACCAAGGGAGGGAAAATTTTTTAATATATGTGTAGACGTACGTCCATACATATGCTATAATAAATATATAAGGAGGTGAGGAAATGCTAGACAATATGTTAAAAGTCCTTCAAATTATCTTCTATGTTGTTTCTATCGGTTGGATTTTTCAGCAGTCCCACGATAGTAACAAGAAAGATAATAAGAAGGATTAACCTGATTGCAGGGAAGCGAGTGGGAGCTCGCTTCTCAATAACATTATAATCAGTCTAGCATAAAAAATGAAGAAAAATCAAAAGTTCATCTTTTCATTAATTCTTTTGAGTGCGGCAGCGATAGGCGTGCGCTCCTTTTGGACAAACGCATTTACAACGTCTGTAATGGCTATAATTGTAGCATTGACAATTTATGCTGTTCTCAAAGATATGGCTTTAAGGAGAAAATAACATGGAATTTCATTTAAGAGGGCGCCAGGAGGTTGAGGGCTTCGTAAAAACTGAGGTCCTCAGCACTTCCGAAGTTGCCGGGATTTTAGGGGTAAATAAGCAGCGCATGAGTAAGTTGATAAGTGACAAACGCATTGAAGCTGTAAAAAAGATAGGGAATACAAGTTTGTTTTTACGCCAGGATGCGGAGGCTTTAAAAGAAGAACTTGAAGCAAATAAAAAATATCGCCCCCATAATAATTGAGCCCACTCATATGAGCAGGGCTTTTTTACTTATTTAGGAATCACATGGTACTTTTCTCCCCTTTATCTCGAACTGAGGGTTTTTTAATTGTTTAAGAACAAATGTTCTGGTATCTTCTTTTTGAGGTGATAGGTATGAAAGAGCTGCCAAAAGAGCTACTTGAAGAACTTGAAAGAACTACCTTCCTAATTAATGAAGTTATAGAGATATACGAACAGCACGAAGGAGAGCCAGCAGAAAAGCCGGCTATCACTTGTCCATCATGCCGTAAAGAATCGACTAATTATGTTTGCGATTGGTACGGTAACAGGCATGTCCATTTTCATTGTGAGTGTGGCTGCCGAGTCCATCAATAGATAAAAGGCCTTTCGCTAGAAGAGAGGCCTTTTTATTATTTAAATAGATTCCGTAACAGTTTATTTGTTGCTTTGCCGGCTGCACGGCGGGCAATACGTTTCCCAAGTGTGCCGTTCTTAGCAGCATTAACATCCCCTAAAATTTTAGCCGACTTGTAGAGCGCTGATCTTATTTTATTAATGTTCATAAGTGCCCCCCTGGTTCTTTCTACTTAAATTATAAACCTTTTTTTAAAAACAGAAAAAATTTTTTGAAACATTTCGTGCAGCTGTGCGTCTAACATACGTATCCTTAGATATTTTCTGTATTTATGTCTATTTCACATGTTTATACTTAAATACAAAAAACCAAGTCATCCATAAACGCACCGTATTTATCGGAAGTCTGAATTCATCTATTGTCCATCCGCGAGAGGTGTTTAAAGAAGCGTTTAAACGATCTGCCGCTTCCTTTATCTGTGTTCATAATCATCCTTCTGGAGATCCGACGCCGAGCAGGGAAGATATTGAAGTGACAAGACGGCTGTTTGAATGCGGAAACCTGATTGGCATCGAGCTGCTTGACCATTTGGTGATCGGGGACAAAAAATTTGTGAGTTTAAAGGAAAAAGGATATTTGTAACACTTTTTTTTTCGTCGAATTAAGCTATAATAGAGTTTATGAGTTTTTCCCTTTAGGGTATTTTTGCTTTAAGAAAGGAAGATACATACATATGTTTGGAATTGGTGCAAGAGACCTTGGTATAGATCTTGGAACTGCGAATACGCTTGTTTTTGTAAAAGGAAAAGGAATTGTTGTGAGAGAGCCGTCAGTTGTCGCTTTGCAAACGGATACGAAGTCGATTGTTGCTGTCGGAAATGATGCGAAAAATATGATCGGACGGACACCGGGCAACGTAGTGGCACTTCGCCCGATGAAAGACGGCGTTATCGCTGATTATGAAACAACGGCGACGATGATGAAATATTACATCAATCAGGCCATTAAAAATAAAGGCATGTTTGCCAGAAAACCATATGTGATGGTTTGTGTGCCTTCAGGCATTACGGCTGTTGAGGAACGCGCTGTCATTGATGCGACAAGACAGGCAGGGGCGCGTGACGCGTATCCGATTGAAGAGCCATTTGCCGCAGCAATTGGAGCCAATCTGCCAGTTTGGGAACCGACTGGAAGCATGGTTGTTGATATCGGAGGCGGTACGACAGAGGTTGCGATTATTTCCCTCGGAGGCATTGTAACATCTCAATCAATCCGTGTGGCTGGTGATGAGATGGATGATGCGATTATCAACTACATCAGAAAAACGTACAATCTGATGATTGGTGACCGTACGGCTGAAGCGATTAAAATGGAGATCGGATCTGCAGAAGCTCCTGAAGAAGCTGATAAAATGGAAATCCGCGGACGTGATTTACTGACAGGTCTGCCGAAAACAATCGAAATTACAGGAAAAGAAATTTCTAACGCTCTGCGCGACACTGTATCTACAATTGTCGAAGCAGTGAAGAGCACACTTGAAAAAACACCGCCTGAGCTTGCAGCTGATATTATGGACAGAGGTATTGTGTTAACCGGCGGCGGCGCGCTTCTTCGCAATTTGGATAAAGTCATCAGTGAAGAAACGAAAATGCCGGTCCTTATCGCCGAAGACCCGCTTGATTGTGTAGCGATCGGAACAGGGAAAGCACTGGAGCACATCCATCTTTTCAAAGGGAAAACTAGATAATCGGGAGTTCAATAGAAGAGGTGTAACACGATGCCGAATAAACGGTTAATGCTATTACTTCTGTGTATTATCATATTGGTGGCTATGATTGGATTTTCGCTGAAGGGCGGCCGCAATACCACCTGGCCTGAGAAAGTGATCGGCGATACGACGGGAGTATTTCAAAATATTTTTCATACGCCTGCCGAATTTTTTGCAGGCATATTTGAGAACATGAATGATTTAAAAAACACATATAAAGAAAACGAGCGTCTGAGAGAAAAGCTTGACGGACAGACACAATATGAAGCCAAGCTTCAAGAACTTGAAGAAGAAAACAAATCCTTGCGTGACGAGCTTGGTCATGTCAAATCGATTAAAGATTACAAGCCGATTTTAGCGACAGTCATTGCCAGAAGCCCAGATCATTGGGCGAAACAGGTCAAGATCAATAAGGGAACACAGCAAAATGTAGCGAAAGATATGGCTGTAACAAACGAAAAAGGCGCATTAATCGGCAAGATTAAAAGTTCCGGACTTAATAATTTTACGTCTACTGTACAACTTTTAAGTGATACTGACCGCAATAACAGAGTCGCGACAAAAATTTCCGGAAAAAAAGGCAGCAAAGGCTACGGATTGATCGAAGGCTATGACAGAGACAAAAAACGCCTTAAGATGTCAATTATTGAGCGCAAGGATAAACAAGACGTGAAAAAAGGCGATCTTATTGAAACATCAGGCACAGGCGGTGTTTTCCCAGAGGGGCTGACAATCGGTGAAGTGACTGATATCGAGTCGGATTCCTATGGGTTAACGAAAGTTGCGTATGTAAAACCCGCTGCTGACCTTACCGATTTAAATAATGTGATTGTTGTTAACCGTGATATGCCGACTGTCGATACAGAGGAGGAAGGATCGTGAAGCGTTTCCTTCTCCCTTTCGTTATGATGCTTGTTTTTTCTGCGGAAAGCATTTTTACGGATCTGGTGCATTTTCCGTTCGTTACTGATGATCAGGTGCTTGCCCCGCGTTTTCTGATGCTTGTTTTGATATTTATGTCGGCTTTCATCAACCAAAAACACGCGATGATTTACGGATTTATTTTTGGTTTTCTATATGACATGAACTATACAAGTCTATTAGGCGTTTATATGTTTGGTTTTGCAGGCTTATGCTATTTGGCTTCAAAAGCGTTTAAAGTGCTGCATACAAACGCATTTGTGGTGATATTAATAGCAGTTCTCGCTGTCAGCGTGCTCGAATTTTACGTATTCGGCATTCAGTCGTTGATCCATAAAGATATCATGACGTTTAACGGGTTTGTGCTTGACCGGTTTATACCGACAATTTTATTAAATATTGTAGCCGCTCTTATTCTGGTTCTGCCATTTAGATTGTTTTTTATGAGTCTAAAGAAAGAATTGAGAGATGAGTAAAAAGGATTTTATCTTTTTTTGACGAAATGAGTATGTTGTTGAGGTGAATATTGTGAAGACCAAAAAGCAGCAATATGTAACAATAAAAGGAACAAAGAATGGATTAACATTGCATCTGGATGATGCGTGTTCTTTTGATGAGCTTCTCGATGGTCTTCAGAATATGCTGTCAATCGAACAATATACGGATGGCAAAGGCCAGAAAATCAGCGTTCATGTTAAACTGGGAAATCGCTTTTTATATAAGGAGCAAGAGGAACAGCTGACCGAATTGATTGCGTCAAAGAAAGATTTGTTTGTTCATTCTATTGACAGTGAAGTCATTACTAAAAAAGAAGCACAGCGTATGAAAGAGGAAGCTGAAATTATTTCTGTTTCAAAAATTGTCCGTTCAGGCCAAGTGCTGCAGGTGAAAGGCGACTTGCTCCTGATCGGTGACGTGAATCCCGGCGGAACAGTCATGGCCGGAGGGAACATTTTTGTTCTGGGCTCACTGAAAGGAATCGCGCACGCCGGATTCAACGGAAATAATCAAGCGGTTATCGCCGCCTCTGAAATGCTGCCGACACAATTGAGAATCAATCACGTGTTAAATCGCTCCCCAGACCACATTCAAAAAGGGAACGAAATGGAATGTGCTTATTTAGATACAGATGGAAATATGGTCATTGAACGCCTTCAACAATTGGCTCATTTAAGACCTGATCTAACAAGGCTTGAGGGAGGAATGTGAATTGGGTGAGGCTATCGTAATAACTTCGGGAAAAGGCGGAGTAGGTAAAACGACAACATCTGCTAACCTCGGTACCGCCTTAGCCATTTTAGGGAAGCGTGTATGTTTATTAGATACTGATATAGGACTGCGCAACCTTGATGTAGTAATGGGTCTTGAAAATAGAATTATTTACGATCTTGTAGACGTTGTAGAGGGAAGATGCAAAATGCATCAGGCGCTCGTAAAAGACAAACGTTTCGACGATCTGCTCTATTTAATGCCCGCTGCTCAAACGAGTGATAAGACAGCCGTTGTTCCTGAACAAATTAAAAATATGGTCCAAGAGCTCAAACAGGAATTTGACTATGTCATCATAGACTGCCCTGCAGGAATTGAGCAAGGATACAAAAATGCCGTTTCCGGAGCTGATAAAGCGATTGTGGTCACAACGCCTGAAATCTCTGCTGTTCGTGATGCTGACCGTATTATAGGACTGCTGGAGCAAGAGGAAAATATTGAACCGCCGCGGCTCGTTGTAAACAGAATCAGAAATCACCTGATGAAAAACGGTGACACGATGGATATCGACGAAATTGTACAGCATTTGTCGATTGATTTGCTCGGAATCGTGGCTGACGATGATGAAGTCATTAAAGCTTCAAACCATGGCGAACCGATTGCAATGGACCCGAAAAACCGCGCTTCCATCGCATATCGCAATATTGCCCGCCGCATCTTAGGTGAATCGGTCCCTTTACAATTGCTTGAAGAGCAAAACAAAGGAATGATGGCTAAGATTAAATCATTTTTTGGAGTAAGGTCTTAATGTTGATAGAATCAAAGAGAAGAATCTGACAAAGCAATTGCTGTGTCAGGTTTTTTTGTCTGCTTTGTTCCTGACTAAATCGAATATTTGCCATGGACAAGACATATGATGTACAAACCCAACGAATGCAAAGGATGATGGCAATGAGTCACAGAGCAGATGAAATCAGAAAACGATTAGAGAAAAGAAGAAAACAGCTTTCCGGCTCAAAACGTTACTCTCAGACGGTTTCTGAAAAGCAGAAACCCCCGTCTTGGGTAATGGTAACGGACCAGGAAAAGCACGGAACTCTTCCGGTCTATGAAGATAACATTCCAACATTCAACGGAAAACACCCCTTGGTTAAAACAGATTCAATTATCCTGAAATGTCTTCTGTCGGCCTGCCTTGTTCTTGTTTCCGCCATAGCCTATAAAACAAACATTGGGCCTGTCAGCCAGATAAAACCCGTTGTTGCCAAAACCCTCGAAACTGAATTTCAATTTGCCTCAGCAAGCCATTGGTTTGAAACGAAATTTGGCAATCCGCTCGCTTTTCTGGCTCCTGAACATAAAAATAAGGAAAAGCAGGTTGAAGTGGGCCAAGACCTGGTCGCGCCTGCATCCGGGAAAGTGCAGCAGGATTTTCAAGACAACGGGGAAGGGATTAAAGTTGAAACAAGCAGCGATACAATTGATAGCATAAAAGAAGGCTATGTAGTTGAAGTCAGCAAAGACAGCCAGACGGGATTGACAGTTAAGGTGCAGCATGCTGACAATACGTACAGTATTTATGGCGAGCTTAGAGATGTGGATGTTGCTTTATATGATTTTGTAGATAAAGGAAAAAAGCTCGGCTCAATTAAACTTGATGATCATAATAAAGGGGTCTATTATTTTGCCATGAAAGACGGCGATAAATATATTGATCCGATTCAGGTGATTTCATTTGAATAAATGGCTTGACCTTATCTTGAAGATTCATGTGCATCCTTTTCTTTGGATTATCGCCGCGCTCGGGCTGCTCACAGGCCATATAAAAGCATTATTATGTCTGCTCCTGATTGTACTGGTCCATGAGCTGGGGCATGCTGCTCTGGCCGTGTTTTTTTCCTGGAGAATCAAGCGTGTTTTTTTGCTTCCGTTTGGCGGAACGGTGGAAGTGGAAGAACACGGGAATCGGCCGTTAAAGGAAGAGTTTGCGGTGATTATTGCCGGCCCTCTTCAGCACATCTGGCTTCAGCTTGCTGCCTGGATGCTAGCAGAACTCTCAGTGATTCATCAGCACACCTTTGAACTCTTCACCTTTTATAATCTCTCTATTTTATTTGTGAATCTGCTGCCGATCTGGCCGCTTGATGGCGGAAAACTGTTGTTTTTGCTGTTTTCCAAGCAGTTGCCTTTTCAAAAGGCTCACCGGCTGAATTTAAAAACGTCGCTCTGCTTCTGCATGCTGCTCGGGTGCTGGGTTCTATTTGTAATTCCTCTGCAAATCAGCGCATGGGTTTTGTTTGTCTTTCTGGCTGTTTCTTTGTTTGAGGAATACAGGCAAAGACATTATATTCATGTGAGATTTCTCCTTGAAAGGTATTACGGAAAAAACCGTGAACTTGAAGAACTGCTGCCGTTGACAGTAAAGGCAGAGGATAAAGTCTATCATGTGATGGCCGAGTTCAAACGCGGCTGCAAACACCCGATTATTATAGAGAAATCAGGCGAAAAGCTCAGCCAGCTTGACGAGAATGAAGTGCTCCATGCTTACTTTGCCGATAAGCGGACGAATTCCTCCATGGAGGAGTTGCTGCTTCCTTATTAAAATCGATTGACAAACGCCTTGTATTCTGATATATTTTTTAATGTTATGGATGTAGCACCATTGCTACAACCGCTCAGTACAGGTGTTAAGAGCTTTTACAGCCCCCTGGTATCTGGCGAGTCTTAGTCTAATAGGAGGTGCAGAGAATGTACGCAATCATTAAAACAGGCGGTAAACAAATCAAAGTTGAAGAAGGCCAAACTGTTTTCATCGAAAAACTTGCTGCTGAAGCAGGTGAAACAGTTACTTTTGAAGACGTTTTGTTTGTTGGCGGAGACAACGTGAAAGTCGGCAACCCTACAGTTGAAGGCGCAACAGTAACGGCTAAAGTTGAAAAACAAGGCCGCGCGAAAAAAATCACTGTTTTCAGATACAAAGCAAAGAAAAACGTTCATAAAAAACAAGGTCATCGTCAGCCTTACACTAAAGTGACGATCGAAAAAATCAACGCGTAAGCATGATTCAGGCAACAATCAGAAGGTCTCATGATAAAGGCATATTGTCTTTTGAAATGACGGGCCATGCGAATTTTGCTGAACATGGACAAGATCTTGTTTGTGCCGGAGTGACAGCCGTTGTGTTTGGAGCCGTTAACGCCGTTATTGTGCTCGCAGGCTTCGAGCCGCTTCTTGATATAGGGGAGGACGGAGGTTATTTTTACTTCGAATTTCCTGAATCTCTTGATCCGGAGGCGCGTCAAAAAGCTCAGCTGCTGATTGAAGGCATGATTGTTTCGCTGGAGACAATTGAACGGGATTACAAAGATAACTTGCGTGTGACCACAAACATAATATAGGAGGTGAGCTACATGCTTAGATTAGATCTTCAGTTTTTCGCTTCTAAAAAAGGAGTAGGTTCTACAAAGAACGGACGTGACTCTGAGGCTAAACGTTTAGGTGCTAAACGTGCTGACGGTCAATTCGTAACAGGCGGTTCTATCCTTTACCGTCAACGCGGAACAAAAATTTACCCAGGTGAAAACGTGGGCCGCGGCGGAGATGACACTCTATTTGCGAAAATCGACGGAACTGTTAAATTCGAACGTTTTGGTCGTGACCGCAAAAAAGTGAGCGTATATCCTGTAGCTCAATAATGATTCAAAAACTCCGGTCGATGATGACTGGAGTTTTTTTTGCAATATGCGGAGTAAACATCAAGAATGAAATGCAGAGTATGTGCGAGCAGACCCCGCCAAGAATGAGAATAAACATCTCAAACCCACTGGATATGTTCCCCAAGCAGTAATACATAAAATGTTCTGCCTGGCTGCAAATCAACCATAGTCAGAAAAAAGGAACATGATATTTCTGGGAAAAACAATTGTTTTTCTAACAAAGCCTTCTCTGTTATAATTCATAATACACACTTATACAGACTCCTAAATAAGAAATTAAATGATTGGGAGTGCGAAAATGAAGGATGTTTCACAAAATCAAGAAGAAAATATAAGCGACACGGCATTAACAAACGAACTGATTCATCTGCTCGGCCATTCCCGGCATGACTGGATGAATAAGCTGCAGCTGATTAAAGGAAACTTAAGCTTGCAGAAGTATGACCGCGTCTTTGAAATGATTGATGAAATGGTTATAGACGCAAAGCACGAATCAAAGCTCTCAAACCTGAAAACACCGCATTTGGCGTTTGATTTTCTAACGTTTAATTGGAAAACCCATTATATGACGCTTGAATATGAAGTTCTTGGAGAAATCAAGGATTTGTCGGCTTATGATCAAAAGCTGGCGAAACTGATGAGAAAACTGTTTTATCTGTTTGATCAAGCAGTCAGCAGAGAGAGCGAAAATCATTTAACCGTTTCGCTGCAAACGGATCATCCTGATAGACAGCTGATTCTGTACCTTGATTTTCACGGCGCCTTTGCCGATCCATCTGTTTTTGATAATATTCGGCAGAATGGATATGAGGACGTTGATATCATGCGTTTTGAGATCACAAGTCACGAATGTCTGATCGAAATTGGGTTGGACTAGCGGAGTTTTTAACGGTTTAGAACGGAGGACATTATGTTTGTAGATCAGGTCAAAGTATATGTAAAAGGCGGCGACGGCGGCAACGGGATGGTTGCGTTTCGCCGTGAAAAATATGTGCCAAAAGGCGGCCCTGCCGGCGGTGACGGAGGAAAGGGAGGAGACGTCGTTTTTGAAGTGGATGAAGGTCTCCGTACCCTGATGGATTTTAGATACAAAAAGCATTTTAAAGCGATTCGCGGCGAGCATGGCATGTCCAAAAACCAGCACGGGCGAAATGCTGATGATATGGTTATTAAAGTCCCGCCGGGCACCGTTGTGACAGACGATGATACAAAGCAGGTCATCGCTGATTTAACAGAGCATGGACAGCAGGCTGTCATTGCAAGGGGCGGACGAGGCGGAAGAGGTAATTCCCGCTTTGCTACACCGGCTAATCCTGCGCCTCAGCTTTCAGAAAACGGCGAGCCGGGAAAAGAACGCTACGTTGTTCTTGAATTAAAAGTGCTTGCGGATGTCGGACTTGTCGGATTCCCGAGTGTTGGAAAATCCACATTACTGTCTGTTGTCTCATCTGCAAAACCGAAAATTGCGGACTACCACTTTACAACGCTTGTCCCAAATCTCGGCATGGTTGAAACGGATGACGGACGCAGCTTTGTTATGGCCGATTTACCGGGACTGATTGAAGGCGCACACCAAGGCGTAGGGCTTGGCCACCAGTTTTTGCGTCATATCGAACGGACACGGGTTATCGTTCACGTCATTGACATGTCGGGCTTAGAAGGCCGTGATCCGTATGAGGATTATGTAACGATTAACCAGGAGCTGAGCGAGTACAACCTGCGTCTCACTGAACGTCCGCAAATTATCGTTGCAAATAAAATGGACATGCCGCAGGCTGCGGAAAATCTTGAAGCCTTTAAAGACAAGTTGACGGATGATTACCCGGTATTCCCGGTCAGTGCGGTGACAAGAGAAGGACTTCGTGAGCTTCTGTTTGAAGTCGCCAATCAGCTGGAGAAGACACCGGAATTCCCGCTGTATGACGAGGAAGAGCTTACACAAAACCGTGTCATGTACACGATTGAAAATGAAGAAGTGCCATTTAACATTACACGCGATCCAGACGGTGTATTTGTGCTTTCCGGAGACAGCCTTGAGCGGTTATTCAAGATGACTGATTTCTCACGTGATGAATCGGTTAAACGGTTTGCAAGACAAATGCGCGGAATGGGTGTTGATGAAGCACTCAGAGAACGCGGAGCCAAGGATGGAGATATTATCAGGCTCCTGGAGTTCGAATTTGAATTTATTGATTAATGATGGCAGAAAGGAGAGCCTGGATGTCAGGCTCTCTATTTTAAAGGGGGGATGCAAATGAAAGAGGAGACATTTTACCTTGTCCGTGAAGATGTATTGCCCGATGCGATGAGAAAAACATTGGAGGTCAAAAAGCTGCTTGATCGAAAAAAAGCAGATTCAGTGGCAGATGCCGTTCAAAAGGTTGATTTAAGCAGAAGTGCGTTTTATAAATACAGAGATGCTGTTTTTCCATTCTACACTATGGTTAAAGAGCAAATTATCACACTTTTCTTTCATTTGGAGGATAGGTCAGGTGCGTTATCTCAGCTTTTGCAGGCTGTAGCGGATTCTGGAAGCAACGTTCTTTCCATTCACCAGACCATTCCGCTTCAAGGGAGAGCAAATGTGACACTGTCTATCAGTACGTCTGCCATGGAAGAGGACATTCATACGTTAATGAATAAGCTTAGGAAGTTTGACTTTGTAGAAAAGGTTGAAATATTAGGCTCAGGTGCATAAGGGAGAGAATATCGTCATGAAAGTCGGTTACTTAGGTCCAGCAGCTACATTCACACATCTAGCAGTCAGTTCTTGTTTTCAAAACGGCGCCGAACATGTTGCTTACCGAACCATACCGGAGTGTATAGATGCGGCAGTTGCAGGCGAAGTTGATTTCGCTTTTGTTCCTTTAGAGAATGCCTTAGAAGGATCAGTAAATTTAACGATAGACTATTTAATACATGAACAGCCAATGCCAATCGTGGGTGAAATGACATTGCCGATTCATCAGCACTTGCTCGTCCATCCTTCGAGAGAGAGTGCATGGAAAGAGCTTGACAAAATTTACTCGCACTCACACGCGATTGCGCAATGCCATAAATTTCTCCATCATCAATTTCCTTCTGTTCCATATGAATACGCCAATTCAACCGGGGCGGCAGCAAAATTTGTCAGTGACCATCCCGAGCTGAATATCGGGGTCATTGCCAATGACATGGCAGCTTCTACATACGAATTAAAAATTGTGAAACGAGATATACAGGATTATAGGGATAATCATACGAGATTTGTTATCCTGTCTCCTGATGAAAACATTTCATTTGAAGTGAATTCAAAATTGAGTTCACGGCCCAAAACGACTCTGATGGTAATGCTTCCGCAGGATGAACCAGGGGCGCTGCACAGAGTGCTGTCTGCTTTTTCGTGGAGAAACTTAAACTTGTCAAAAATTGAGTCACGTCCGACTAAAACCGGATTAGGCCATTATTTCTTTATTATTGATATTGAGAAAGCGTTTGATGAGGTATTGATTCCGGGTGCCATGCAGGAGCTCGAAGCTCTTGGCTGCAAAGTAAAGCTTCTAGGTGCATATCAGTCCTACCAATTATAAAAAAGCCCAATAAGGGCTTTTTTTTAGTCTTTAATTAAAATACCTGCTTCCTCGAGTGCTTGACAGGCTTGGTCGATGCGGTGTTCATCGGGTGCTGTCAGAGTGTGGAGATGCACACCGTCAGTCAGCTGTGATAAATAGGCGGCATTCGTTGAATTGATTTTTTCAATGAAATTGCTAACTTCCTTCCGGGTGCCTACTTGGATGGCTGCAGTTAAATCCCCGTATACGGGATGCTCGATTTTTACGTCTTTTACTGTAACGCCTTCGTCCACGACGAGCTGCAATTCCTCTTCTGTCCGTTCAGGACTGTGCAGACAAGCTATGATTCTTTCGGCCTGCTGGTGCTGCTGAGCGGCTGCATCCATGTATACATATCCTTGGCTTGTGGCGATAATCGGTTCATTTTTCGCTTTCAAGAGCGATATGTCCTGTACAATAACCTGTCTTGACACGTTCGCTTTTTTTGCGAGTTCCCCTCCTGTAAGCGGTGATGTGGATTCCCTCAGCCACAGAAGAAGCTGGTCACGCCTGTTGGCGCCCATAAGCTTTATCTCTTCGGTCAATATCGAATTCTCCTTTCTTTTGTTTCCAAAGCGCTGTAAACGTATGTAATAACTTATCCAGCTGTTCAGCCGTTGTATGCCTTCCAAAAGAGATGCGGATAAATTGCAGGGCTTCTTGTTCTGTTTTTCTTAATGCTTTCATCGTTGCAGACGGACCGTGATAACCAGCAGAACAAGCACTGCCCGTTGAAATGCAAATATTACTCCGATTACATTCTAACATAACATATTGTCCTTCAAATGAGTGAAAAAAACACCCAACAATATGCGGAAGACATTCCGTTTGTGCATCGTCTGCCGCAAGAGTTACAGGGAGAGAACGAATACTGATTTGATCTAAAAAGTAGGCTCTTAATGTCTTATTGCGGGATAACTGTTTATCCATTTCGCTTATGATTAGCTCCGCAGCGGCAGTAAAGGCTCCGATTCCGGGGACATTCACGGTGCCGGCTCTGAATCCATGTTCGTGAGTGACGAGAGGATAAACGGGTTTCCAAGGGACATTGGGCCGAATATAGACCGCGCCCACTCCTTTAGGGCCGTGGATTTTATGGCTGGACACTGAGAGTGCATCTATTCCCAAATCTTCTGTATTGATCGGGATCTTTCCAAACGTTTGAACAGCGTCACAATGAAGAAGAATACCCTTTTTGTGCAGGTATGAAGACAGCCGTTGAATGGGCTGAATAATTCCGGTTTCAGAATTTGCATGCTGAATAGATACCAGGCCCGTTTCCGGACGGATATGAGCAGCCAATATTTCCTCGGTAATAAGCCCGTATTCATCCGGTTCAATGATTGTTACATCAAATCCATGCTGTTCCAGAAAAGCAGCACAGCTATGAATGGACTGATGCTCCATGGCAGTCGTAATGAAATGTCTTTTTGTTTTTGGCAGGCCGTTTAGCAATGATTGAATGGACAGAAAATTGGATTCAGAGCCGCCGCTTGTAAAATAAATGCCGCTAGCTTCTCCGCCAATAATATTGGCGATTTTTTCGCGGCAGTACTCCAGTATGTGCTTTGCTTTTCCACCCGCATCATGCAGGCTGCTGGCATTTCCGTACATATCCATGCTGAGCTTCTGATATACGTTAAGGGCTTCCTTACAAATAGGCGTTGTCGCTGCATAGTCTAAATAAATCATCCGGTCTTCCTCCATCCGTTCTCCATAAAAAACTCTTGAGTTTATTTTATCCTTGTGTAAATATAGGTGTCAAGACAGGTGTAAACAACAGGAGGGTGGCATATGTCTAAAAAGACGATTGCAGTCATCGGTTCAGGGGCGGCGGCACTTTCTTTAGCGTCAGCTCTCCCGCCTTCATATGAAGTGACTGTTATCACTAAAAAAAGTGTCAAAAGTAGCAACTCTGTCTATGCGCAAGGCGGCATTGCTGCGGCTTATGCGAAAGGTGACTCGATTCAAGCCCATTTGAGGGATACGTTATATGCAGGATGCGGACATAACGACCTTGCAATTGCAGCAGACGTTTTACATGATGGAAAAAACATGATTCAAAGTCTATTGGAGAGTGAATTTCCATTCGACCGCAATGAACAAGGCGATGTTTGTCTTGGTAGAGAAGGAGCCCACACATACAACCGTATTTTTCATTCGGGCGGAGACGCAACAGGCAGACTGCTTGTTGATTATTTGCTGAAACAGATCGAAAGCAAAATCGATTTAATCGAGCATGAAACAGCGGCAGATTTGCTTGTTGAAAATGGACGCTGTATCGGCGTCATGACAAAAGACAGTCAGGGGCAGATCAAGGTAAGACATGCGGATGAAGTTGTGCTGGCGGCTGGCGGATGCGGGAGCCTGTTTCTTCACCATACGAACGATTCATCTGTCACAGGTGACGGCCTTTCTTTAGCTTACCGTGCCGGAGCGGAATTAACTGATTTAGAGTTTACCCAGTTTCACCCGACACTGCTTGTGAAAAATGGTGTTTCTTATGGGCTTGTTTCAGAAGCAGTCAGAGGGGAAGGTGGATGTTTAGTTGACGAAAATGGCCGCCGCGTTATGGCTGGACGACATCCTTTAGGTGACTTGGCTCCAAGGGACATCGTCTCACGGGTTATTCATGAAGAACTGGCAAAAGGAAACCGCGTTTACATCGACTGCAGTGCGATTTCTGATTTCGAAGCACGTTTCCCTACCATCACCGCTATTTGTGATAAAGCAGGGGTTGATATTCAAAGTGGAAAAATACCTGTTGCTCCGGGAATGCACTTCTTGATGGGAGGGGTTTCAGTTAATTGCTGGGGGGAAACGACAGTGCCGGGGCTTTATGCGATTGGAGAGACCGCATGTACCGGTTTGCATGGAGCCAACCGGCTTGCGAGCAATTCTTTGTTGGAGGCGCTGGTGTTTGGAAAAAGAGCAGCAAAGCATATTATGCAAAAACCGGTTTATAACAGGCAATATCAATCATCATCAGACATCAGCGTAGTCTACAAGGTGCCGAATATAGAGGTGTATGAATTGCAAAGCAGAATGACAAGCCACATGTCTATCTTGCGGGAACAAGGCAGTCTGATTGAGCTGAGCAACTGGCTTGATATGCTGCCTTTTCAGGAAATGAATGTGAAAGACATCACATTACCTCAGCTGGAGCTTTCTCATTTATGGCAGGCTGCAAAGCTGATGACATCTTCTGCGCTTTTGCGGGAGGAAAGCAGAGGGGCTCACTACCGCACCGATTTTCCTCAAGCTGATGTGCGCTGGCAAGGAAGACAAATTGTCCATACAAAAAAGGGAACAAGGATTAGAAAAAACGAGGGGATTTGGAAAAATGAATCTGTTAAAGCTGAAAAAATTGTTGAATCACTTTTTTCTTGAGGATATAGGCATGGGGGATCTTACATCGCAGTCTATCTTTGGAGAACAGAGCTGTGAAGCGGAGATTGTTGTAAAGTCAGACGGTATCTTTGCAGGAGCTGCGGTGATAAAAGAAGGCTTTGCTTTATTAGATGAAAATGTTCAAATCATTATACACAAAAAAGATGGGGACATGTTGCGAAAAGGTGAAGTGATTGCCGTGTTAAGCGGTCCGGCGACTGCGCTTTTATCAGGAGAGCGGGTCGTATTAAATCTTATTCAAAGGCTGTCAGGAATTGCGACGATGACAAGGGAGGCTGTCCGTAGGCTGGATGATGAACAGATTAAAATTTGTGACACGAGAAAAACAACACCGGGGCTGAGAATGCTGGAAAAATACGCTGTCAGAGCGGGTGGCGGATATAATCATCGCTTCGGTTTGTATGACGGCGTCATAATTAAAGACAATCATATTGCAGCATGCGGCTCTATTTTAGAGGCATGCCGAAAAGCGCGCCAGACTGTGGGGCATATGGTAAATATCGAAGTGGAAATTGAAACGGAGGAACAACTGCGGGAAGCAATTGAAGCAGGCGCAGATGTTATTATGTTTGACAACTGCCCGCCTGAGACGGTCCGTCATTTTGCAACTCTCACACCGGGCCATATAAAAACTGAAGCTTCGGGCGGGATTACGCTAGAATCTTTGGCTGCTTATAAAGGGACGGGAGTGAATTATATTTCATTAGGATTTTTGACTCATTCCGTCAAAAGTTTAGATATCAGCATGGATGTTACACTATCAAATGAATCCTCGGAGGAATGCCGTTATGTCAATTCTTGATATGATAAAACGATCGAATGATATGATGCCTGAAGGTTACAAAGGAATGTCGAGAGAAGAAATGGAAACTCGTGTTGCCGCCATTAAGAAAAAGTTCGGCAGCAGGCTCTTTATACCGGGCCATCATTATCAAAAAGATGAAGTGATACAATTTGCTGACCAAACAGGTGATTCCCTGCAGTTGGCTCAAATTGCGGAAAAAAACAAAGAAGCTGATTATATTGTTTTTTGTGGCGTGCACTTTATGGCAGAGACCGCTGATATGCTGACAGGAGAGGAACAAACGGTTATCCTGCCTGATATGAGAGCAGGGTGTTCGATGGCCGACATGGCTGACATGCAGCAGACCAATAGGGCGTGGGAGAAGCTTCAGCATATATTTGGAGATACGATCATACCTTTAACTTATGTGAACTCCACTGCGGAGATCAAGGCTTTCGTCGGTAAGCATGGCGGAGCGACTGTGACTTCTTCGAATGCGAAAAAAGTGCTTACATGGGCGTTTACTCAGAAAAAACGAATTTTATTTTTGCCTGATCAGCATTTAGGGAGAAATACGGCTTCTGATCTGGATATCGCGCTTGAGAATATGGCTGTGTGGGATCCGATAAAAGATGAATTAGTAGCTGAATCTGAGCATAAGAATGTGAAAGTGATTTTGTGGAAAGGGCACTGCTCTGTTCACGAAAAATTCACCGCAAAAAATATCCAAGATGTGAGGGACCGTGATCCTGATATACGGATCATTGTGCATCCGGAGTGTTCACATGAAGTCGTGACACTAAGTGACGACAGCGGATCTACAAAATATATTATCGATACAATCAACCAAGCTCCGGAGGGAAGCAAGTGGGCAATCGGAACAGAAATGAATCTTGTTCAGCGGATTATTCACGA
Source organism: Bacillus sp. C28GYM-DRY-1 (assembly GCF_030519405.1). Taxonomy (NCBI): domain Bacteria; kingdom Bacillati; phylum Bacillota; class Bacilli; order Caryophanales; family Bacillaceae; genus Bacillus; species Bacillus sp. C28GYM-DRY-1. The sequence continues at coordinate 117,392 of NZ_JAUMKF010000006.1, forward strand.
TCACCCCGATAAACAAATCGAATCACTTAATCCTGACATGTGCCCGTGTCTGACAATGAACCGAATCGATTTGCCGCATTTGCTGTGGTCTTTGGAACAAATAGAAAAAGGAGAACCTTCGGGCGTGATCAAGGTGCCAAAAGCCATTCAGCAAGATGCCCTCCTTGCTCTGAATCGAATGCTTTCGATCACGTAAATCAGAAATATTTCCCCTCCTGTACTCATAACTTCTTTTGTTCAGGCATATGTTGTGAAGAAACATATTGTAATCAAAGCTGAACTGTTCACGTTTTGCATAGGAGGGGAAAACGTTGAAAATCCATATCGTTCAAAAAGGCGATTCGCTCTTGAAAATAGCTGAAAAGTACGGAGTCGATATTGAGGAAGTGAAGAAGCTTAATACACAGCTCAGCAATCCAGACTTAATCATGCCTGGAATGAAAATAAAAGTGCCGTCTGAAGGTGTCCCAGTCAGAAAAGAGCCACAAACAGGCAAAAGTCCGGCGCCTGGGAAGCAAGATCATCCATATGCGAAAGAGAAGCCTAAATCCGTTGTTGACGTAGAAGACACAAAGCCGAAAGAAAAGAAGTCTGTGCCGTATGTCCCGCCAATGCCTAATTTACAGGAAAATGTGTATCCTGAAGCTGATGTGAACGATTATTATGATACGAAACAGCTTTTCCAGCCTTGGTCGCCTCCTAAACCGGAGGAGCCGAAAAAACAACATGAGGGAAATATGGATCCTATGTATCACATGCAAGACCAAGATCAATTTCCACAACAGGAGGCTATGAGTAATATGGAAAATGCAAATTATCCGAATATGCCTAATATGCCAAAGGCGCCAGAGGTAGGCGGTATGGAAGAAGAAAACGTTCAACACACAGTTCCGAATATGCCGGCTGTTCAGCCTTATCATCATTATCCGGCTCATTGCGTGCCATGTCCCGTTCCTGTTTCACCAATTCTTCCAGGGTCAGGATTATGCCACCCGTACTATCCGGCACAACCTTATCCAATGTATCAGCCACATGGATACCAGCCAAGCTTTGTATCACCTCAGTATGATCCGGGTCAATATGATAACCAGTATCATGAAAACACTCATCACGGACATTTCGGTTCATATGGAGCGCCTCAATATGCATCTCCGGCTTATGGATCACCGTATGAACATATGCCGTATGGCCCTCATTATGGCACTCCTCAAGTGATGGGTGCATACCAGCCGCCAGCGGCCCCAGGATACATGCCGTACAAAGATCATGACGATTGCGGCTGTGACGATGATCACCAGCCATATTACTCCGCACCTGGCTATTCCGGACATGGAGCATATGGAACTCCTAATATGCCATATGGCGGAGCAAATCCAAATCCAAATCCAAATCCAAATCCGTATGCGGCCGGAGCCTCTATGCCAATGGCGAATCAGCCTTCTGTAAACCAAATGTTTGGCCGGCCGGAAGAAGAAAATGAGTGATTGTTCGGAACGATGTAAATCGTTCCTTTTTTTGTTTAGGCGCAGATCACAGTCAACTGGACAGAACTGACACGCTTAATATGCCCTCAACCGCACATGATAAAAACGAGCAAACATGCTCTATTCGTCCACGGGGGGTTTTTCCATTGGGTAAAAAAATGATGATCACAAGCTTGATTCTAATGACAGCGGGCTTAACAGCATGCGGAGCAAACGATAATGCTCAGAATGATACACGCAATAACGGCAATACCCGTCCAATCGGATACTATTCAAATGAAAACGACACTGATAGACAGGAAGAAGGAATGGTCGACAATGATGGTCCTGTTACTGAATTAATGGAGGACCAGAATGGCGATAAAAACACCACGAATGTGAATAACCGTGACCGTGTTACTGCTGACGATCGCGTTCCTTTGGCAACCGATGGAACATATAACAACACGAATAACAGAAACATGAATCGGAACGCAACGAACAACGGATATGATAACCAAGAAAACAGAAGACTGGCTGCAAAAATTGCCAACCGTGTGAAACAAGTGAAAAATGTAAATGACACACAAGTGATGGTAACGGATGACCGAGTAGTCGTCGCAGTCAGAAGCCATACAGACTTCACAAAGTCCGACAGGGATAACGTAGCAAAGGCGGCGCGCAACTATGCGAATGGCCGTGACGTTCAAGTGTCCACAGATAAAGGACTGTTCAGAAAACTTTATAAAATGAACACCCGCTAAGGATGAAGGCTGCCGGAAGTGATGTTCGGCAGCCTTTTCATTGCAACAGCAATCAATACCCATTAAAGTAGTGTACATAGATAATGTAAAAGAAGGTGAAAATGTGGCAGGCCATTCCAAGTGGAAAAACATCCAAAAAAGAAAAAATGCGCAGGATGCAAAGCGCGGGAAAATATTTATGAAGCTTGCGAAAGAAATCTATGTGGCAGCGAAAGAAGGCGGAGCTGATCCTGAAGCAAACTCAGCATTGCGTCTTGTCATCGAAAAAGCAAAAGGCGCCAATATGCCGAATGAAAATATAGACCGTGCCATTAAAAAAGCTGCGGGGAGCTTAGATGGAAGCAGCTATGAGGAAATCACCTATGAAGGCTATGGCCCATCAGGGATTGCTGTGATGGTTGATTGTGTAACAGATAACAAAAACCGAACGGCCTCAAATGTGCGGACAGCGTTTAATAAAAATGGCGGAAGTCTGGGAGAAAGCGGATGTGTAGCCTTTTTATTTGAACGGAAGGGATTTATTGCAATCGACCGTACAGACAGGCAAATAGAAGAAGATGAGCTCATGCTTGATGTGCTGGAAGCCGGGGGAGAAGAACTGCAGAATGAAGAAGGCCAATATAGGGTATTAACAGAGCCCGATCATTTTGAAGAGGTAAAAACAGCTCTCGAATCGAAATATCCAATTTCTTCGGCAGAGGTGACCATGCTACCGAAAACCTATGCAGAGGCCGATGATCTGGCTGTTGAAAAGCTGGAAAAATTGATCGACATCCTTGAGGATGACGATGATGTTCAAGAAGTGTATACTAATTATCGCTCATAAAAAACCGGCACGATGTCATATCGGGCCGGTTTTTGTACCTTCAAGAGACACGCTCATTTTCATAAGTGTATTCTTTCTCCCAGAAATCAGCATTTTTAATCCCCAGCGCTTTTGGATCAAAGACCGGGTCTAAGCCCTGCTTCTTTTGGCGCTCGTAATCCTCTAAAGCGAGAAGTGCCGGTTTGGCTAGCAGCACAATTGCAATGACATTCAGCCATACCATAATGCCGAGCCCTGCATCGCCTAATGCCCAAGCAAGAGAAGCGGTTTTCACAGTTCCATAGAACGTCGCGGCTAAAATAATCAGTTTTAAGCCAAGCATTGCCCATTTGCTTTCTCTGCCTCGTGCTAAATAGGCAATATTTGTTTCTGCGATGTAGTAATACGCCATAATTGTTGTAAATGCGAAGAAGAATAATGCGATGGCAACAAAGCCTGCACCGAATCCGGGAAGAACATTGTCAATGGCCGCTTGTGTGAAACCTGGCCCCGCCTCTACGCCTTTAATTTGATGAACGATATAGGAACCATCTGCAGCCTGAGTATTGTACATGCCGGTAAACAAGATCATGAAGGCTGTAGCGGAACATACAAATAATGTGTCGATATAAACAGAAAATGCCTGAACCAGCCCCTGCTTGACCGGGTGGGAAACTTCTGCAGCGGCAGCCGGATGCGGGCCTGTTCCCTGGCCGGCTTCGTTTGAGTAAATGCCTCGTTTGACACCCCAGGAAATCGCCATGCCGACCAGGCCGCCAAAAGCGGAATCTAAAGCAAAAGCGCTTTTGAAAATCAATGAGATTACAGCAGGCAATTCAGAAACATTCATGACAATAATGATGAAAGACAGCAGGATATAACCAATGGCCATAAACGGAACAATCATCTGCGCGGCACTGGCAATTCGTTTGACGCCGCCAAAAATGATAAACCCTAATAATAAAACGAGAACACAGCCCGTAATGGCAGGAGAGATGCCGAATGCATTTTTGACGCCAGCCGCAATGGAGTTGGACTGCACGCCCGGCATCAGAAGGGCCATTGCAATAAGGGCAGCAGCGGCAAAAAAGACGGCAAACCACTTAATGCCTAGACCCTTTTCAATATAGTAAGCCGGACCACCTCGATATTGGCCGCCTTGTTTTACTTTGTAAATTTGGGCAAGAGTTGACTCAACAAAGGCGCTCGCTGCACCGATAAAGGCAATCGCCCACATCCAGAACACCGCACCGGGTCCGCCGAATGCAATTGCTGTCGCCACCCCCGCAATGTTTCCTGTCCCCACTCGTCCTGACAGCGCAATCGATAATGCTTGAAAAGAAGAAACGCCAGCTTCAGAGCTCTTTCCTTTGAACATCAGAACAATCATTTCTTTCAAATGTCTGACTTGTAAAAAACGGGTCATAATAGAGAAGATTAATCCAATACCCAATAAAATATAAATGACGGGGGTACTCCATAAGACTGCGTTTAAACTGGTAACAAAATCTGCCATCAAGCTTCCTCCCCACTGCATTTTGAATACATGTATAAAAAGGATTTTGGGCTAATCGAACTATTTTTACAATTGATTTGTCACATTATATGACTGGTAATTATCAATAAGAGAAAAGAATAAATGCCGCGTATTGATTACGCTGTGTTGTTCTAAAATGTCACCACCTATCAGGTTCATGTTATCTTTACATTTCCTTAAAATTCCCTCAATAAAGCGGTGGTATGATGAAATAAAACAAATAAAGGGTGAGGGGAGACAGAGATGGAGAAAACGTATTGTCATTCCAGCGAGAATAGCACAGAAACGGTCTACTTAACTGTGAGAGGCTATCGAATTAAGCTGTCGCCTGAACAAATGAAACTGATTTCTGCCGCCAGAAAGTAAAAATATATGAACGAAGGCAGCCGCTTGTGCGGCTGCCTCTTTGATTTAAGAATATTTTCTTTTCCGCTGTGCGAAATGTTTTTGGAACCAATCTTTCTTATATAAAAATGCGATAATCTCCAGCCAGAAACCCGGAATCTTTTTGGGGAATATCGGTTTTTTGTAGAGTGCATGATAAGCTGATTTTAAATCGTCCCACTGGGTGCACGTTTTTGTCTGTTCGAACCTTGCAACATCAATCACCCGCACTGTCCCGGTTTCTGTCAAAATCAGATTCCTTAAATGAATATCTGACGGGTTCAAGCCGGCTGCCCGGGCGTCAGAAAGTGCTTCTTCAACCTGCTGAATCATATCATCACTGATCGCAATGCCTTTCTTCAGACAGTTATAAAAGGTTTCGCCTTTAATATATTCCATGAGAATAAATGAATCACCAGTTTCGTAAATGTCAGGGTAGAATGGGGACCCGGCTAATTTTTCATAGATCGCGGCTTCTTTGACGGCTGTCGCTTGATACTCCGGAAAAAATACTTTCAGCGCCATTTTTCGATCGCCCTCTGTTAAGGCAAACACATAGGCGCTTCTTCCCTTGCCGATTAGTGTTAATTCCTCAGATTTTTCTTTGACTTTATCAAATCTGCTGTTCTTGCGGTATATGACTGAATGGGCCAGTGCCTCTGCTCTTGTCAGCATTTCATTCACCTTCTTTGCTCTATTTTATGCAGTTGTTTATAGGAAAATCATAAACTGTTCAGGAAAAAGAGCCTAATTCTAGTGTATCTGGTCTTGAAGAAGAAGGCTACCTATAAGTATTAATTGTGATAAAAGAGACATAGAGCGATTATTTCCATTCTTGAAAAGCGCTTACAAATGAGATAGTATTAATTTTAAATAAAGCGCTTTCGTGAATGTTCAAGGGGGAAAAAGCCATGACAAAACAGATTGTGACAGGGATTATCGGTGCAGGGCGCATCGGCAAACTTCATGTTCAAAATATAAGCCGGATTCCTCATATGAAAATAAAAGCAGTCTCTGATATTCAGGTAAGCCGTATAAAGAGCTGGGCCGACAGTCATCAGATTGAATACATAACCTCTGATTATCGTGAGTTATTACATGATCCGGATATTGACGCTGTTTTTATTTGCTCACCGACAGCCTTACATGCACAGATGATAAGAGAAGCAGCCGAGGCAAAAAAGCATATCTTTTGTGAGAAGCCCGTCAGTTTCTCTCTGGACAAAACAAAAGAAGCGCTTGCGGCTGTCCGGAAATACGGGGTTGCACTCCAAGTCGGATTCAACCGCCGTTTTGATCCTCATTTTAAGAAAATCAAAACAATTGTTGAAAGGGGTGAAATCGGTACCCCTCATTTATTAAAAATTACGTCGCGGGACCCGGAGCCCCCGAATATAGATTATGTCCGTACTTCAGGCGGCTTGTTTATGGATATGTCAATCCATGATTTTGATATGGCCAGGTATATTATGGGAAGCGAGGTGGCGGAAGTGTATGCAAAAGGGGCGGCTCTGGTGAATCCCTCTTTTGCAGAGCTGGGCGATATTGATACGGCTGTCATTACACTGACTTTTGAAAACGGTGCCATGGCTGTGATTGACAACAGCCGCCAAGCTGTGTACGGGTATGACCAGCGAGTCGAGGTTTTCGGGACGAAAGGCTCTGCAGCGGCGGACAACAGCAGGCCGACGACGGTTGAAGTGTCAACTGCTGATGTTGTGATGAAGGATAAACCGCATTTCTTTTTCCTTGAACGTTATAAGGATGCGTATGAGGAGGAGATTGTTCGGTTTGCAGAAGCGATTGAAACAAACCGGGAAACTGCCTGCACCGGCAATGACGGTTTTCAGGCGGAAAGGATCGCCAGAGCGGCACAGCAATCGCTTGCTTTTGGCATGCCTGTCAGTATTGAGCATACTGAAAAAGTCGCTTTTTGACCAAACGGGATTACAATTCAGCAAGCTGGGTATAGAACCTCCATTGATACTTTATAAAAAAGTAGGCGGTGGAGAAAATGAATACAGCACATCCTAAAGGAGATGTTTTTGATAATATCAGAATTCCTTCTCACATGGTTTGGGGTTATATCGGCGTTGTCATCTTTATGGTTGGAGACGGGCTCGAACAAGGCTGGCTGTCTCCTTTTCTCGTTGATCATGGTCTCAGTATGCAGCAATCCGCATCATTATTTACCATGTACGGCATTGCTGTCACCATCTCGGCTTGGCTTTCAGGCGCGTTTGTCCAAACTTGGGGGCCAAGAAAAACGATGACTGTCGGCTTGCTTGCATTTATCCTCGGTTCGGCCGCTTTTATCGGCTGGGCGATTCCTCATATGCATGATCCGGCTCTCTTAGGCAGCTATGCACTTAGAGGCTTGGGATATCCGCTGTTTGCATACTCTTTTCTCGTGTGGGTGTCATACAGCACCTCTCATCATATTCTCGGAAAAGCCGTCGGCTGGTTTTGGTTTATGTTTACGTGCGGTCTTAACGTGCTCGGGCCGTTCTATTCCAGCTTTGCGGTTACGGCTATTGGAGAAATCAATACGCTTTGGAGCGCTTTACTGTTTGTGGCGGCAGGCGGATTCCTCGCCCTGTTTTTTAACAAAGATAAATTTACACCGGTACAAAAACAAGATCAGCCGAAATGGAAAGAACTGTCGAAGGCATTTACAATTATGTTTGAAAACCCTAAAGTCGGCATCGGCGGTGTGGTCAAGACGATTAATGCCATAGGACAATTCGGATTTGCCATCTTTCTCCCTACTTATTTAGCGCGTTACGGGTATTCTGTTTCGGAATGGCTGCAAATATGGGGGACGCTGTTTTTTGTGAATATCGTGTTTAATATCATTTTCGGTGCAGTCGGAGATAAACTTGGCTGGCGCAATACCGTGATGTGGTTTGGCGGTGTTGGGTGCGGCATTTTTACGCTGGCACTTTATTACACGCCTCAGTTGATCGGGCATCAGTATTGGGTGCTGATGATTATCGCTTGCTGTTACGGTGCGGTATTGGCTGGCTACGTGCCATTAAGCGCGCTTTTGCCGACGCTTGCACCTAATAATAAAGGTGCTGCCATGTCAGTCTTGAATCTGGGATCTGGTTTATGTGCGTTTATCGCGCCGGGCATCGTCAGTCTTTTCATTGGACCGCTCGGTGCAGGCGGGGTTATTTGGATCTTTGCGGTATTGTATTTTTTCAGCGCTTTTCTGACACAATTCTTGACGATTTCTGAGAAAAGCGCCGATGTGTATACAGAGGAACGATTTATCAGAGAAAACGTGCAAACAAATTTAGAGAAAACGGTTAAGCAGTAGCCTCATTGGTCAAACTAGTCATAAACGTGTGCAAAGAGGTGTAGAGGGTGAAACGATTCAGCACGGCGTATCTTTTGCTGGGCATGCTTTGCTCAGCCACAGCATTTCTAATAGGTGATCCGCCCCGCGCGCTTGGAGCGGAAGTGGAGCACTATGAACCGCTGCAGGTGCATGTGCAGCTTGAGAAAGTGTACTTGGACGGAGATGTCAGCATTGAGCATAAACATGAAGAAGTGCTTTCTACGGATGATTTTTGGGCAGCCTATGCCGGTTGGACTCTTGTCGAGCAAAAAAAGGGGTATGTGCTCTTCAGGAAGCAAATGGACGATATTTCTCCGCTCAGTAAGGTAAATGGGTATATCGGTGTTTCGGACAATGGAGTGATCTCCACTTTTCATGGTCGGCCTGAGTCAGCTTCCGAACCGATTCAGTCTTTTTTTCAAATTGATTTAGAAAGGCTGGAAAGCCATATGCAAAAAAATTTGCTGAAAGGCATTCCATTCCGGACAAAAGCGGAGTTTGAGGATGTTATAGAACATATAAAGACATACAGCGGGTAACGTCCGCTGATTGAAGACATGTAATCATGTCTTTTTTTCGTAGGAGAATGAGAGAGAAGCGAACGTATGTTAACTTTTCTATAAGACTTTGGCTGTTTTTATGGTACAATGAAGAACAGTCAAAGAGGTGAATTTGCGTGATCGAATTTGTTAAAGGCACGATTGATTATGTATCTCCCCAATATATTGTGATAGAGAACGGCGGCATTGGCTATCAGATTTTCACGCCGAATCCGTTTATATATAAGGAGAGAAACCAAGAAACGATTTTTACGTACCATCATATCAGAGAGGATGCTTTTTCGCTCTACGGTTTTTCAACAAGGGAGGAGAAGGCGCTCTTTACAAAACTATTAAACGTGACCGGAATCGGTCCAAAAGGCGCACTCGCCATCTTGGGCTCAGGGGATCCGGGAGCGGTAATCCAAGCGATTGAAAATGAAGATGAAGCCTTTTTGGTCAAGTTTCCTGGTGTAGGAAAGAAAACCGCGCGCCAGATTATTCTTGACTTAAAAGGAAAACTCGCTGATGTAGTGCCTGAAATGATTGAAAATCTGTTTAATCATGAAGAAAGGCTTGAAAAACAAACAGCAGAAACAGCTCTCGAAGAAGCGCTAGAGGCCCTCAGGGTTCTCGGATATGCTGAAAAAGAAATCAAAAAGGTGCTTCCTCACTTAAAAGAAGATACTGGACTCACAACAACAGACCAGTATGTGAAAAAAGCATTACAAAAACTATTGAAGTAAGGTGATGTTCATGGATGAACGGCTCGTCTCAAGTGAAGCAGACAACCATGAATCAGTGATAGAGCAAAGCCTGAGGCCGCAAAATTTGGCGCAGTACATCGGGCAGCATAAGGTGAAAGAAAATTTGCGTGTGTTTATAGATGCGGCAAAAATGAGACAGGAGACGCTCGATCATGTTCTTCTGTACGGGCCGCCCGGACTCGGGAAAACAACGCTTGCTTCCATCGTTGCCAATGAAATGGGAGTGGAATTACGTACGACATCTGGGCCTGCGATTGAAAGACCTGGTGATTTGGCTGCCATATTAACGGCGCTGGAGCCGGGAGATGTATTATTTATCGATGAAATACATAGGCTTCATAGATCGATTGAAGAGGTGCTATATCCTGCGATGGAAGACTTTTGTCTGGATATTGTGATCGGCAAAGGTCCTTCTGCCCGCTCGGTCCGGCTCGATCTTCCGCCTTTTACGCTGGTAGGCGCAACGACAAGGGTAGGGCTTTTGACGGCGCCGTTAAGAGATCGATTCGGTGTAATGTCTCGACTTGAGTACTATACGCAAGAAGAGCTGGCGAACATTGTCACAAGAACTGCTGATGTATTTGAAGTTGAAATTGATAAACCGTCTGCTCTCGAAATCGCCAGGCGATCGAGAGGGACGCCCCGCGTAGCGAACCGCCTGCTGAGAAGGGTTCGGGATTTCGCTCAGGTACTGGGTGACAGCCGGATCACGGAAGAGATTTCGCAGGATGCGCTGGAACGGCTGCAGGTTGACCGTCTCGGTTTGGATCATATTGATCACAAGCTGCTGATGGGCATGATCGAAAAATTTAACGGCGGCCCGGTGGGTCTTGATACCATTTCAGCCACGATCGGCGAAGAATCGCATACGATTGAAGACGTGTACGAACCGTACCTCCTGCAAATCGGATTTATCCAAAGAACGCCGCGGGGAAGGATCGTGACACCGGCCGTTTATCATCATTTCCAAATGGAGGCTCCCCGATATGACTGAATTCCCTAAGATGATTATGATTCTTGGAGCTGTTTTGCTTCTCATCGGAGCAGTATTGCATTTTGTCGGCAAGATGCCGGGAGATATTTTTGTGAAAAAAGGAAATGTCACGTTTTTCTTCCCGGTTGTCACTTGTATCATCATAAGTGTGGTATTATCAATTTTGCTTAATCTTTTCGGCAGAATGAAATAACAAAAGACTAGAATAAAGGTGAAATGTCATGAAAGTCGATTTATTTGATTTTGAATTACCGGATCGTTTAATTGCACAAGTGCCGTTGGAGCAGCGTGATGCTTCAAGGCTGATGGTGCTTGATAAACATACAGGAGAGCTGGCTGACAGCTCGTTTAAACACATTATCAGCTTCTTTAAAGAAGGAGATTGTCTTGTGCTGAACAATACCCGTGTGCTGCCTGCTCGGTTATTCGGCACAAAAGAGGATACCGGCGCAAAAGTGGAACTGCTTTTGCTGAAACAGGAAGCTGGTGACAGGTGGGAAACACTTGCCAAACCGGCGAAGCGTGTAAAAAAAGGAACCGTTGTGACATTTGGAGACGGAAGGTTGAAGGCTGTCTGCACGGAAGAGCTTGAGCATGGCGGCAGAAAAATGGAATTCCAGTATGACGGCATTTTCTACGAAGTGCTGGAATCCCTGGGAGAAATGCCGCTCCCGCCATATATTAAGGAACAGCTTGATGACAGAGAGCGCTACCAGACCGTGTATTCAAAAGAAATCGGCTCTGCGGCCGCGCCTACTGCAGGCCTTCACTTCACGGAAGAAATCTTGCAGCAATTGAAAGACAAAGGTGTGCAAATTGAGTTCATCACTCTGCACGTAGGCCTTGGAACGTTTCGCCCTGTGAGCGCCGATGATGTTGAAGAGCATAATATGCATGCGGAGTTTTATCAAATGTCAGAAGAAACGGCTGCAGCCTTAAACAAAGTGAGAGAAAAGGGCGGCCGGATCATTTCCGTCGGCACGACATCGACACGCACGCTTGAAACGATTGCCGGGGAACATGACGGTCAATTTAAAGCTTCAAGCGGCTGGACATCTATTTTTATTTATCCAGGCTATCAATTTAAAGGCATTGACGGAATGATTACAAACTTCCATTTGCCGAAATCGTCATTGATTATGCTGGTGAGCGCGCTTGCTGGAAGAGAAAACGTTCTGCGCGCTTATAACCATGCGGTGGAAGAGGAATACCGTTTCTTCAGCTTCGGAGACGCGATGCTGATTTTATAATTTAAGAACAGGAGGCCTCATCAAAAGTGGCTGAACAACCAATACGCTATGAATTTATAAAAGAATGCAAACAAACAGGAGCGCGGCTGGGCAAAGTGCATACCCCACACGGCTCCTTTGAAACACCAGTTTTTATGCCGGTCGGCACACTGGCGACAGTGAAAACGATGTCACCTGAAGAGCTGAAAGCAATGGATGCAGGCATCATTTTAAGCAACACTTATCACCTATGGCTCCGCCCGGGCCAAGATATTGTGAAAGAAGCTGGCGGGCTCCATAAATTTATGAACTGGGACCGCGCGATTTTAACAGATTCAGGCGGTTTTCAGGTCTTTTCTCTAAGCAAGTTTCGTAATATAGAGGAAGAGGGTGTTCATTTCCGCAATCACTTAAATGGAGACAAGCTGTTTTTATCTCCGGAAAAAGCAATGGAGATCCAAAACGCACTCGGCTCTGATATTATGATGGCGTTTGACGAGTGCCCGCCATATCCGGCAGAGTACGATTATATGAAGCGGTCAGTAGAACGGACAAGCCGCTGGGCGGAACGCTGCCTGAATGCCCACAACCGTCAGGATGAACAAGGGCTGTTTGGCATTGTACAAGGCGGAGAATATGAAGATCTGCGCACGCAAAGCGCGAAGGACTTGATTTCTCTTGATTTCCCGGGATATGCTATAGGCGGATTATCTGTCGGTGAACCGAAGGATGTCATGAACCGTGTGCTCGAATTTACAACACCGCTTTTGCCGAAGGATAAACCGAGATACCTGATGGGAGTTGGTTCTCCGGACGCGCTGATCGACGGAGCGATCCGCGGGGTCGACATGTTTGACTGTGTGCTGCCGACTCGGATTGCAAGAAACGGCACTGTGTTTACAGCTGAAGGCCGTCTCAATATGAAAAATGCGAAATTTGAAAGAGACTTCCGTCCCATTGATGAAGAGTGCGGTTGCTATACATGTAAAAATTACACTCGCGCGTATATCAGACACTTGATCCGCTGTAATGAAACATTTGGCCTTCGATTAACAACTTACCATAACCTTCATTTTCTGTTACACTTAATGGAGCAGGTAAGACAGGCTATTCGCGAGGATCGTCTGGGTGATTTCCGAGAAGAGTTCTTTGAGCGTTACGGCTACAACAAGCCAAATGCGAAAAGCTTCTAAAATAAAAATGAAAAACAAGCTTACAGAAAGGGGTGAAAATCATGACAGGCACTTTAGGTACATTGGTTCCTATTATTTTAATGTTTGCGGTCCTTTACTTCTTGTTGATTCGTCCTCAGCAAAAACAGCAAAAGGCAGTACGCCGAATGCAAGAGGAACTGAAAAAAGGCGATTCAGTAGTGACAATCGGGGGATTGCACGGTACTGTTGACTCTATCGACGAGAGCAAAGTCGTCATTAAGACTGGTGAAAACACACGTCTTACGTTCGACCGCCGCGCGATCAGAGAAGTTTCTGCTGCTGAATAACAGCAGGAGCTATACATAGCAAGCAAAAAAGAGCGGGTGAGTGAGCCCGCTCTTTTTTTGTATTTTTTTTCGTACCCTTGAAGTTTAGGAAGGCTGAGTGCCGGAGCACACCGAATGTAAATTCGTGAGTACCGGAAATGTTAGCCTGACAACGAATGTGAAAGTTGTCGACATGCTGAAAGAGCGGGGGATCCTGAATTTTTTATGTGGAAGACCTGTTTCCCCTTATATTCACGCCGAAAATCCCGCCCAGCATGCATACCCCTAAAAATCCAAGATGGAAGAGCAGCTGTTCCGCTGTAAATGTCTTTCCGAACCCTAAATACTGAAACAATAAAATGATTAGAGAAAAGCTTAAGGCAGTCAATGCCCCGATCATCCAGCCTCTTTCCTTCCCTTTACCGCCAGAAATGAACCCGCCGATGAACAAAGAAAGAAATGAGATGGCGGTGATCAGCCAGTTAAATGATGACTCTTCCAGCGAGGTTGCCGTCAGTAATAGTGAAACGGCTAAACTCGTCAGGAGCATGGCTGAGAAAATAGCGATTAAGCCGTAGAGAATGCCTTTTCCAACTTGTTTCGTTTCCTCCATGAATGTCTCCTCTCTGCCTGTATTAAAAGGCTTCTGTTCTTTTTGAACAAAGCCGCCAGACATGCTGATGGCTCGTCTTTTTAAAAATGTATTCCCCTATCCCGTGAATTAGACGTAAAAGCTTTATGAAATACAATCGGTTTTCTTACATAAATTATTCGTTTTGTTGCAACCTATAATGAGTTGGAGGTGCATGATGGAAGAGCTTCTCACTATTACGTTTCGCACAGTCATATTGTATTTTGTGATATTGGTCATTTTTCGTTTCATGGGCAAACGGGAGATCGGGGAGCTTAGCATTTTAGATCTCGTTGTCTTTATCATGATGGCTGAAATTGCCGTTTTAGCTATAGAAAACGTAGATGATCATCTATTTCATACCATTTTGCCAATGCTTGTATTAATGATCATCCAAGTAACTTTGGCATACTTTTCTTTAAAAAACCGAAAGGTCCGCCAACTTCTTGACGGAAAGCCGACCATTATTATTAAATATGGGGAAATTGACGAAGATGCTATGAAATCACAGCGTTATAATTTCGATGATTTATTGGTTCAGCTCAGGGAAAATAATATCGACAGAGTAGCTGATGTATCATTTGCCATTTTAGAGCCGTCAGGCAAACTGACCGTTGTAAAGAAAGAAAACAGCGGAGAACAGCGGCAGCTCGAAATGCCGCTCATTGTAGACGGCTCTATTCAAACAGAAAACCTGTCCAGAATTGATAAAGACAAACAGTGGCTGCTTGAGAAACTAAGAAAACACGGATATGCAAATCCTTCAGGTATTTCATTTTGCTCGTTTACTGACGGTGAGTTATTTATAGATGAAAAAGATGGGCACCGCACGTGACCTTTATTATCGGACGATTAAACGTCCGATAATAGGAATACGGCGAAGTTCATCTTTTTTAATTAAACGGAAAGTGAGCAGGAGGATGATATAGATGGCAGCACTTATCGCAATCCATCCGGCGACATTCACAGCCTCGGACGATCCAAAGCTTACATATTGTTTGATGGCGGAGCTGATGAATCCGCAAATTACAATAACAGCGAAGCTGAGCGCGTACTCCTTGATTTTGATACTGATCGGCAGTACCTTGCTTACGGTTGCCGCGTGCAAAAGCGTGACGAGAACCATGCCTGTCACAATGGCTAATGCCGCGCCCATAATACCGAGAGACGGCCTGGTGGCAAGGACGAAAATAAGACCGGTTTTGACAAGCGCTCCGATTAAGCTGTTCATCATCGCAGCCCCTGCTAAATTAAGCGCCTGCAGCACAGCTTGAAGAGGGCCCTGAAAATAATAAAGCAGAAAAAACGGGGCCATCACTTTTATAAATACAGCTGCGCCTGAGGAACCGTACATCACCCTCATCAGCTCATCCGCAAATACAAATAATATGACAACTGAAATGCCTCCGCTGAGCAGACATAGACGCATGGCCTGTTCCAAGCGGTATTCCACCACCTGCAATTTTTTCTGCTCCATTCCTTCACTGATCGCAGGAACAAGCGCGGTCGATAAAGAATATGTAATAAAGCTGGGCAGAGTGAGCAGGGTCATGGCAAAGCCGGTCAGCTCCCCGTATTGCTTGGTAGCGGCAACTGTCGCCACACCGGCGATGGCAAGGCTTTGAGCGACGACAATCGGCTCAAAAAACCAAGAGAGATTGCCGATAAAGCGGCTCCCGGTCGTTGGAAGGGACACGCTCATTAATTGAGAAAATGTTTGTTTTCCGTTTTTAATCGACTGGAAAAAGTGCTTTCTGATTTTAATTGTCTTTTTATATTTAAAACAAACAAATAAATACAGAAGTGACGCCAGCTCCCCTGCGACTGAGGATAGCATTGCCCCCGCTGCGGCGTATTCAATTCCGTAAGGGAGAAAAATCGTCGTACAGACAGCGACGAGTGAAATGCGGATGACTTGTTCAAGGACTTGGGACACGGCAAGCGGGTTCATATTCTGTTTTCCTTGAAAGTATCCTCTAAGCACACTTGATATGGCGATAATCGGCACAACCGGCGTAATGGCCAGGAGCGGATAAAGTGTTCTTTTATCTGTCAGCATCGTTTCAGCCATAACCGGGGCGAAAAATAGAAACAGTGGTGTGAAAATCAGGCTGAGGACTCCTGTGATGGTCAGAGACATGACTAAAATATTTTTAGTTTTTTGATGGTCTCCGCGCGCGCTGGCTTCAGCGACAAGCTTGCTGATCGCGACCGGCAGACCGAATTGAGTTAATGTGGTGGCCAAGAAGAAGGTAGGCGCCGCCATCATGTAAAGCCCGACTCCTTCTTCACCGATAAACCGGGCGATAACCACCCGGTTGACAAACCCGAGCATTCTTGTAACCATTCCTGCTGCGATAAGAATAAGAGTGCCCCTTAAAAACGTCTGTTTCGCCATTTTTACCCCCTGCCTTCTCAAACTACCTGTAATCATATACAATAAAGATATGCGTATATATCGTCCAAGCATGACAAGTCTTCTTGAAAAACAATGAAAAAGGAGCGTGGAATTCATGGAGAAGCATCCTGCTGATCTATATAAAGACCACGTCAGGCCGTTTCTTTACAGCAAACTGGAAGAGTTTAAGATTCTCGGGTATGATGATGTTGAACTCGAAAGTTTGTGGTCATACTTAACAGGTAAAAAGTGGAAAAAGAAAACGGAACTGCACATTTATGAAATGACAAGCGATATTCTATCAGTAAAAATTGGCGAATTTATGAACTATGCAACTGTTGAGTCATTTAAAACGTCTAATTGGCTGGGCAGTGAAGAAGGCCAGGAAGCATTGGAAGAACTGCTGAGATAGCAGATTGATTCGTACAGGTTTAAGGGAGGATATACATAATGAAAAAAGGACGCTTGATTGCGTTTTTCCTTATCGTTTTATTGATTGGCACAGGCTTGGGCTACTTTACGAAGCCTGCCGCGAACAATATTACGTTAGGATTGGATTTGCAAGGCGGATTTGAGGTGCTGTATGATGTACAGCCCGTAAAAAAAGGTGACAAAATCACAAAAGACGTTCTGGTCAGCACGGTAGAGGCGTTGAACCGCAGGGCCAATGTTCTCGGTGTCAGCGAACCGAACATCCAAATTGAAGGAAATGACCGGATTCGCGTTCAGCTCGCTGGGGTGACAAACCAAAACAGAGCGCGTGAAATCTTAGCCACTGAAGCGCAGCTTTCTTTTAGAGATACAAATGATAAGGAATTGCTGAATGGCTCTGACCTCGTCGAAAACGGGGCTAAACAAACATATGACGCCAAAACAAATGAACCGATTGTCAGCATTAAATTGAAGGATGCTGATAAATTCGGCGATGTGACCAAAAAGGTCATGAAAATGGCGCCAAATAACCAGCTTGTCATTTGGATGGATTACGAAAAAGGTGACTCCTTCAAAAAAGAAGTTCAAAAAGAACATCCTAAATATGTATCAGCTCCAAATGTAAGTCAGGAATTGAACACAACAGACGTGACAATTGAAGGACAGTTTACTGTTCAAGAAGCAAAAGATTTAGCCAGCATTTTAAACGCCGGCGCGCTTCCTGTGAAACTGACTGAAAAATATTCAACATCAGTAGGTGCACAATTCGGCCAGCAGGCGCTCCAGGAGACGGTGTTTGCCGGGATTGTCGGTATCGCAATTATTTTCTTGTTTATGCTTTTCTATTACCGCCTGCCGGGTTTTATTGCGATCATTACGCTATCAGTTTATATCTATATTACACTCCAGGTCTTTGACTGGATGAATGCTGTGCTCACGCTTCCGGGAATTGCCGCGCTCATTTTAGGTGTCGGGATGGCAGTCGACGCCAATATCATCACCTATGAGCGGATTAAAGAAGAGCTCAAGCTAGGAAAGTCAGTCCGCTCTGCCTTCCGTTCAGGAAACAGACGGTCATTCGCGACGATTCTTGATGCAAATGTTACAACGATTATTGCGGCCGTTGTGCTCTTCATCTTTGGGACAAGCTCTGTAAAAGGGTTTGCGACGATGTTGATTCTGTCAATTTTGACAAGCTTTATCACTGCTGTTTTCTTATCAAGATTTCTCCTTGGTCTCCTTGTGGAAAGCAGATGGCTTGATCGGAAAAAAGGCTGGTTCGGCGTCAACAAGAAGCACATTATGAATATTCAGGATACAGATGAAAATACAGAGCCGCATACGCCGTTCCAAAGATGGGATTTTACAAGAAAACGCAAATATTTCTTTATCATCTCAAGTGCAATCACAATTGCCGGAATTATTATTCTGCTTGTGTTTAAGTTGAATCTGGGCATTGACTTTGCGAGCGGTGCACGGATTGAAGTCCAAAGTGACCATAAGCTGACAACAGAGCAGGTGGAGAAAGATTTTGAATCACTTGGCATGGACCCTGACACCGTTGTTCTGTCAGGCGAAAAGAAAAATATCGGTGTTGCCCGTTTTGTTGGAGTGCCAGATAAAGAGACGATTGCCAAAGTAAAAACGCACTTTAAAGACAAATACGGGACAGAGCCAAATGTCAGCACAGTTTCACCGACAGTCGGTAAAGAGCTGGCGAGAAATGCTCTGTACGCACTTGCTATAGCTTCTATTGGAATCATTATTTACGTTTCGATACGGTTCGAATATAAAATGGCGATCGCCGCGATAGCTTCGCTGCTTTATGACGCATTCTTTATTGTCACGGTTTTCAGTATTGCAAGGCTGGAGGTAGATGTTACGTTCATCGCTGCTATACTGACGATTATCGGATATTCGATTAACGATACAATCGTTACATTTGACAGGATTCGCGAGCATATGAAGAAGCGCAAGCCGAAAACATTTGCCGACCTCAACCATATTGTAAACCTGAGTCTGCAGCAAACCTTTACACGTTCAATTAACACTGTATTAACTGTCGTGATTGTTGTAGTGACACTGCTCATCTTTGGAGCATCTTCGATTACAAACTTCTCATTCGCTTTATTGGTCGGACTGTTAACAGGCGTTTATTCCTCTCTCTACATTGCCGCACAAATTTGGCTTGTATGGAAAGGAAAAGAACTGAAAAAAGATTCGGTGCAATAAAAAATTCAGGCTGTCCTTTGCAGGGCAGCCTGTTTTTTGAAGTTTCATTGAACTTAAAATAGACATTTGCTATAATGACATACGCTTACATTTACACATATAAATGGTGTTAAGCGTGTTTGTGGCTGGTTTTCAGATATGTAGGAGGGTTTATATATGAGGATTCGCGAATCGCAGCTGCCGGGCATAGGGCATAAATTTGAGATCATTACTAGAAATCGCGATAAAATTTCAATTATCATTCATCATGACGGCCGGAAGGAGCTGTACTATTTTGATGAAAATGATCATGAAGAATGTGTTGCCTCCGTGCAGTTTGATGATGCTGAAGCGAGGCAGATTTCTGCAATTCTCGGCGGAATGGCATATAAACCGAAAGTATTAGAAAGGGTCGAGGCAGCCCTTGATGATTTAATCATAGAGTGGTGTAAAGCAAAGACAGGTGCGCCTGCTATCCATCATACAATTGGTGATTTGAATGCGAGGCAGGAGTACCATGTAACTGTCATCGCGATTATTAAGAAAAATCAGGATAAACTACTAAACCCAGGATCTGAAACAGTCATTGATGAAGGTGATACACTAGTGATGTCCGGTGATGGAAACGGATTGAAGAGACTGATCAGGGAAAAATTAACTGCAAAAGAGGTTTGATCAAGAGCGTCAAGTCATGTTTAAAATTAGTTCAGACAGGGAAAGATACCTCAGGTAAATAAACTTTGGGGGATAGAGAATGAATAAACAATGGACAATCATTTTCGCACTTATTTTTACCTTAATTGTCGCTATTTTTGCAGTCATTAATGTTAGATCCGTAGAAGTTGATTACCTGTTTGGCAGATCGGAGTGGCCGCTCATTCTTGTCATTTTAGGCTCGGTTTTAATGGGTGCGTTGATCGTATTTTCTGCCGGCATTTTTCAGGTGATGAGATTAAAGCGGGAAATAAAAGCGTTGCGGAAAGAAAACAAAACAACACAAGAGACGATACATAAACAAGAAGATACACTGTATCCTGAACAGAACGACATAAAGGATGCATCAACCGGACTTGAGAAAAAAGACTAGTTTTTGAATAATATTTGAAACCCCTCAGCCTGCTCTAGTATAATAGGGTGGTTGAGGGGTGAATTTATGTTAGCGTCAAAAATGCGATGGGAAATCCAGCGACCAGATCAGGATAAGGTCAAATCACTCACAGAACAATTGCATATAACACCTCTTGTTGCGTCCCTGCTTGTAAAAAGAGGCTTTGATACGGCAGAAAGCGCAAGGCTGTTTTTACATACAAAGGATGCCGATTTTTATGATCCTTTCGAAATGAAAGGCATGAAAGAAGCCGCAGATCGTATAAAACAGGCGATATCACAACAAGAACAGATTATGATATATGGCGATTATGACGCCGATGGAGTTACCAGTACGTCAGTGATGCTTCACACACTGCAAAAGCTGTCGGCTCAAGTTGATTTTTATATACCTGACCGCTTTAAAGAAGGATATGGCCCTAATGAACAGGCATTTCGTTCGATTAAAGAGCGGGGCTACTCTCTGATTATTACAGTTGATACAGGAATTGCCGCTGTGCATGAAGCGAAGGTAGCAAAGGAACTCGGGCTGGATGTCATTATTACCGATCACCATGAGCCGGGACCGGAGCTTCCGGATGTCCATGCGATCGTCCACCCGAAGCAGCCAGGCTGCACCTACCCGTTTAAAGAACTTGCCGGGGTCGGGGTCGCGTTTAAGCTCTCCCACGCTTTATTGGGCGAACTCCCGGATGAACTGCTTGACCTGGCGGCAATCGGCACTATTGCCGATCTTGTCCCGTTGCATGGCGAAAACAGATTAATTGCAACACTAGGACTTGAAAGGCTTCGTCGGACGAATCGACTGGGCTTAAAAGAGCTGGTCAAGCTGTCAGGCGGAGACATCGGAGAAGCGAACGAAGAAACTGTCGGGTTCCAAATAGCACCAAGGCTGAATGCCGTCGGACGAATCGAACAGGCGAATCCCGCTGTTCATTTGCTCATGTCAGAGGATTCGTTTGAAGCGGAAGAGCTTGCCGCTGAAATTGACCAGCTGAACAAAGAGCGCCAAAAAATGGTTAGTAAAATGACGGATGAAGCGATTGAAATGGTTGAACAGCAAGGTCTCGATCAAACTGCTATTGTTGTGGCCAAATCCGGGTGGAATCCAGGAGTCGTGGGGATTGTGGCTTCAAAGCTTGTGGACCGTTTCTACCGTCCGGCCATTGTGCTTGGCATTGATGAAGAAAAAGGGATTGCTAAAGGCTCGGCCCGAAGCATCAGAGGCTTTAACTTATTCGAGAGCCTTTCAGAATGCAGAGATATTCTTCCACATTTCGGCGGCCACCCAATGGCTGCGGGAATGACGCTGAATGCCGAAGATGTGCCGGATTTGCGACACAGGCTGAATGAAATAGCAGTCAACACGCTTACGGAAGAGGATTTTATTCCCGTACAGGAAGTCGATCTTGTCTGCGGTGTCGAGGACATTACGGTTGAAAGCATCACAGAAATGAACCTGCTGTCCCCATTTGGCATGCTGAACCCGAAACCGCACGTCCTCGTAGAAAACGCTGTGCTGGAAGATGTCCGCAAGATCGGCGCTAATAAAAATCATGTGAAAATGACGGTCAGAAACGAGTCGTCTCAGCTTGATTGCGTTGGTTTTAATAAAGGTGAGCTAGAAGAAGGCATCGTCCCGGGTTCAAGAATATCAATTGTCGGTGAGATGTCTATCAACGAATGGAACAATAGAAAAAAACCGCAGTTAATGATTAAGGATGCCGCTGTTTCTGAATGGCAGCTGTTTGATTTAAGGGGAAAACGGATGTGGGAAGACACAGTTTCCGTCCTTCCATCTGCTAAACGGGCCATTGTCTCTTTCAAAGAAGACTCAACAACACTTCTTCAGACTGAAGACCTTCGCCGTGAAGTGCACGTCATCAGCTCTGAGGATCAAGCGAAGGCGTTTGACCTTGATGGTGCATATATTGTATTGCTGGATCCGCCGCCTTCGTTGGACATGCTCGCACGTTTGCTGGAAGGCAAGCAGCCTGAGCGGATATATTTCATTTTTCTCAATCAAGAGGACCACTTTTTATCAACATTTCCAGCAAGAGACCACTTTAAATGGTATTATGCGTTTTTGCTGAAAAGAGGCGCTTTTGACGTAAAAAAACATGGTTCAGATCTTGCGAGACATAAAGGCTGGTCTGTTGAAACAATCAATTTCATGACAAAGGTGTTTTTTGATCTAGGTTTTGTTAAAATAGAGAATGGTGTGCTGTCTGTGGTTAGTGGAGTAAAGAAACGCGACTTAACGGACTCACAAACATATCAGGCAAAACAGCAGCTGATGGAATTGGATCAAAAGCTGAATTATTCTTCTGCTGAAGAGCTGAAGGAATGGCTGAATAAGCTGATGAAACAAGATTCAGAGGCTTATGAAAGTACGAGGAGGACATAAAACAGATGGATTTAAAACAATACGTAACAATTGTACCGGATTACCCGAAAGAGGGCGTGCAATTTAAAGATATTACGACACTGATGGATAAAGGCGACGTATACCGCTATGCCACAGACCAAATTGTTGAATATGCGAAAGAAAAGCAAATTGATTTGGTCGTCGGCCCTGAAGCGCGCGGCTTTATTATCGGCTGTCCCGTTGCTTACGCGCTTGGCGTAGGTTTTGCGCCGGTCCGCAAAGAAGGCAAATTGCCTCGTGAAGTGATCAAAGTGGACTACGGTTTGGAATACGGAAAAGACGTATTAACGATCCACAAAGATGCGATTAAACCGGGTCAGCGTGTGCTTATCACAGATGACTTGCTTGCGACAGGCGGCACAATTGAAGCAACAATCAAACTTGTTGAAGAGCTTGGCGGCGTTGTTGCTGGTATCGCTTTCTTAATCGAGCTTTCTTACCTTGACGGCAGAAAGAAACTTGAAGATTATGACATATTAACATTGATGAAATACTAAAGATAATCGCATACCGAAAAAAGCACTCCATGTCAGGGTGCTTTTTTCCTATTGTTTTGCAATTATTTTATATAATATTTGGCTATTTGAACTTCTGCTCTTTACATCTTTCGGTTTTTTCTTGATAATAAACTACAATACAGTTTACATTCTAAAAAAGGTGATTCCATGGCGAACGAACAAGTATTGACTGCCGAGCAAGTTATAGATAAAGCGCGCAGCTATCTATCTGATGAGCATATCGCATTTGTCGAAAAAGCATATCTTTACGCTGAAGATGCTCATCGCGAGCAATACCGCAAATCGGGCGAGCCATATATTATTCATCCGATTCAGGTTGCGGGAATTCTCGTTGATCTTGAAATGGACCCTTCCACAATCGCGGGAGGATTTCTGCACGATGTCGTGGAAGATACAGATGTGACGCTCGATGACCTGAAAGAAGCATTTTCCGAAGAAGTGGCAATGCTTGTGGACGGCGTAACGAAGCTCGGTAAAATTAAATATAAATCTCAAGAGGAACAGCAGGCGGAAAATCATCGCAAAATGTTTGTCGCTATGGCTCAAGATATCCGGGTCATACTGATTAAGCTGGCGGATCGTCTCCACAATATGCGGACGCTGAAACATCTGCCTCAGGAAAAACAGCGGAGAATTTCTAATGAAACACTGGAGATTTTTGCACCATTGGCGCATCGTCTCGGGATTTCAAAAATTAAGTGGGAATTGGAAGATACGGCGCTCCGTTATTTGAATCCTCAGCAATATTACAGAATTGTCAACCTCATGAAGAAGAAACGCGCAGAACGTGAGCTTTATGTCGATGAGGTTGTCAATGAAGTGAAGAAACGTGTCGAAGAAGTGAACATCAAGGCTGACTTCTCGGGACGTCCGAAACATATTTACAGCATCTATCGAAAAATGGTGCTGCAAAATAAACAATTCAACGAAATTTACGATTTGCTGGCTGTCCGCATTCTTGTGAATAGCATAAAGGACTGCTACGCGGTGCTCGGCATCATTCACACATGCTGGAAGCCGATGCCCGGCAGATTCAAAGATTATATCGCAATGCCGAAGCCGAATATGTATCAATCGCTTCATACAACGGTTATCGGGCCTAAAGGCGATCCGCTGGAAGTGCAGATTCGCACCTTTGAAATGCATGAAATTGCGGAATACGGGGTTGCGGCTCACTGGGCTTATAAAGAAGGGAAAGCGGCCAATGAAGGCGTAACCTTTGAGAAAAAGCTTTCTTGGTTCCGTGAAATTTTAGAATTCCAAAATGAATCAACAGATGCAGAAGAATTTATGGAATCGCTCAAAATCGATTTGTTTTCTGACATGGTATATGTTTTTACGCCGAAAGGAGATGTAATCGAGCTTCCATCCGGTTCTGTTCCGATTGATTTTTCTTACCGGATACACTCGGAAATCGGCAATAAAACAATTGGTGCCAAAGTAAACGGAAAAATGGTAACGCTGGACCATAAGCTTCGGACAGGTGATATCGTTGAAATTCTCACTTCTAAGCATTCCTACGGTCCGAGCCAGGATTGGGTGAAGCTTGCCCAAACATCCCAGGCGAAGCATAAGATCCGTCAATTCTTTAAGAAACAGCGGCGCGAAGAAAATGTCGAAAAAGGCCGTGAACTGGTTGAAAAAGAAATTAAAAATTTGGATTTTGAAGTGAAGGATGTCTTAACGCCGGAAAATATCCAGAAGGTTGCTGACAAGTTTAATTTCTCAAATGAAGAGGATATGTACGCAGCGGTCGGCTACAACGGCATTACAGCCTTACAGGTGGCAAACCGCCTGACAGAAAAAGAGAGAAAGCAGCGTGATCAGGAAGAACAGGAAAAGATCGTTCAAGACGTCAATGCGGAATCTAAACCATACCCGCAGGGCAGAAAACGCGAAG
Organism: Bacillus sp. C28GYM-DRY-1; assembly: GCF_030519405.1. Taxonomy (NCBI): domain Bacteria; kingdom Bacillati; phylum Bacillota; class Bacilli; order Caryophanales; family Bacillaceae; genus Bacillus; species Bacillus sp. C28GYM-DRY-1. The sequence continues at coordinate 142,322 of NZ_JAUMKF010000006.1, forward strand.
CGGGCGTTCGTGTCAAGGGTATCGACAATCTTCTTGTCCGTTTATCAAAATGCTGCAATCCTGTACCAGGTGACGATATTGTCGGATTTATCACAAAAGGCAGAGGGGTTTCGGTCCATCGTGGAGACTGTCCGAATGTCAAAACGAATGAAGCCCAAGAGCGGCTGATCCCGGTAGAGTGGGAACATGAGTCACAGGTTCAAAAGCGCAAGGAATACAATGTTGAGATAGAGATTCTTGGATATGACCGCCGCGGATTGCTGAACGAGGTGCTTCAGGCAGTAAATGAAACGAAAACAAATATTTCATCTGTCTCTGGCAAATCGGATCGCAATAAAGTGGCAACCATTCATATGGCGATTTTTATTCAGAACATTAATCACTTGCACAAAGTTGTCGAGCGTATTAAACAGATTAGAGATATTTATTCTGTACGCCGCGTCATGAACTAAAGGGGTTAGAAAATGAAATTAGTTGTTCAGCGAGTAACAGAAGCAAGCGTTACAGTGGATGATGAGGTCGTCGGCCAAATTGGACAAGGCATCATGGTGCTGGTCGGCATCACTCACGATGATACAGAAGAGGATGCAGCCTATTTAGCCGATAAAGTTGTTCATCTTCGTATTTTTGATGACAGTGAAGGAAAAATGAATCTGTCTCTTTTAGATATAGGAGGAGAGATTTTATCTGTTTCACAGTTTACGCTTTACGGAGATACGAAGAAGGGGCGCCGGCCGAACTATATGAACGCTGCCAAGCCTGATAAAGCTTTAGGTCTTTATGAAAAATGGAACGATCTGCTCCGCGAAAAAGGAATCAAAGTTGAGACCGGAACGTTTGGAGCGATGATGGATGTTCAGCTTACAAACTCTGGACCCGTCACCCTCATTATGGATTCAAAATAGAAAAGCTGCCAAAAGGCAGCTTTTTTTATTGGAAATATTTCTCTAATCCGCTTTCGATCCCGTCTGTAACTTTTTCTTGGTATGAATTGCTATGTACAATGGCTTCTTCCTGCGGATGGCTTACATATCCCAGCTCATACAGCATAGCGGGCTGTCTATTTTCCCGAAGCACATAATAATCTCCGAATAATACGCCGCGGTCAGGAATGGAAGAACGCTTCGCCACTTCAGAGTGTACATCTGATGCCAGTTCCTCATCTTTGGCAGGACTGTAGTAGTAAGCAGTGCTGCCTCTCGTGGAAATATCCGCATAGCTGTCATAGTGAATGCTGATGAATGCATCAGCGTTGCGATAGTGAGACGTAGAGACACGTGACTGTAGGCTGACAAAGGTATCATCCTGGCGTGTTACATAGACATCGGCTCCAGCTGATCTGAGCTTGCTGGCGAGCAGTTTTGCCGTTTTGATCGTCAGGTTTTTCTCGAATTTACCAGAATAGCCGATCGTTCCGCTGTCTTTTCCTCCGTGTCCCGGGTCAACAATAATCGTTTTATTGTTCAGAGAACCGTTTCCGGATGGGGAGTCAGAGACAGGGGGTTCACCTGCTTCTTCCGCGCTTTTAGACGTTTGGACCACCCAATTAGCTACATAACCAGTCTGCCCGTTATCAAGCTTAATCTCATACCAGCTGCCCTTTGAACCTGTAATAGTAAACGAATCGCCTTTGGCAGCACGTTCTACGATCGAAGCTGATGTAGATGCATCACTTCTTACATTCGTTCCTCCGTATACAATATAGGCTTTTTTAGCGGGGGGTGAACTGCCTGCATTAGCCGAACTTTCAGCTGGATCAGAATTAGTTAAAAGGTAATGACTTGCAACCCAGCCTTTCAGCCCGTTCACCTCGATGTGAGCCCAGCCGTTTTTCTCGTTGAGAATTGTAAGCTTCGTTCCACGATCAAGCTTCGTTATAATCGCTGCGTCATGTGAGGCGGAGGCCCTAACATGTAGTGAAGATACACCGACCGTGCCCGTTGAAGCACCGGAAGATTCAGTTTGAGCACTCTTGGAAGACGCTGAACTGCTGCGGCCTGATGTAATATATTCAGATGACACCCATCCGGTAGTATTTTGATAGGATATCTTAATCCAGCCCGAATCTTTATCAATGACAGACGCTTGGCTGCCTTGCGGGAATTTGCCGATGACTTCGTATGAAGTGCCCGGTCCGGTTCTCATCCGCAGATCGGGGTCTGTTGATGTCACAATATCACTGCTTTCCGAAGAGCTTGTACTGGCTTGGTCTTCCTTTGTAATAAGCCAGGAGACCACCCATCCTTTTTCTCCGGAACCAAGTTGTATCTGCACCCAGTCTCCATCTTCCTTTAAAATCGGATAGCGCTCTCCTCTTTTCGCTTCCGCTGTAATCCCGTAGCTAAGCCCCGGACCGCTTCTGACGTTCATTTCATCTGTTGCGATGACCGCTTCTCCTTGAGCGGCTGTAACGGAGGAAAGTGGCGGGAAAAGCGCCCCCGCGAAAATAATAGATACAATAAGAACAAAGTATTTCTTGCTCATTGTGTCCTCCTTTCTCATGATCATTAAAAAAGCATTCTTGCTTATTATCGTAAAGTCCTTTCTGATTTTTAAATAAAAATAAAATGATTTGTTTATACTAGGCATAAATACAATCAAAAAGGTGTGCAAATCATGAAATATCATCCAAAAATGGGACGTGCATTTCACGACGGTGAAGCAAATCTGCATTACAGCGATCATGCAGATCCCGAAACGACCGGTTATCTTACTGAAACAGCATCTGAATTTGGTCTTATGTCCAAAGAAGCAGCGATGAGGAAAAACAACCGGAATAAAGCTTGACAGAGAACTCCAATCCCATTATTATAATAGAAATTGAGTACATAGCAAATGATGAAAGATTTGAACCAATAATGGAGAAGAGTAGGTCAGATTGCATGGCTAGAGAGGAACCGCCCCAGGCTGAAAGCGGATCCCATTGCGTCTTTCTCGAAACAACACTCCGGAGGTTTCCTGCTGAACGCGTTAATCCCGTCATTAGGCAGTGAACGTGAACCTGCGTTAAAGGATCGAGCGGGAATATGAACATATTCCAACTAGGGTGGCACCACGGGTATAACTCTCGTCCCTACTATACATGTATAGTAGGGACGAGAGTTTTTTTCATTTTCATCATTACGATCATTGTATATAAGGAATACATAAGGAGGTCTACATATGGGATATAGCATTCCAAGAGGGACACAGGATATCCTGCCTGGAGAATCAGATCGCTGGCAGTTTGTTGAACAAATTATGAGAGACACTTGCCGCACTTATCAATATAAAGAAATTCGCACACCGATTTTTGAGCATACAGAACTGTTTGCCAGAGGCGTCGGAGAATCGACGGATATCGTGCAAAAAGAAATGTATACCTTTCAGGACCGAAAAGGCAGAAGCCTGACGCTTCGTCCGGAAGGAACAGCAGCGGCGGTTCGCGCTTTTAATGAAAACAAGCTATTCGCAAACCCTGTCCAGCCGACAAAGCTTTATTATGTCGGGCCAATGTTCCGTTATGAACGTCCCCAGACGGGCCGCTACCGCCAGTTTTATCAATTTGGAATTGAAGCGATAGGCTCGAAAGATCCTGCAATTGATGCCGAAGTCATGGCGCTTGCGATGAGTATTTATCAGAAAGCAGGCTTGCAAAACGTTAAGCTTGTCATAAACAGCCTAGGCGACCAAGAAAGCCGCAAAAGCTACAGAGAAGCGCTCGTTAAACATTTTGAGCCTCGCATTGAAGAGTTTTGTTCAGACTGCCAGTCACGGTTGCACACAAACCCGCTCAGAATCTTGGACTGCAAAAAAGACCGTGATCATGAGCTGATGAAAACGGCACCTTCGATTCTGACATATTTAAATGAAGAATCAGCCGCTTATTTTGAGAAAGTGAAACAATACTTAAACGATCTTGGCATTTCGTATGAAATTGACCCTAACCTTGTGAGAGGGCTGGATTATTACAACCATACCGCATTTGAAATTATGAGCAATGCGGAGGGCTTTGGCGCGATTACGACACTTGCCGGCGGCGGACGCTACGACGGACTTGTCGAACAGATCGGCGGACCTGAAGCGCCGGGCATCGGATTTGCGATGAGCATTGAACGCCTGCTTGCCGCAATTGATGCTGAAAAAAGAGAGCTGCCTGTTGATCAGGGAATCGACTGCTATATCGTCACACTCGGCGAAAAGGCCAAGGATTATTCTGTTTCATTGGTGTACAAACTGAGAGAAGCAGGCATTTCCAGCGAAATCGATTATGAAAATAAGAAAATGAAAGGCCAGTTTAAAACAGCTGACCGCCTGAATGCCAGATTTATTGCGATTTTGGGTGAAGATGAGCTTGCCCAAAATAAAATCAATGTTAAGGATGCACAGACGGGCGAACAGATTGAAGTGGCACTTGATGAATTTATACATGTGATGAAGGCAAACCAAAAGGGATAAGGAGTGGAATGTATTGTTTGGAAGAACATATTATTGCGGTGATATAACTGAAAAAGCAATCGGTGAATCTGTAACGCTAAAAGGCTGGGTCCAAAAAAGACGGGATCTCGGAGGATTGATTTTTATTGACTTGCGTGACCGTACGGGAATTGTTCAAGTCGTGTTTAACCCTGATGTGTCAAAAGAAGCGCTTGCTATTGCGGAAGGCATCAGAAACGAATACGTGCTTGATATTCAAGGAAAAGTGGTGGCGCGTGAAGAGGGCACAGTCAATACGAATTTGAAAACAGGCGCGATTGAAATTCACGCTGATGAAGTGACCGTATTAAGTGCTGCAAAGACACCTCCGTTTGCGATTTCTGATCAAGCTGAAGACGTATCAGAGGACGTCCGTTTAAAACACCGTTACTTAGATTTGCGCAGACCGGCTATGTTTCAAACGATGCAGATGCGACATAACGTGACGAAAGCTGTCCGCAGCTTTTTAGATGATAACGGGTTTCTTGATATTGAAACACCGATTTTAACAAAAAGCACACCTGAGGGCGCACGTGACTACTTAGTGCCGAGCCGTGTGCACGAAGGTGAATTCTATGCGCTGCCTCAGTCTCCGCAGCTATTTAAACAGCTTCTGATGGTATCCGGTATTGAACGGTATTATCAGATTGCCCGCTGTTTCCGCGATGAAGACTTGCGTGCAGACCGCCAGCCTGAGTTTACGCAAATCGATATTGAAATGTCCTTTATGAGCCAGGAAGACATTATGTCATTGGCTGAGGATATGATGGCAAAGATCATGCGTGAAACAAAAGGTGTGGAACTCAAGCTTCCTCTTCCTCGTATGACGTATGACGAGGCGATGAACAATTATGGTTCGGATAAACCGGATACGCGTTTTGATATGCTTTTGACAGATGTATCTGACATTGTGAAGGACACAGAATTTAAAGTATTCTCATCAGCTGTGGCAAACGGCGGTGTGGTAAAAGCCATCAATGTAAAAGGTGGAGCTGGCGATTACTCCAGAAAAGACATCGACGCTCTTGGCGCTTTTGCAGCTAACTACGGGGCGAAAGGGCTTGCCTGGGTAAAAGTTGAGGCAGACGGAGTGAAAGGCCCGATCGCCAAATTCTTTGATGAAGAAAAGCAGTCTAAACTGATTGAAGCACTTGATGCTGCTGAAGGTGATTTGCTGCTGTTTGGAGCGGATAAATTCGAAGTTGTAGCCGCATCACTCGGCGCCCTGCGCTTAAAGCTTGGGAAAGAACGAGGGCTGATTGACGAAAGCCTGTTCAATTTCTTATGGGTTATCGACTGGCCGCTCTTAGAGCATGACCAGGAGGAAGGCCGTTTTTACGCAGCCCATCATCCGTTCACAATGCCTGTCCGTGAAGACCTTGAGTTGATTGAAACAGCGCCTGAGGACATGAAAGCACAAGCTTATGATCTCGTCTTAAACGGCTATGAGCTTGGCGGCGGTTCGATCCGTATTTTCGAAAAGGATATCCAGGAAAAAATGTTTACGCTTCTCGGCTTCTCACAAGAAGAAGCAGCTGAGCAGTTCGGATTCTTACTGGAGGCATTTGAATACGGCGCTCCTCCGCACGGCGGAATCGCGCTCGGCTTAGACCGTCTCGTCATGCTTCTCGCAGGACGTACGAACCTAAGAGATACGATCGCATTCCCGAAAACTGCAAGCGCAAGCTGCCTGATGACAGAAGCGCCAGGGGAAGTAAGCGACGCCCAGCTTGATGAGCTTCATCTTTCAATCAAGAATAAAGTTAAAAATTGAATGAGCAGCTCGATTCTTGAAGATCAAAATCGTCTGTGATATGATTTTGACAAGTTAAATAAAGTCCTGATGTGTTAGTTGTACACCTAGTTTTGACCGAACATTTTTTTGATTTGGGAGCCCGCATTTTTAAATGGCGTACATGCCTCTTTTCATTCGGTAAAGAGGACTTACAAGATTTAAAAGAGGGCACCCACCTGCTGAGAGCGGGTTCAAAACAAAGGAAAGCTGCAACGGCACTATTGGGACTTTATTTTTTGTGCGCAGAAAAAACGGCTGCTCATGGATCAGCCATTTTTATAGATGAAACCAGAATACGAATGTGGAGTGAGGTTCTTGTTACACCAGTTTTCACGCAATGAATTAGCTATCGGAAAAGAAGGCCTTGAAACGTTGAAAAACAGCACGGTTGCTGTGCTTGGGGTCGGCGGAGTAGGATCGTTCGCAGCGGAGGCTCTCGCGCGGTCAGGCGTCGGCCGCATTCTGCTTGTCGACAAAGATGATGTGGACATTACAAATGTAAACCGTCAGCTTCATGCGCTTCTTTCAACAGTCGGACAGCCCAAAGTTGATTTAATGAAAGCGCGGATCGCAGACATTAACCCTGAGTGTGAAGTGATCGCGTTAAAAATGTTCTATACGGAAGAAACGTATGAGCAATTTTTTGAATATAATCTTGACTATGTCATTGATGCGTCAGACACGATCCATTACAAAATTCATTTAATGAAAGAATGCTTGAAACGGGATATTCCGCTCATTTCCAGCATGGGTGCCGCAAATAAAACGGACCCGACACGCTTCCAAATCGCTGATATTTCAAAAACGCACACCGATCCAATTGCGAAGGTCGTCCGTACGAGATTACGAAAAGAGGGCATCAAAAAGGGCGTTCAAGTGATTTTCTCTGACGAAAGCCCGATTGTCATTCGGGAAGACGTCAGAAAAGAAGTGGGGAATGACGAAGCGAAAATCCGAAAAGCAAAAATGCCGCCATCCTCTAATGCTTTTGTACCGTCAGTGGCAGGTTTGATTATGGGCGGACATGTTGTCATGGATCTTTTGAAAGACATTGAAATCAAACGCGTGAAGGACAAATAACGCATAAAAACAGCCTTGATTTATACGCAAGGCTGTTTTTGTTTTATTTTCTTTTCATTAATTTGTCATACACCTGCTTTAAGGCGGATTCGAACTTTCCTGTCTGTTTTGGCTTGTAATATTGCTTGTTCTTTAAAGGATCAGGGAGATATTGCTGTTCGACCCATCCGTTGTCATAATTGTGCGGGTATTTATAATCGATTCCTCTTCCTAATTCCTGAGCTCCTTTATAATGCGCGTCTTTTAAATGCTTCGGGACATCTCCTATTCTTCCGGCTCTGATATCTGCCAGCGCTTCATCGATCGCCAGAATGGCTGAGTTTGATTTCGGCGAGAGGCAAAGTTCAATAACTGCGTTTGCCAGCGGGATTCGCGCTTCAGGAAATCCGACCCGCTCAGCGGTCTGAACAGCGTGCAGCACTCTTGGACCGGCCTGCGGGCTTGCTAAGCCGATATCTTCATATGCGATGACAAGCAGCCGTCTTCCGATGCTTTCCAGATCACCGGCTTCAATTAATCTTGCCAAATAATGAAGAGCGGCGTTGGCATCAGAGCCGCGGATCGATTTTTGAAAAGCGGACAATACATCATAATGCGCATCACCATCTTTATCGTGAGAAAAGCTCTTTTTCTGCAAACATTCTTCCGCGGTTTCTAATGTAATATGAATCACGCCGTCGGCTGACTCCTTCGTTGACAAGACGGCCAGCTCAAGCGCATTTAAAGCGGAGCGGACATCTCCTCCGCACCCGCGGGCAAAATGCTCCATCGCCTGATCATCGATAGATACAGAATATGTGCCAAGGCCCCGATGCTCATCATGAAGCGCACGTTCCAGGGCCTGTTTAATCAGTTCCGGTGTTAACGGCTCAAGCTCAAAGATCTGTGCCCGGCTTCTGATTGCCGGATTAATGGCATGATACGGGTTTGCCGTGGTCGCTCCGATTAAAATAATCATCCCGTTTTCTAAATAGGGCAAAAGAAAATCTTGCTTTCCTTTATCCAGCCTGTGAACTTCATCCAGTATCAAAATTACCTGGCCTGACATTTTAGCTTCCTGGGCTACGATCTCCATATCTTTTTTATTGTTAATGACAGCATTGAGCTTTCGAAAAGCAATACTTGTTGAACCGGCGATTGCTGTTGCGATTGATGTTTTTCCAATCCCGGGCGGCCCGTACAAAATCATGGATGACAAATGTTTTGCCTGAACCATTCTGCCGATCATTTTATCTTCAGCCACCAGATGCTGCTGGCCGATAATATCCTCTATTTTTGTCGGACGCATCCGATATGCCAATGGCTTCATCATCATCTCTCCTTACATAATTACAGGGTAACGGAAAAGCGGACAATAGAAAAGGGGAAAGGCCCGTTTCCGCCTGCCTCAATGAAAATTAGCTGAGTGTATGTTATAATAACAGTTGGTCTATTAGATAATAAACGGACGAACCATATAGAAAATACCATTATAAATGTGGAAAATCACGAAATAACAGAGGTGTTCATGTTGAAAATATCAACTAAGGGAAGATACGGTCTCACGATTATGATCGAGCTTGCAAAAAAGCATGGTGAAGGCCCGACTTCATTAAAAAGCATCGCACAGACGAATAATTTGTCCGAGCATTATCTGGAGCAGCTGGTATCGCCGCTCAGAAATGCCGGTTTAGTAAAAAGCATCAGAGGCGCATACGGCGGATATGTATTAGGCAGTGAGCCAGATGCGATTACAGCGGGGGATATTATCCGTGTACTCGAGGGGCCAATCAGTCCTGTTGAAGTGCTGGAAGACGAGGAGCCGGCTAAGCGTGAGCTCTGGATTCGCATACGGGATGCCGTGAAAGAGGTTTTAGACAGTACAACATTAGAGGATCTTGCCAGCTACACAGACGGAGAGCAAGAAGCTTATATGTTCTATATTTAGATCAGAGGTGTAAACATAATGGAACGGATTTATTTAGATCATGCCGCAACGTCTCCGATGGATGAGCGTGTGCTGGAAAAAATGATACCGCATTTCTCCGGCAATTTCGGCAATCCATCCAGTATTCATTCATTTGGTAGAGAATCTCGAAAATGGGTGGACGAAGCAAGAGCGCAGATTGCAGCAGAAATCGGAGCGGCAGAGCAGGAGATCATTTTTACAAGCGGGGGAACGGAAGCCGATAACTTGGCGATTATGGGAACCGCGCTTGCAAGAAAAGATCTGGGCAGACATATCATCACGACAAAAATTGAGCATCACGCTGTGCTTCACACCTGTGAAAAACTAGAGGAAGACGGATTTGAAGTAACGTATCTAGACGTTGACCAAAATGGAAGAGTCAGTGCAAAACAGGTGAAAGAAGCACTGCGTGATGATACAATCCTTGTGACAGTGATGTATGGAAATAATGAAGTCGGAACAGTGCAGCCGATCGGTGAAATCGGTGAGCTGCTAAAGGAACACCAGTCATATTTTCATACCGATGCTGTTCAGGCATTCGGATTGCTGCCAATTGACGTAAAAAACAGCCATATTGACCTTCTGTCTGTTTCTGGGCACAAGCTCAACGGGCCAAAAGGGACAGGCTTTTTATATGCAAGTAGAGATGTGAAACTTTCCCCGCTCTTATTCGGAGGAGAGCAAGAAAGAAAACGCCGTGCCGGAACAGAAAATGTTCCCGGCATTGTCGGGCTGAATGAAGCCATCAAGCTGTCAAGTGAAGAACGGGTCGAAAAAAACGAGAAGTATCAATCGTTTAAAACAATCATTGCCGACACGCTTGAACATGCCGGTGTGGCATTCGAGATTAACGGGGACAAAGAGCATAGTCTGCCGCATGTTCTGAATCTTTATTTCCCCGGTATATCAGTTGAAGCGCTGCTGGTGAATCTTGACATGGCGGGAGTAGCTGTCTCAAGCGGATCAGCGTGCACGGCCGGTTCAGTTCTGCCGTCACATGTTCTGACTGCCATGTTCGGAGAAAAGAGTGACCGGCTGACGTCCTCGATTCGAATCAGCTTCGGCCTCGGCAATACGGCTGAGCAAGTGAAAACTGCTGCCAAACATGTGGCTGACGTTGTAAAGCGGCTCACACAATAAGGCGGCTTAGTTATTGGAGTGAATGAAATGGAAAAACGGCCGGAAGATACAAGAGTCGTCGTCGGGATGTCCGGCGGAGTAGACTCATCTGTGGCGGCCCTGCTGTTAAAAGAACAGGGCTATGATGTAATTGGAATCTTTATGAAAAACTGGGATGATACGGACGAAAACGGTTTTTGCACGGCGACAGAGGATTATGAAGATGTGATTCGTGTCTGCAATCAAATCGGAATTCCGTACTATGCCGTTAATTTTGAAAAGCAATATTACGAGAAGGTATTTCAATACTTCCTTGATGAATATAAAGCAGGCAGAACACCAAACCCGGATGTGCTATGCAACAAAGAGATTAAATTCAAGGCATTTTTGGAGCACGCCCTGTCACTTGGCGCCGACTATTTAGCAACTGGCCACTATGCAAGGGTAGACAGAAGCGGCGGCAAAGTCAGAATGCTGCGTGGCATTGATGAAAACAAGGATCAAACGTACTTCTTGAATCAGCTGACAGAAGATACGCTAAGCAAAGTCATGTTCCCGATCGGCGAGCTTCAAAAAAGCCGTGTGCGTGAAATGGCCAAAGAAGCAGATCTTGCAACAGCGACGAAAAAAGACAGTACGGGCATCTGTTTTATCGGCGAACGCAACTTCAAAACATTTCTCAGCCAATATCTCCCTGCACAGCCGGGCGATATGATGACGATGGACGGCGAAGTAAAAGGACGCCACGACGGGTTGATGTACTACACGATCGGACAGCGTCACGGCCTTGGCATCGGCGGAAGCGGCGAGCCGTGGTTTGCAGTTGGCAAAGATCTCGAAAAAAACATTCTCTACGTGGATCAAGGGTTCCATAACCCGCTTCTGTATTCTGACAAAATTACAGCAACAAATATCAGCTGGGTTCGTTCGGATATCATGAAGGGCGAAGAGGTTGCCTGCACGGCAAAATTCCGTTACCGCCAAGAAGATCATAACGTAACGGTTCGCATGACGGGGGAAGGCGAAGCGGAAGTCATCTTTGATGAACAAGTCCGCGCTGTAACACCTGGACAAGCCGTTGTCTTCTATGACGGTGAAGAATGCCTTGGCGGCGGAACAATTGATGATGTGTATAAAGACGGAACAAAATTGTGGTACGTATAAAAGATGAAAAACCTCAACACTGAGTTGGGGTTTTTTAATGAAAGGAAGATGATCGGTGGATTATAACCAAGTCGGTATAGAGGCGATGCAGGAAGGCGATTACGAGAAAGCGGCAGAGGCATTTACAAAAGCAATTGAAGAAAATAAAGAAGACGCGATACCTTATATCAATTTTGCAAACCTGCTTTCATCCGTAAACGAGCTGGAACGTGCGCTTGCGTTTTATGATAAAGCGCTTGAATTAGACAGTAGCGCAGCCACTGCTTATTATGGAGCAGGAAATGTCTATGTTGTAAAAGAAATGTACAAAGAAGCCAAAGACATGTTTGAAAAAGCGTTACGTGCGGGGATGGAAAACGGTGACCTGTTTTACATGCTCGGAACGGTACTTGTCAAGCTCGAACAGCCTAAGCTTGCACTGCCATATTTACAAAGAGCGGTCGAACTGAATGAAAATGATACAGAAGCGCGCTTTCAATTTGGGATGTGCTTAGCGAACGAGGGCATGCTGGACGAAGCGCTCAGCCAATTTTCAGCTGTAACAGAGAAAGATCCTGGCCACGCCGATGCATTTTACAATGCGGGTGTTGCTTATGCTTATAAAGAAAATCGAGAAAAAGCATTGGAAATGCTGGACAAGGCGATCGACATCCAGCCAGATCATATGCTTGCGGTTCATGCTAAAAAACTAATCGACCCATCATAACAGCACAGGAGGAGGGAAAAGCTCGTGCAGCAGCATCCGGATCAGCTTAAACTGGAGGAAGAACCCTATTTAAAGGGAACAGTCAACACAGTCATCTATCATAATGACACCAATTTATATACGGTTCTGAAAGTGAAAGTCACAGAGACCTCCGAAGCGATTGAAGATAAAGCCGTATCCGTGACGGGCTACTTCCCTGCGCTTCAAGAAGAAGAGACCTACACGTTTTACGGAAAGATTGTAACACATCCAAAATTCGGGCTCCAATTTCAGGCGGAGCATTTTAAAAAGGAGATCCCGACGACTAAGGAAGGCATCATTCAGTATTTATCGAGTGATTTGTTCGAGGGAATCGGCAAAAAAACAGCTGAAGAAATAGTAAAAAAGCTGGGCGACAGCGCGATTAATAAAATTTTGGCTGACGCGTCAGTGCTTTATGATGTACCGAGACTGTCAAAAAAGAAAGCTGACACGCTAGCCGGTGCGTTGCAGCAGCATCAGGGACTTGAACAAATCATGATTTCCCTGAATCAGTTCGGCTTTGGCCCTCAGCTGTCTATGAAAATCTATCAGGCCTATGAATCCGAGACGCTTGAAAAGATTCAGGAAAACCCTTATCAGCTTGTGAAAGATGTAGAAGGGATAGGGTTTGGAAAAGCGGATGAGCTTGGCAGCAGAATGGGGCTTTCGGGTAATCATCCTGAAAGGGTAAAAGCCGCTATTTTGTACACGCTTGAAACGACTTGTCTGTCAGAAGGGCATACGTACATAGAAACGGAGCAGCTGATTATCGACACCCAATCATTGTTGAACCAGTCAGCAAGGGAAGGACAGCATATCACAGAAATGGATGCCGCTAACGCCATTATTGCCCTTGGTGAAAATAAAGACATTGTCATAGAAGACGGCCGCTGTTATTTTCCATCGCTGTTTTACGCAGAACAAAACGTTGCAAAGCGTGTGAAACATATCGCAAGCCAAACTGAATATGATGACCAGTTTCCTGAATCAGAATTTCTGCTCGCTTTAGGAGAACTGGAAGAACGGATGAACGTTCAGTATGCCCCGAGCCAGAAGGAAGCAATTCAAAAAGCCCTTTCTTCACCGATGCTTCTTTTAACGGGAGGCCCGGGAACAGGGAAAACGACGGTAATCAGAGGAATTGTCGAACTGTACGGAGAGCTTCACGGCGTGTCACTAGACCCGTCAGCTTATAAAAAGGATGAAGCTTTTCCGGTTGTATTGGCCGCACCGACAGGAAGAGCGGCGAAACGGATGAGTGAATCAACGGGCCTTCCCGCGGTCACGATACACAGGCTGCTTGGCTGGAACGGCGCAGAAGGTTTTACCCATACAGAGGATCAGCCGATCGAGGGAAAGTTGTTAATTATAGATGAAGCCAGTATGCTTGATATATGGCTGGCGAACCATTTGTTCAAGGCGATCCCTGATCATATACAAATCATTATTGTGGGAGACGAAGATCAGCTTCCTTCTGTCGGTCCGGGCCAAGTGCTGAGAGACCTTTTGGCATCCAAGGTCATTCCGACTGTGAGACTGACAGACATCTACCGCCAGGCGGAGGGGTCATCAATCGTCGAGCTTGCCCACCAGATGAAAAATGGATTGCTGCCGAACAATTTGACTGCCCCGACGAAGGACCGTTCCTTTATTCGCTGCGGTGGCTCACAAATAAAAGAAGTGGTCGAAAAGGTTGTCGCCAATGCTTTGAAGAAAGGCTATACGGCAAAGGACATACAGGTTCTCGCCCCGATGTACAGAGGAAAAGCCGGCATCAATGAACTGAATGTAATGCTGCAGGATATTTTAAATCCTTCTAAAGAAAAACGGAGAGAATTGAAGTTCGGAGATGTTGTGTACAGAACCGGAGATAAAATTTTGCAGCTTGTCAATCAGCCGGAAAACAATGTATTCAACGGAGATATTGGGGAAATTACGTCGATATTTTATGCGAAGGAAAATACAGAAAAAGAAGACATGGCCGTTGTTAATTTTGACGGCAATGAAATGACATTTACGAAAAAAGATTTTAACCAATTTACCCATGCGTATTGCTGCTCTATTCATAAATCGCAGGGAAGTGAATTTCCGATTGTGGTTTTGCCTGTTGTGAAAGGCTACTATAGAATGCTCAGAAGAAATCTTCTTTATACCGCAATTACAAGAGCAAAGAAATTTCTCATATTATGCGGGGAAGAGGAGGCACTGGAGTGGGGCGTAAAAAATAATGACGCGACTGTCAGACAGACTTCCTTGAAAAACAGGCTGTCAATACAGGTTGAGGAAATGGATGCGGAGCTTGAGGCTTTGCAAAAAGAGCTCCCGTTCAGTGTGCACGATGCCAATATTGGTATGGAAGGCATTACACCATTCGATTTTATGAAAGATGAACAGCTGTAAAAAGGCTCCCGTGTTATCGGGAGTTTTTTCATTTGCGGTGGAAGTGATTTCATCGTATGAGTCAAAGGCGCAAAGCAAAACCTAAGCCTGTTCAACAAAAGGTGGTTGATCACACTTTGAGAACATGCCATGAGATAGAAGGGTTCCCAGTATACTCACAACGAACTTCTTGTTATCTTGGGACAATTTCCGATATTTGTTTTTCTCTGAAAGGAGATTGTCTCGGGTTTATTCTTGCACAAAAACGGTTTTTGCATCATCATCATGCGCTTTTACGGGCGTGTGATATCACATGCATTCTTGATGACCGCATATTGGCCTCGGTCAGTACTGACCAGCTTCTGCCTCTTCCGAAGTCATGCTTCACATACGAGCAGATGAAAATGAAGCTTGTGAAATCGCAAGAGGGAGATATATTGGGGATGCTGGAAGATGTATACTTTTGTTTGGACAGGGGCATAATCGTAGCATATGAACTCTCGGACGGTTTCTTTTCTGACCTGGCGGGAAGCAAGCGCCAGATCCAAAAAGCGGATTCGCTTGTCGAGGTGCGGAAAGATGAGATTGTCCTGAACGGATAGAGGTGTGAGATATGCTTATATGCCCGAACTGCAAAAGTAAGGATATCGGGAAAATTGGCGTGAACCAATATTATTGCTGGGGCTGTTTTATTGAACTGACAGTGGCGAAAGGGAAGATTGCAACTCATCAGGTGGAAGAAGACGGAACGTTAAGCAGCTTGGATGATTTGTTTTCTGAGGATGAACGCAGCATCAATTTTTGATCATGAAGGGAGATGCGCAGGATGAATCGGACGATGACTTCTCTTTTGGCATTGGGAGCAGGGGCTCTCGTGTACCGAATGGCGACTCAATCCGATATGCTGAATAATCGTAGCATGAAGCGGATGAGAAAAAGAATAACGAAAATGTTTTAATGTGAAAAAGGATACTCTTCGAAGAGTATCCTTTTTGTTATGAGGAGAGAGAATAATTCCCACCGTTCCTCAAATGATATAGAAGAGGTGAAAGCAGATGCTTCAAAAACCGGTGCAGCTTTTATTGTGGGTGGCAATTTGTTTGCTGGTCCTGTTAACAGTGTACGTCTTTTTTATGCTTGATATGTTATGGTCGCCCTTTTGGCTCGTCATAAAAACGATCTTTATTCCTTTAATCATTTCCATTTTTATTTCTTATTTATTGCTCCCGGTCACGGAGTGGCTGCACGGCAAAGGATTGCCGAGGACTTTGAGCATCCTTGTGATTTATGTTCTTTTTTTTGGCGGAATTGGCTGGGCGCTGTATAAAGGGGTGCCTGTTTTAATTGTGCAGCTGACGGATTTATCAGAAAATATACCTATGTTTGCCGAAACATATAATGGGCTCCTTCTTCACGTGCATAACCATACTGATGACTGGCCTGACGGCATGCACCATCGTATAGATAAATTGATCCGCCAGACGGAGGCGTTTTTTGCGGGAACGATAGAAGGTGCAATCAGCGGGATCCGAAACGTGCTTGATTATTTCTTAATTGCGGCAACAATTCCTTTTCTCGTGTTCTATATGGTAAAGGATATTGAGTTGATGAAAAAGACAGTATGGTACTTGACTCCGAAGTCGTGGAGAAAGCGGGGAAGCGCCTTTTTACGGGATGTGGATGACTCCCTTGGCGATTACATCCGCGGCCAGCTTCTGGTCTGCTTGATTCTCGGCGTGATGGCGGGCCTTTCGTTCTGGATATTCGGACTTCCGTATCCGTTGATCTTGGGTCTTATTTCTGGGATAACAAATGTCATACCGTATTTTGGTCCGTTTATTGGAGCGATTCCTGCGCTTTTAATTGCGATGACGATCTCAGTCAAAGCGATTCTTGTTGTGGTGATTACAGTGTTTATTTTGCAGTTTATGGAAGGGAATATCCTCAGTCCGTTCATTGTCGGCCGAAGCCTTAAAATGCATCCTGTCGTTATCATGCTCGCGCTGCTTGCCGGAGGAGAGCTTGCGGGAATCGTCGGAATGATTCTGGCTGTTCCTGCGACGGCTGTTTTAAAAGTGATGATGATCCATTTTTTACGGATGAGGACGGAGCATTGACATTGGCGTGCAGCTTGTCTATAATTTCTCGTAGAATACATACGAATCTCGAGTGACGGATCTGAGTACGCCGAAGCCCTGTTAAAGAGAGAAGCTCCGTAAGCTGAAAGGAGCTTTATCAGAAGATCGGAGGAAGCTAATCCTGAGTGCAGTTAATCACTGCCGCATATCCTGCGTTACAGGGTAAAAGGTGACGGGCGAATGTAAGGTCCGTAATCAGGGTGGTACCGCGAGACAGCTCTCGTCCCTGTGTAAACGCGTGGTTTGCATAGGGGGAGGGCTTTTTTGCTGTCACTGTAGAGAATTTCGATTTTTATAGAGGAGGAAATACAATGAAACACTTAACTTCTGCGGAAGTGCGTCAAATGTTTTTGGATTTCTTTAAAGAAAAAGGACACGCGGTAGAGCCAAGCGCGTCATTAGTGCCTCATGAGGATCCTTCACTGCTATGGATTAACAGCGGTGTTGCGACGCTGAAAAAATATTTTGACGGCCGTGTCGTTCCGGAAAATCCAAGAATCGTAAACGCTCAAAAAGCGATCAGAACTAACGATATAGAAAATGTAGGGAAAACTGCGCGTCATCACACATTCTTTGAAATGCTCGGAAACTTTTCCATCGGCGATTATTTCAAAGAAGAAGCCATTACATGGGCGTGGGAATTTTTAACGAGTGACAAGTGGATCGGTTTCGACAAAGAGCTTCTCTCTGTTACGGTTCATCCTGAAGATGAAGAGGCTTATGAGTTCTGGGCGAAAAAAATCGGTATTCCTGAGGAAAGAATTATTCGCCTGGAAGGGAACTTCTGGGACATCGGTGAAGGACCGAGCGGACCGAACACGGAGATCTTCTACGACCGCGGTGAGGCATATGGAAATGATCCAGAAGATCCGGAGCTTTACCCAGGCGGAGAAAACGACCGTTACCTGGAAGTATGGAATCTTGTGTTTTCTGAGTTCAACCATAACCCTGACGGCACGTACACGCCGCTTCCGAAGAAAAACATTGATACGGGCATGGGGCTTGAAAGAATGGTATCTGTCATCCAGAATGTCCCGACAAACTTTGATACCGATTTATTTGTTCCAATCATTAAAGCAACAGAAACCATATCTGGTGAAACATATGGCACAGACAATGTGAAAGACACTGCGTTTAAAGTGATTGCCGACCACATCAGAACGGTTGCGTTTGCTGTCAGTGACGGAGCGCTTCCGTCAAATGAAGGGCGCGGCTATGTATTAAGACGTTTATTGCGCCGGGCTGTGCGTTATGCCAAAACGATCAACATCCACCGTCCGTTCATGTACGATTTAGTGCCAGTTGTCGCTGAAATCATGGCTGATTTCTATCCTGAAGTGAATGAGAAATCGGATTTCATCGCAAAAGTCATCAAAAATGAGGAAGAGCGCTTCCACGAAACACTTAATGAAGGGCTTGCCATCCTGTCAGAAATGATCAAAAAAGAAAAAGACAAGGGCAGCAGCGTTATTTCAGGTGCTGATGTGTTTAAACTGTACGATACGTACGGATTCCCGGTTGAACTGACTGAAGAATACGCAGAAGACGAGAACATGACGGTTGACCATAAAGGCTTTGAAGAAGAAATGAATCAGCAGCGTGAACGGGCAAGAAATGCTCGCCAGGATGTCGGCAGCATGCAGGTTCAAGGCGGCGCATTACGCGACGTGACCGATGAAAGCACATTTGTCGGCTACTCTCAAATAAAAACTGATGCTAATGTCATTGTGCTTCTTCAGGGCGGCCAATTTATTGATGAGGCCCATGAAGGAGAAAGCGTACAAATTATTCTTGATGAAACACCGTTCTATGCAGAAAGCGGCGGCCAAATCGGGGATAAAGGCTATCTCCGCAGCGAACAGGCAATAGTGAGAATTAAAGACGTGCAAAAAGCGCCGAACGGCCAGCATGTGCATGAAGGTGTTGTTGAGAGCGGTACTGTTCAAAAAGGTCTGCATGTTACTGCTGAAGTTGAAGACCATATGAGAAGCAGCGTCATTAAAAACCATACGGCAACGCATTTATTGCATCAGGCACTAAAAGACGTTCTTGGAACTCATGTTAATCAGGCGGGATCTCTTGTGACTGAAAACCGTCTTCGTTTTGACTTCTCGCACTTTGGCCAAGTGACAAAAGAAGAGCTTGAGCAAATTGAAAGAATCGTCAACGAAAAGATCTGGGCGAGTATCCCGGTCAACATCGACTTGAAGCCGATCGCTGAAGCAAAAGAAATGGGAGCGATGGCTCT
This sequence comes from Bacillus sp. C28GYM-DRY-1, assembly GCF_030519405.1. Classification (NCBI taxonomy): domain Bacteria; kingdom Bacillati; phylum Bacillota; class Bacilli; order Caryophanales; family Bacillaceae; genus Bacillus; species Bacillus sp. C28GYM-DRY-1. The sequence continues at coordinate 161,375 of NZ_JAUMKF010000006.1, forward strand.
ATTCGGCGAAAAATACGGGGACATTGTCCGGGTCGTTCAAGTCGGAGATTATAGTTTAGAGCTGTGCGGCGGCTGCCATGTCAGAAATACAGCAGAAATCGGCCTGTTTAAAATCGCTTCTGAATCTGGAATCGGAGCAGGCACAAGACGGATTGAAGCTGTAACGGGACAAGGCGCTTACATCGAAATGAACAGCCAGATTTCAGTATTAAAGCAAGCTGCTGACGAGCTGAAAACAAATATCAAAGAAGTGCCGAAACGAGTAGCGGCTCTGCAGGCTGAACTGAAGGAAGCACAAAGAGAAAATGAATCTCTTCTTGCGAAACTCGGCAACGTGGAAGCAGGAGCGATCCTGTCAAAAGTAAAAGAAGTTGACGGCGTGAGTGTGCTTGCGGAAAAAGTAAATGCAAAAGACATGAACCATCTCCGCACAATGGTGGATGAACTCAAAGGAAAACTTGGCTCCGCGGTGATCGTGCTTGGTGCGGTACAAAACGATAAAGTCAATATATCTGCCGGAGTCACAAAGGATCTCATTGAGAAAGGCCTGCATGCCGGCAAGCTGGTCAAACAAGCTGCGGAAGTATGCGGCGGAGGCGGCGGAGGCCGTCCGGATATGGCACAGGCAGGCGGCAAACAGCCGGAAAAATTAGAAGAAGCTTTGGCTTCTGTAGAAGATTGGGTGAAATCCGTTTTATAATTTGCTTATGTAGTGTAGAATGATGGTAAGATTAGGACCCCAGGCTGAACTTTGCCTGCGAATTTGGGAAAGAGGTGCAAAACGGTGAGCTCGTTTGATAAAACGATGAAATTTAATTTCTCCGATGATTCTGCTGAGACTAACGTAAATGAGGTGCTGATTACAGTGTATGACGCGCTTCAGGAAAAGGGCTACAATCCAATCAATCAGATTGTCGGATACTTGCTGTCAGGTGATCCCGCTTATATTCCTAGGCATCGTGACGCTCGCAATTTAATTCGCAAACTTGAAAGAGACGAATTAATCGAGGAATTGGTGAAGTCTTATTTAGAACAGCATAAAGAGGCGTAAATTAAAAATGAGAATATTAGGACTCGATTTAGGTACCAAAACACTCGGTGTTGCTCTGAGCGACGAAATGGGCTGGACTGCTCAAGGCATTGAGACCATAAAGATTAATGAAGCGGAAGGCGATTATGGTTTATCCCGTTTATCTGAACTGATAAAAGAGTATACTATAGATAAAATCGTGCTGGGCTTTCCTAAGAACATGAACGGAACAGTCGGCCCGAGAGGCGAAGCCAGCCAAACATTTGCGAAAGTGCTTGAAACAACGTACAATGTACCTGTTGTGCTGTGGGACGAGCGTCTTACCACAATGGCGGCAGAAAAAATGCTGATTGCAGCTGATGTCAGCAGGCAAAAACGAAAAAAAGTCATTGATAAAATGGCGGCTGTCATGATTTTGCAAGGATATCTCGACAGCTTAAATTAAAGCCAGAGGTGAAGAAAATGGAACACGGCGAAAAAAATATTACAATTGTTGACGATCAAGGAAATGAACAGCTTTGTGAAGTGCTGTTTACATTTGAAAACGAAGAGTTTGGCAAGTCTTATGTGCTGTACTATCCAATGGAAGCAAAAGAAGACGAAGAAGTAGAAATTCTCGCTTCCAGCTTCACGCCAAACGAAGACGGTGAAAACGGTGAGCTATTCCCGATCGAAACTGACGAGGAATGGGATATGATCGAAGAAACATTAAACACGTTCTTAGCGGACGAAGACGAAGAATAAAACACCGCAAAAAAGCCGGAGCCATACTGCTCCGGCTTTTTTTCTGCTGTATCAAGGCCTTTCCACCTTTTTTTGTAATAAATTGCCGAAATACAATGAATCATGTAGTATAAGAGCTGATGGGAGGAGACCTAATGTATATCAATCAGCAAAAAAAATCATTTTTCAATAAAAAAAGAATCTTACTGTCTTCCATTATTGTGCTGCTTCTCATCATTGGCGGGGCATTTTTATATGGGAAATCATTGCTTGAACCTGTAGAAAAAGACAGTAAAACGACAGTTAACATTAACATTCCAAGCGGCTCATCTGTTTCGGCCATCGCATCGATATTAAAGAAAAACGATGTCATAAAAAGCGAGAAAGCATTTCAGTATTATGTGAAATATAAAGGTGCTTCCGGGTTTCAGGCGGGATTTTACCATCTGAATAAAGGAATGGATTTGGATGCCATTATTCATAAGCTGACAAGCGGGGCTACAAGCTATGCCTTTCAAATTACAGTAACTGAGGGAGCACAGCTGACACAAATCGCAGCCGCTATTGCTGATGAAACGAAATACTCCAAAAAACAAATTATAGCGAAGCTGGACGATGATACATTTATTCATCAGCTGAAGAAAGAATTCCCGGACACTGTGACAAACGATGTTTTCAATAAAAACATTAAGCATCCGCTGGAAGGGTATCTGTTCCCGGCTACTTACCCTTTTCACGATCCGGATACGTCACTTGAAGACATTATCACGGCAATGGTCAAACAGACAAATTCTTACGTGGAAACGTACAAATCTGAAATGAAGAAAAATAAACTATCTGTGCATAAGCTGCTGACGATGGCTTCTTTGATTGAAGAAGAAGCGAGTGAAAAAGCCGACCGCCATAAAATTGCGAGCGTCTTTTATAACCGCTTGAAAGAGAAAATGCCGCTCCAAACAGATCCGACCGTGCTTTACGCGGCAGGCAAGCATAAAGATCGGGTACTGTATAAGGATCTGGAGATCGATTCTCCGTACAATACGTACAAAAACACAGGACTGACGCCAGGGCCGATAGCCAATGCCGGCAAGTCGTCATGGGAAGCGGCGCTGCATCCAGATCAAACGGACTATCTGTACTTCTTGGCCAAATCAAATGGTGAGGTCGTATTTACAAAAACACTAAAAGAGCATAATAAAGCAAAAGAAAAATACATCACCTCAAAAAATGAGAAATAAAAGGAGAGCAAAAAGCTCTCCTTTTATTCGCTTTCCTCAAGGTTTTATGATAAAATATATCGGGTTGTTTACCGATGTATTATGAGGTATTCAGAGAGTGTCCTGTGTAAAAAGACTGGGGCACTCCTTTTTAGAACGGGAGGCTGTTTGTTGTGACTGACCGGTATGAACAAATAAATGACTATATAGAAGCATTATTGAAGCCTCGGCCGGAAAACGTGAAGAAGCTTGAAGCATATGCAGAAGAACATCATGTCCCGATCATGGAAAAAGCGGGCATGGAGGTGCTGCTTCAAATTTTGTCTGTGAAACAGCCGAAAAAAATACTAGAAATCGGAACGGCCATTGGTTATTCAGCCATTCGAATGGCGCTGGAGCTGCCGTCTGCTGAAATATATACAATTGAACGCAATGAGAAACGGCATGAAGAAGCGGTAAACAATATCAAGGAATTTCAGCTTGATGACCGAATTCATGTTTTTTACGGAGACGCGCTTGAATTAGCCGACGCTGTTCATGTAACCGCGCCTTACGATGTCATTTTTATTGACGCTGCAAAAGGTCAGTATCAAAACTTTTTTCATTTATATGAACCGATGCTTTCACCGGACGGGGTGATTTTAACAGACAACGTGCTGTTTAAAGGTCTGGTGGCGGAGGATTACAGCAAAATAGAACCGAAAAGAAGGCGCAGGCTGATAACAAAAATTGATGAATATAATCATTGGCTGATGAATCATCCAGATTATCAAACTGCGATCATTCCTGTCGGGGACGGACTTGCGATTAGTAAAAAGAAGAGGTGAACGTCATGAAAAAACCAGAGCTCTTAGTGACGCCGACGAGTACGGCGGATATTTTGCCACTGATACAGGCGGGAGCAACTGCGTTTTTAGTAGGGGAACAGAGATACGGCTTGAGATTAGCCGGAGAATTTTCTCGTGAAGATATAACAAAAGCCGTAGAAATTGCTCACAAAGAAGGGGCAAACGTATACGTTGCTGTAAATGCAATTTTCCATAACGATAAAGTAGGGGAGCTTGGAGAATATCTGGCTTTCTTAGCGGAAACCGGTGTCGATGCAGCGGTATTCGGCGATCCTGCCGTGCTTATGGCTGCTCGTGAATCTGCGCCTGACCTGAAGCTTCATTGGAACACAGAGACGACAGGCACCAACTACTATACATGCAACTACTGGGGGCGAAAAGGCGCGGCGCGTTCTGTGCTTGCCAGAGAGTTAAACATGGACAGCATTGTGGAGATTAAAGAAAACGCTGAAGTCGAAATTGAAATCCACGTGCATGGAATGACGTGCATGTTCCAATCCAAGCGTTCTTTGATTGGAAACTACTTTGAATACCAAGGCAAAGTCATGGACATTGAAGGAAAGAAAAAAGAATCAGGCATGTTCTTGCATGATAAAGAACGTGATAATAAATATCCGATTTTCGAAGATGAAAACGGCACGCACATCATGAGCCCGAACGATGTGTGCATCATTGATGAGCTTGAGGAATTGATAGATGCTGGCATTGATTCTTTCAAAATTGATGGTGTCCTGAAAACGCCTGAATACCTAATAGAAGTCACCAAAATGTACAGAGAAGCGATTGATCTGTGTGTTGAAGACCGTGATGAATACGAAGCGAAAAAAGAAGACTGGATCGAACGCATAGAAAGCATACAGCCAGTTAACAGAAAGATTGATACCGGGTTCTTCTTCAAAGAAACGGTTTATTAATCAGAAGGAGGTTAAGCTATGACTGCCGTAAATGATAAAATATCCACAATCGTCAATGGGAAGCGTGTGATTACAAAAAAGCCGGAGCTTCTCGCACCTGCGGGTAATCTTGAAAAGCTGAAAATTGCTGTTCACTACGGAGCGGACGCGGTCTTTATCGGAGGACAGGAATACGGGTTGCGCTCAAATGCTGACAACTTTACGATCGAAGAAATTGCAGAAGGCGTTGAATTCGCGAAACAATATGGCGCGAAGATCTACGTAACGACAAATATTTTCGCCCATAATGAAAACATGGACGGGCTTGAAGAATACTTGAAAGCACTTGGAGACGCCAACGTTGCCGGCATCATTGTGGCAGATCCGCTTATTATCGAAACATGCCGAAGAGTGGCGCCGAATGTTGAGGTTCACTTGAGCACACAGCAGTCTCTTTCAAACTGGAAGGCTGTCCAGTTCTGGAAGGAAGAAGGCCTTGACCGCGTTGTGCTGGCACGTGAAACAAGCGCTCTCGAAATCCGAGAAATGAAAGAAAAAGTAGATATCGAAATTGAATCGTTTATTCACGGAGCGATGTGTATCGCGTATTCCGGCCGCTGTGTCCTGAGCAATCACATGACAGCGCGGGATTCCAACCGCGGAGGCTGCTGCCAGTCATGCCGCTGGGATTATGACCTGTATCAAACAGACGGTGCTAACGCCGTTGCTTTGTATGGTGAAGAAGATGCGCCATTTGCCATGAGCCCGAAAGATTTGAAGCTGATTGAATCTATTCCGAAAATGATCGAAATGGGCATCGACAGCTTAAAAATTGAAGGCCGCATGAAATCAATTCACTATGTAGCAACAGTTGTCAGCGTATACCGCAAAGTCATTGATGCTTATTGCGCTGATCCGGATAACTTTGTGATTCAAAAAGAATGGCTTGAAGAGCTTGATAAGTGCGCCAACCGGGACACTGCGACAGCTTTCTTTGAAGGAACGCCAGGCTATGAAGAGCAAATGTTCGGTGAGCACGCCAAAAAAACGACGTTTGATTTTGTCGGCTTAGTGCTGAATTATGATGAAGACACACAAATGGTCACACTTCAGCAGCGTAATTTCTTCAAAAAAGGCGACGAAGTGGAATTTTTCGGTCCGGAAATTGAAAACTTTACACATACGATTGAAACCATTTGGGACGAAGACGGTAATGAGCTAGATGCTGCCCGCCATCCCCTGCAAATTGTCAAATTCAAACTAGACAAAAAGATATATCCGAGCAACATGATGAGAAAGGGGAAGTAACACCCATGGGTAAGAATCCAGTAGTCATTGGAATCGCAGGAGGTTCCGGTTCAGGAAAAACGAGTGTCACACGGTCGATTTATGAACAATTTAAAGGACACTCGATTTTAATGATCCAGCAAGACCTTTATTATAAAGACCAAAGTCATCTTCCGTTTGAAGAAAGGCTGAACACAAACTATGATCATCCGCTTGCGTTTGATAATGACTATTTAATCGAGCATATTCAGGATCTATTGAATTACCGCCCGATTGAAAAGCCGATTTACGACTATAAGCTTCACACACGTTCAGAGGAAACGGTTCACGTAGAGCCCAAGGATGTTATTATCCTTGAAGGCATTCTAGTTCTTGAAGACAAAAGGCTCCGTGATCTGATGGATATCAAGCTTTACGTTGATACAGACGCTGACTTGCGTATCATCAGACGGATTATGAGAGATATTAATGAGCGCGGCCGCTCTATTGACTCTGTCATTGAACAATATGTGTCAGTTGTCCGTCCGATGCATAACCAATTTGTCGAGCCAACGAAACGATACGCTGATATTATTATCCCGGAAGGCGGACAGAATCACGTCGCAATTGATCTAATGGTCACAAAAATCCAAACCATTCTTGAACAAAACGCGATTTTGTAATACCATAGCATAGACATAAATAACTCTGACCATATTATGTATAGGCAGGAAGGGGATGTGCAAATTCCCTTCTTTCCCTGTTTATAAACGCGAAATATTTGCAGAACGACAAGATTCAGTTTAAGATAAACAGTACCTATATGGGAGAGAAGAACGAGGACTGCCCTGTGTTCTCATTCTTGTATTTTTTAGTTTATGCTCTCATACATAATCGAAGATGTTGAGGGACAACCAGAAGGAGTGAAGGGACATGGCACAAGAGAAAGTTTTTCCTATGACTGTAGAAGGAAAACAAAAACTTGAACAAGAATTAGAATATTTGAAAACGGTTAAACGAAAAGAAGTAGTAGAACGCATCAAAATTGCGAGAAGTTTCGGAGACCTTTCCGAGAACTCTGAATACGATTCAGCGAAAGAAGAGCAGGCATTCGTAGAGGGTCGTGTAACGACTCTTGAAAATATGATCCGCAACGCGAAAATCATTGAAGATGACGGCGGCTCTAACGTTGTCGGTTTGGGAAAAACCGTCACTTTCGTCGAACTGCCTGACGGTGACGAAGAATCATATACAATCGTTGGAAGCGCTGAAGCTGATCCGTTTGAAGGAAAAATCTCAAACGATTCACCGATCGCAAAAAGCCTGCTGGGCAAAAAAGTAGATGAAGAAGTCACAGTTCAAACACCGGGCGGAGAAATGCTCGTGAAAATTGTGAAAATTTCATAATATCCGTTTAGCAAAGAAACACCTCGTCCACAATGTGGATGAGGTGTTTTTTTATGAAGATATCGAAACGAATGAAGCTGGCAGTCATTGCATTTTTGATCGTGTTTTTTCTGCTTCTGCTGAGGCTGGCGGAGATCCAGCTGTTTTTCACAGAATCATTTTCAAAAAAGAAAATCAATCTGATCCAGGAAAGCGTGAAACAGCGGACGGAGGAAGTGCTCATTTCTGACGGAAGAGGCTCCTTTTTGGATCGAAACGGGCAGGCGCTGACCGGTAAAAGCGAGCCTGCGGTTGTTTTGTTCCCTTTTCTGCTGACGCAGGATTGGCCGATCCAAAAGGTTGCGGACATACTCGGCATGTCTGAAGATGAACTGCACCAGACACTCGCAAAGGCGAAAAAACCGGTCATTTTGCAACAAAAGAAAATCAAAACACTTTCGAAACAATCCATCACAAAAATCAATTCTTTGAAATATCCCGGCATTTACGGCGTATATATGGAGAATGAAGACAAGCCCAGCCTTGCTTCACATACGATAGGAAGCACGAATCAAGATCCGGCGCTTCTCCGCAAAAAATATCCTGATAAGGAGAACCTTCCGATTACAACAGAAATCGGTACAACCGGTTTAGAACGGACATTTGATGAGTTTTTGCTTCCGGAACAAGACACAAAGCTTTTATATCATGTGGACGGAAAAGGAAACCCTTTGTTCGGCATGGACGTCAAATATACAGCTGAAGCCAATACATTTTATCCGCTCCAAATCAAAACAACGATCGATCAAAGCATACAAAAAGCGATGGAGGAGATATTGGATGAACAGGGGCTGAAAAAAGGAGGAGCTGTGCTGCTGGACATCGAAAATAGCAGCGTTCTGGGAATTGTAAGCAAACCGGATGCCGATGTCTCACGGCAAAACACGCTTCAAAATTATATGCTGACGCCAATCTATCCCGGTTCTGTTTTTAAAACAGTCATTGCCGCAGCTGCGATCGAAAATGATACGGTGAAGCCGAGCCAAACCTTTAATTGTAATTTAAACCTGTACGGGGAACCGGGTGACGACAAAGGAACCTTGTCTTTTGATGAAAGTTTTGCCCAAAGCTGCAACTACACATTTACGAGCCTTGCAGAACAATTAATGAAAAAAGACAGCTCGGTTATTGAAGACATGTCCGAAAAGCTGGCTCTCACTGATCGGGCAGGCTGGGAAGGAAAACTATATCACGAATCAGATTTCCGCCAGTTCTATAACGAAAAAAGCGGCGTGATTTGGGGGGATGATAAAGACAAAGCAGTCAAAAAAGCCATTGCACAAACAGCGATCGGGCAGAAAAATGTAAAGGTAACGCCGCTCGAGGTAGCCAATATGATGGCGACAATCGCCCGTGGCGGAGATAAGCGGCAGGTGAAAATCGCTGAGCAAATTGAATATAAAAACGGCACAACACTCGTTACGTTTAAAGATCAGAAGCTTAAAGGAGAAACGATAGATAAATATACGGCACAGCAGCTTCAAAAAATGCTGCGGCGGGTGGTGGAATCTCCTTCCGGAACGGGCAGAAGGTTTCAGGATCTTCCGTATACTGTAGCAGGGAAGTCAGGAACAGCCCAGACAGGCAAGCTTTCAAAAGAGAAAGAAACGCTCTATGAAAAATGGTTTGCAGGATATTTTCCGGCGGATAAGCCGAAATATGCTCTTGTCGTTTTACACATGGATACGCCGGGGGATAAGGCTCTGACAAATTCGGTGTTTTATGATATTGTTAAAAACGTACACGAAATTCAAATCAATAAGAAATAGAACAACTTCTCAGCACATGGTAAAATATATGCTGAGCCAAGAGGGATAAAGGAGTGCAGAATTATTGAGCAATAATCAATCTCGTTATGAAAACCGTGATAAGCGCAGGAAAGCTAATTTAGTGCTTAACATTTTAATCGCAATCGTATCCATATTAATTGTCGTAGTAGCAGCTAATCTCTTCATTAACAGTCCTTCTAGCAAAGATGTCAGCAAGGATTCTGAAACAGCGCAATCTCCGGCTTCAGGAAAGACGGAAAAGAAATCGGACGAAGATATAAAAGACAGCAAGAAAGATACTTCTGACAGCGAAAAGGATTCTGAGAAATCTTCTGATTCCAAAGAGGATGATTCTTCTTCTAAAAGTGATGATTCTGATTCAGGCTCAAGCTCAGATTCAGATGACCCGCTTAAAGACGCAAAAGTTACTGAAGGCGGCTCATCAAGCGACGTGGAAAAAACGTATGAAAATCCTGACTGGAAAGCAGTCGGAACTGAGCAGACGGGCGAGCACGCCGCAACTTATGACTCAAGTTCACAAGACTGGGCTGAAATGCTAAATGCCATTTCATATGCAACCGGTGTTTCAACAGATAACATGACGGTGCTATGGCTCGGTAACAACGGCAGCCCTCAGGATGCCAAAGGCAAGATTTTAGACAAGACGACTGGGGATAAATATCAAGTCACGATTACATGGGTTGATAAAAAAGGCTGGAAGCCGACAAAAGTAGAGAAACTAAAATAAACAAAAGCAGCCGGTTTAGAGCCGGCTGCTTTTGTTTTAGGCCTCAGCTGCGAAGTGAACAACCGCGCTGTACAATATTCTGCCGTCTGCCACAGCAGTTTGGTGTGAAACAGATTTCACCCGGAGCATGATGGCTTTATTGTTTTCAATTTGGGTATTGATTTTCTTTTCAAGCTCTTGCAATGAAGCCGCTTCAAAAAATTCCACTTTGTCTTTTATCAAATCTAATTGAAAATTCATGTCCAGACCCTCCAGCTTTCACAAGTCATATGAAGTATAAGCTTTTTTGCGGTAAGCGCGCAATATAGATGGCCTAAAATACACGAAGTGTTTTAGTACCTGCTTTCCAGAAGATGTGGTAAGATAGGAACTGTTCCATCATTAATTCATAGTATGCTTATAGGAATTATAAAATATGGAGTGTGACAAATATGGGACGTGAATTTATTCCTCTCTTTGAAGATTGGGCAGCAACTTATGACCAAACAGTACAAGGTTTTGATATTCAGTATAAAGAAGCGTTCAGAGGCTACGATGATATCCTTGAGTCCATCGTCAGCAGATCTGGAACGCATGTGTTAGAATTTGGCCCGGGGACGGGGAATTTGACAGCCAAGCTGCTGGAAGCGGGCAAATCTGTATTTGGAATTGAACCGTCTCCCGCTATGCGTAAATTAGCTTCTGACAAGCTTTCAGGCAGGGCGGAAATCGTTGACGGAGACTTCCTGACATTTCCTGAACCTCCATTTCATGCTGACACAATTGTCAGTTCATATGCTTTTCATCATTTGACCGACGAAGAAAAGCGGGCTGCCATAAAGCATTATGGCACATACCTTCACTTGCATGATAGAATAGTGTTTGCCGATACCGTCTTTGAAGATATGCAAGCATATCAACAGGCTATTGATAAAGCCCGTTCTCAAGGCTTCAATCAGCTGGTACATGATTTAGAGACGGAGCATTATCCTACATTAGATGCGTTGAAAGCGATGTTTACGGCTGAAGGTTTTGCAGTCCAATTCACTCAGCAAAACGACTTCGTGTGGATAATGGAGGCGATCAAACGGTAAAGTGAAGGGAATGTGAATAGATGAAACTAGCAGTCATCGGAGCAATGGAAGAGGAAGTTACCATCCTAAGAAGCAAACTTGAAAATGCAAAAACAGAAACAATCGCACACTGTGAATTTACAACAGGCGAATATGAAGGAACTGAAGTGATTCTTTTAAAATCAGGAATTGGAAAAGTAAATGCTGCCATCAGCACAACGCTTCTGCTTGACCGTTACAAGCCTGATTATGTTATTAACACAGGCTCAGCGGGCGGATTTCATCATACACTGAATGTAGGAGATGTCGTGATTTCTACTGACGTTCGCCACCATGATGTAGATGTAACAGCCTTTGATTATGAGTACGGTCAGGTTCCGGGTCTTCCGGCTGCTTATGCGGCAGATGAAAAACTAATCAACATCACTGAAGAAGCGATTTCTGAATTAAACGGCATTCAGGTTGCAAAAGGAACAATCGCAACAGGCGATTCTTTCATGAACGATCCAAAGCGGGTTGAAGAGGTGCGTGCGAGATTTTCTGATCTGTACGCGGTTGAAATGGAGGCTGCGGCAGTGGCTCAAGTATGCCATCAATTTAAAACGCCGTTTGTCGTCATCAGAGCGTTATCTGATATCGCAGGAAAAGAATCACATGTATCATTTGACCATTTTTTAGAGCAGGCGGCTGTCAATTCAACAGAGCTTGTGTTAAAAGTGATCAAACGAATTCATTAAGAACGGGGGAGAATTCTCCTCCGTTTTCCCTAAAAACAACCTCTATCAAGGAGGAGGACATATATGACTGTTATTACGGACATTACCGAGCTGATTGGGAACACACCGCTTCTCCGCCTGAGGAACTTTGATGTTCCTGAGGGAGTCGCAGTGTATGCCAAGCTTGAAATGATGAATCCCGGCGGAAGCATCAAAGACAGACTGGGAGATATGCTGATCCGTGACGCGCTGGAGTCGGGAAAGGTGAAGCCCGGCGGAGTGATTATAGAAGCCACGGCAGGCAATACAGGGATCGGCCTTGCGCTGAGTGCCAGAAAATATGGATTACAAGCGATTTTCTGTGTTCCCGAACATTTCAGCACAGAGAAACAGCAAATTATGCAAGCGCTTGGCGCATCGATCATTCATACACCGCGTCAAGACGGAATGCAGGGAGCCATTCAAAAAGCCATTCAGCTGGAGACGGAAATTAAAAATTCTTATTGTGTTTTGCAATTTAAAAACCAAGTAAATCCATCGACTTACTATAAGACGCTTGGGCCTGAAATATGGGAAGCGCTTGACGGCAATATTCATACGTTCGTCGCAGGGGCAGGATCAGGGGGCACATTCGCAGGAACTGCATCCTTCTTAAAAGAAAAAAATCCAGCAGTCAAAACAGTGATTGTTGAACCAGAGGGCTCCATCTTAAATGGAGGAGAGCCGCATGCTCATAAAACAGAAGGCATCGGCATGGAATTCATCCCCGATTATATGAATGAGAGCCATTTTGATGAGATCTACACCGTAACAGATGAGAATGCGTTTAGACTTGTGAAAGAAGCGGCGAAAAAAGAAGGTCTGCTGATCGGAAGCTCTTCAGGTGCAGCACTTTATGCAGCATTGAAGGAAGCAAAAAAAGCATCCGCAGGTACAAACATTGTCACTGTATTTCCTGACAGCAGTGATCGTTATATCAGCAAACAAATATACGAAGGAGGCATCTGATATGAAGAAAAAAACATTGATGATACATGGCGGAATTACAGGCGATGAAAAAACAGGCGCGGTTTCCGTGCCCATTTATCAAGTAAGCACGTACAAGCAACCGAAAGCAGGGAAGCATACCGGCTATGAGTATTCAAGAACGGCCAATCCGACAAGGTCCGCTCTCGAAGCACTTGTGACAGAGCTGGAAGGCGGGGAAGCAGGCTATGCGTTCAGTTCTGGAATGGCTGCTATTACAGCGGTTATGATGCTGTTTAACAGCGGAGATCATGTCGTGTTGACTGATGATGTGTACGGCGGAACATACCGCGTAATGACAAAGGTGCTTAATCGTCTTGGCATTGAATCAACATTTGTCGATACAAGCAACAGAGAAGAAGTCGAAAAAGCGATTCGTCCAAACACAAAAGCCATTTATATTGAGACACCGACAAACCCCCTGCTCAAAATCACTGACTTGGCGTTAATGGCTGATACCGCAAAAAAAGCGGATGTTCTTCTTATTGTCGACAATACCTTTAACACTCCTTATTTTCAGCAGCCGCTCACTTTAGGAGCTGATATTGTGCTTCACAGTGCGACAAAATATCTTGGCGGACACAGTGACGTCGTCGGCGGTTTAGTTGTGACAGCTTCGAAAGAGCTTGGAGAAGAGCTGCATTTTGTGCAAAACTCCACAGGCGGCGTCCTTGGCCCTCAAGATTCCTGGCTGTTAATGAGAGGAATCAAAACGTTGGGACTCAGAATGGAAGCGATCGACCAAAATGCGCGAAAAATCGCAAGTTTTCTGGAGAATCATCCTGGTGTCCAAACGTTATATTATCCTGGTTCCTCAAATCATCCCGGACATGAGCTTGCAAAAACACAAGGGTCTGGCTTCGGTGGCATGATCTCGTTTGATATCGGCAGTGAAGAGCGGGTTGATGCATTTTTAGGGAATCTGAAACTGTTTACCATTGCTGAAAGCCTGGGCGCGGTGGAAAGCTTAATTTCTGTTCCGGCAAGAATGACACATGCCTCTATTCCGAGAGAGCGCCGGCTTGAACTAGGCATTACGGACGGATTAATCAGAATATCTGTAGGAATAGAAGATGCGGAAGATTTGCTGGAAGATATCAAGGAAGCGCTTGAAAATATATAACAAATGGATAGAATTACTTTCCCTGTAAGCTGCCAGATTATATTATAATAGTCGTATACTATGAATCTGGCAGGTGATTCTTTTGAATAAAAATAGAATGAAATCTTTAAAAGAGGACTATAAGCATTTTGCTTTTACATTGCTTGCAGTCAGCACTTTTTTATATATAGGCGCAGTTCTTCCCGATCAAGGCTTAACGTTAGGCCAGAAATCGATGATGTTTTTAGCGGATTGCATGTTTTTAGCAGGTGCCTTCTTTTGCGTTGATCGTTCATTGATTTACAAGAAGCGTTTGGAAGAAGTCGACGAATAAAAAACAGCCATCAACTCAGGGACTGACCCCATAAGATGAGACAAATAAAAAACACCTTCAAGTTTGAAAACGGATGATTGTTATCCGAAATTAGACTTGGAGGTGTTTTTTCTATGAGGACAAGAGTGAGTTATTCGGTTGAAGT
>NZ_JAUMKF010000057.1:0-481 GCF_030519405.1 Bacillus sp. C28GYM-DRY-1
TCCGCTCGACTTGCATGTATTAGGCACGCCGCCAGCGTTCGTCCTGAGCCAGGATCAAACTCTCCGATAAAATGGATCACAGGTTAAGTTCACCGCATCCTGCGGTGACACCTGTGTGACCTGCGTCATGCAGGCCTTAGTTTGACTGACTACGCACATCGCTGTGCGATTTTAAAAAATGAATTAACAGGTACGTTTTGTCTTGTTTAGTTTTCAAAGATCATTTCGTTTGTTCGCTTTGTTAAAGCAACTTTATTAGTATATAACGTTCCTTCTTTAAAGTCAACAACTTTTTCTTTTTTAATTGCACTGACGTGCAATTGCTTGGCGGCGTCCTACTCTCACAGGGGGAACCCCCCGACTACCATCGGCGCTGAAGAGCTTAACTTCCGTGTTCGGCATGGGAACGGGTGTGACCTCTTCGCTATCGCCACCAAACAAATGCCTTCAGGATGAAGGTACTGGGCGTTTCTCACAGGAT
>NZ_JAUMKF010000007.1:0-175379 GCF_030519405.1 Bacillus sp. C28GYM-DRY-1
GAAGAATTTCTTGTGTGGAACATAAGAAAGACACCGTCCTTTTGAAGTCTTTCTTTTATTTTATTACAGGAGAATGGATATTTTAAGGGAAAATAAAAGCTGTCGAGATTTTCTCGACAGCCTGAAGGCCGCTTAGGCCTTTTTACATTCTTTCTATCATTATTGAATTTGTTCCATATCCTTACCCTCAGCAGCCACGTCGGCTTTCCCCTTCCTCCTGACAAGCGTCAAGGCCATGCCCGCAAAGATTAACACGATGCCAAGCGTTTGATAGAGGTCAGGGCGGAAGCCTGTGAAGACGGTATCGAGCACGATCGCGACAGCGGGGTCGAGAAATACAATGATTGAAATAAATTTCGTTGATAAAAATCGCAAACTGTCAAAAAACAACAAATACACAATACCCGTATGGATGATCCCGGTAGACACCACCATGATCCAGTTCCCCTGAGACAGGTCGGCAAAAGCGCCGAAGTGAATAAACGGAATCAGGATGATGACCCCTAAACCCGTTTGCAGGAAGGTGGTCGTGTAAGGGCTGAGGTTGTGAATGCCTTTTCCCAATAAAGTGGTGAACGCATAAAACAGTGCGGCGAGAACGGCCCAAATGATTCCTGATCCCATTAGCTGTGTTAATGATGTGCTGCCATTAATCCCGGAAATCAGTGCCGTTCCCAGAAAACAGATGATGATGGAGCTGACGGAGATGACGTTTAATTTTTCTCTGTAGATGATGCTCCCCAGGAGAAGAACAAGCACCGGCGCAAGATGATAAACGGAGATGGCGATGGTGACAGATGTTTCTTCAAAAGACTTAAATAAAAACACCCAGTTGAATACAAGAAAGAAACCGCACGTCAATGTTTGCAGCACTTCTCTCTTGCTCCACTTTTCGGTTTTATACTGGCCGGACGCCAGCCAGCAAAAGCTTAAAAATAGCGTCGCGCAAAGGCAGCGGACAAATACCAATTCAAATGACGGCAGGTTGGTATGCTCTGAGAAAAAGCCGATGGAACCGAAAATCACCATGGAGATGACCATTTTCAGCACGGCTGTTGATTTTTGTTTTGGTGCGATTGAGAGATCTTGCTGCATCAAGCGTATTCTACCTCCAGTTATGTATATGGAAAAGCACCCACTGCAAGGTGCTTTTCCCTTTTTTTATAGTTTCTTGCCGGCCGTCCAGCCCCCGTCTATGACAAAGTTTGAACCTGTAATAAAGTGCGCCTCATCAGAAGCCAAATACTTCATACAGGAAACGATATCACTCGGCTGCCCCCACGTATGGAGGACATGGTTATTTTTGATCAGCTGAACCATATCATCGTCTTGGAAATACTCTTCCGTTAATTCTGTTTGGATCACGCCCGGTGAAATGCTATTCACCCTGATCCCCTTTGATCCGAATTCCATAGCGAGCTGCTTCGTTAGTCCGATGACAGCGTGCTTGGAAGATACATAGGCGGCCCGTGCAGGCTCTGCCATCAGTCCGGACACAGAGGCGATATTGATCATACAGCCTCGTTTTCCCAGCTTAGACCACAGCTTTGCCGCGTCCCGGGAAAGAATAAAGGCTGCCGTCAGATTAATGTCTATGACCTTTTTGAATGATTCTGCCGATAACTCAAGAACAGGGGTGATTTCCCTTATTCCTGCTGCATTGATTAAGATGTCCGGAATCAATTGGCTTTGTTCAAGCTTTGGCATCAACGATTCCGCCTGCTGAACATCAGACAAGTCTGCTTCTACCATGTGAAAGCCACTGTTTACTATAAATTCTGACATTTTATTCGTTTGAATATCTACTCCAACAACCCGAAAGCCGTCCGCTAGAAATTGCTTTACCGCTTCAAAGCCGATTCCACTATTTGCCCCAGTGATTATTATATTCTTTTTTTTCACCATTTTACATTCTGCCTTTTTTCATTTTGGTATTTTTCAATAAACTATACACTATCGTTTGACAATATATTACAAATAATTTACCATTACATTACATCCTCTATTTTCCACATTTTCTATCATACAGGAAATTACCAAAAAAATCATCTACTTTTTAAGGAGAGATTAGTATGGTTCACGTTTCAGAAGTGCAAAAACAGGTAAAGTCCGACATTTATAACTATGCTTCTTTTTTGACGAAAAATGGTTATTCATATATTCCGGCTGATTTTTACCAGCAGAAAACTACAGATACCGCCGTTCACGAATTACAGCTTACATATGATAATTTGAAAGCAGATCCAAAAGGAGGCGGCCGTTACAGAGCGCACTCCCGCTATATTTTTGCTCCTCACTCCAACACCCTTGAATTAGATCCGGATAATGGATATTTCCAATCAAAAGAATATAATTATGATGACGGAGGAATTATCAGACAATTCGAGAAAATATCAGATGATTTTCTACAACACCCTGTGACACAGCAAATGATACATTCTAATGTAGAAATGGCCCGCCAAACGGATTTAGTAGATTGGGACAAAGAAGTAATCGTTGGGCTCCACCAAATCAGATATCATGTAACACCTGACGCGCCTTCATACAGTTCTCCCATTTGGCTGCACCGTGATGATGAACCGCTTGTATTCGTCCATCTATTTAAACTGAGCGAAGACGCCATCGGCGGGGATAACTTGATTGCTCCGTCTGTTAAGCAAATTGATAAAGTGCTGCGGCTGACGGATCCGCTTGAAACGCTCGCACTCGGGCAAAAGGTCTTTCATGCGGTAACACCCGTGGGCACTGCTAATGAAGATGGCGCGCATCGAGATATATTATTAGTTACATTTTCTAATAGATAAAAAAAGCGTCCAAGGGCGTCTTTTTTAACAAATCTATCGAACAATCAAAACCGGGCAAGTTGATAATTGAGACACTTTGTGGCTGACGCTACCAAGCATCATCTCTTTCAGGCCGCTGATGCCCCGGCTGCCAACTACGATCAGGCTGATGCCTTTCTCTTTTGCGTGAGTGAGTATCTCATGCGCCGGCTCGCCATTCGCGTAAATGATTTCAGCTTGAACACCGTTTCGGCTGCTTTTTCTCTTGCATTTTCAAAGTGGTCAGAGACTCTCTCCGTTTGTGGCGATGACCTCTTGATACCAGCTGAAGCTTTTTTTCTTGATGCGGTTTAAGGTTCCGTTTCCTTCATTGTCCCGATCAACATAAATGTAGCCGTAGCGTTTTTTCATTTCCGCAGTGGAGGCGCTGACAAGGTCAATTGGCCCCCATGATGTGTATCCGATTAAATCAACGCCGTCCGCAATGGCTTCGCGCGCTTCAATTAAATGATCACGAAGATAGTCGATTCTGTAATCGTCCTGAATCGTACCGTCCTCTTCCACTTTGTCTACAGCGCCAAGGCCGTTTTCAACGATGAACAGCGGCTTCTGATAACGGTCATATAAGGTGTTGAGCGTGATGCGCAAGCCTTTCGGATCAATCTGCCAGCCCCATTCTGATGATTTGAGGTAAGGGTTTTTGACTCCGCCCAGCAGGTTGCCCCCTGATTTTGCAAGCTCTTCCGGATCAGTGCTCGCCGCCATCGACATGTAGTAGCTGAATCCGATGTAATCCACTGTTTGTTCTTTTAAAAGCTCTTCATCGCCTTTAGCCATTTCAATCGTAATATTGTTTTCTGCCAGATAGCGTTTCATATATCCCGGGTATGCGCCTCTTGCCTGCACATCTGAGAAGAAAAGTGTTTTGCGCTCATTCTCCAGCGCTGCGAAGACATCCTCCGGCTTAGAAGTCATCGGATAGGTTGTCGTTGCCGCTATCATACAGCCGATTTTCGAATCAGGGATGATCTCGTGACCCGCTTTGACGGCAAGAGCACTGGCCACAAACTGGTGGTGTGCCGCCTGGTACATTGCGTTTAATTTGTTTTCTCCTTCTTCAAAGACAAGACCGCCGCCTGTAAACGGCGCATGAAGGACCACGTTAATTTCATTGAACGTCATCCAATACTTCACTTTGTGCTGATAGCGTTTGAAAATCGTTTTGGCATAGCGTTCATAGAACTCGATGACTTTGCGATTCTTCCAGCCGCCGTAATTCTTCACTAAACCGAGCGGCATTTCATAATGAGAGATGGTTACGACAGGCTCAATCTGATGCTTTAACAGTTCATCAAACAGATTATCATAAAATGTGAGGCCTTCTTCATTTGGTTCCTCTTCATCACCATTTGGAAAAATTCTTGTCCACGCAATAGATGTGCGGAACGCCTTGAAACCCATTTCCGCAAACAAGGCGATATCCTCTTTATAACGATGGTAAAAATCAATTCCGGTATGATACAGATTTAAAGAAGTCATCGATTCATCAAATGGGGACATGATGCCGTTCGGTGATACGTCAGCTGTCGAAAGCCCCTTACCGCCCTCGTTATAAGCACCCTCCACCTGATTGGCAGCAACCGCGCCGCCCCATAAAAATCCTTCTGGAAATTGTTTTGTATTTGAACTCATATATTAATCACCTCATCAGTTTTTTTAGGATAAAGCAAGCAGCGCTTCCTTTGTCTGCACTTTGCCGATTTCTTTCACTGGCGAAAACGAATATTGGTCTGTGTTGGTCACGATCACCGGGGTAATGACGTCATATCCCGCGGCTTTGATTTGTTCAAGATTAAAGGACACGAGCGGATCTCCCGGTGCGACCTTGTCGCCTTCTTTGACGTGAGCCGTGAACCATTGTCCCTCCAGCTTCACCGTGTCCAATCCAATGTGTATGAGGATTTCAGCTCCCTGATCACTCGTAATGCCAATGGCGTGTTTTGTTTTAAAAATAGTGGTAACGCTTCCATGAACAGGTGAAACAACTTCTCCTTCTTCAGGCTCAATGGCAAATCCTTTTCCCATGATCCCGGCAGAAAATACCCCGTCATTGACTTCGCTTAATGCTTTCACTTCCCCTTTAATCGGGCTGTGAATAATTTCTCCGCTGCTCCCATAGCTTTTTCCTGCAGCCGGCTGCTGACTGCCGTCAGACGGTACATCCTCAAATCCAAGCAAATACGCAGCTGCTGTTCCCGCCGCGAACGCAATCACTAGACCGATCATGGCGTAAATAAACGTTGGGCCGATAAAGACAGGGATACTCGGCAGACCCGCATTCCCCCCGACAATATAGGAAGCAACACCCGTCACGCCGTAAAACGCTCCGCCGGCCGCGCCACCCAGCAAAGCCGCCGCGAACGGTTTTTTCAATCTCATATTCACGCCGTACATCGCGGGTTCTGTAATCCCCATCAGCGCCGTGACACTCGTTGTGAGCGCAAGTGATTTAAACTTTTTGTTTCTGGAGCGAAGGAAAACGGCAAAGGATGCCCCGGCCTGCCCCATATTCGCCAAAAACATAGCCGGAAGCAAGTAATCGTGCCCGTTTTGGGCGATGTTGTTAATCATAATCGGCACAAGTGCATAGTGCATGCCCGTCATAATAATTAAGGAGAATGTTCCCGCAAGCAATATCATTGCAATAAGCCCTGCATGATCAAATAAAACGTTTACACCGACAGACAAGTATTCTCCTAAAATAGCGCCTAACGGACCGACTGTAATCAATGTCAGCGGCACGACAATCAATAATGTGAATGTCGGAACCACAATCAATTTGAGAGAAGTGTGTGTGAAACGGTCAATCCATTTTTCTACGTACGAAGCAATCCAAATTGCCAGCAAAATTGGAATGACTGTTGACGAATAAGTGGCAGCGGTTACAGGAAGCCCGATAAAGGAAATCGGTTTCCCCGCTCCAAGCAGCGCTGTCAAATCCGGGTGCAGAATCGCCGCCCCAATCGCCGCCGCTACATATGGATTGCTTCCGAACTTTCTCGCCGCGCTCATCGCAAGCAGAAGCGGCAGGAAGTAGAACGCGCCGTCACCGACAGCCGAAAGAATCACATGTGCCTGGCTCGTCTCTGCCATCCAGCCGAATGTAACAGCTAACGCAACAAGCCCTTTAATCATCCCCGCTCCTGCAATCGCCGGAAGAATCGGGGTAAACACACCAGAAATCACATCAAAGACCGCACTCAGCACATTCTTTTTTTGCGAGGATGAACCCGCGCTCTTCTCATCACTGAGATTGCTGTTCCGCAGCATCGCCTGATACACCTTCGGCACATCGTTTCCGATAATAATTTGAAACTGCTCGCCGCTGATATTTGTGCCCATCACACCCGGCAGCCGCTCCAATTGACCGCGATCCGCCTTCGAATTGTCATGAAGGTTAAAACGAAGCCTCGTCATGCAGTGAATCACGCGCTGAACGTTTTCTTCACCGCCTACGAGTTGTAATATGTCTTTCGATAATTTATCATAATCCATGTGTATACCTCCTTTTTATGGGGGAACCCGCTGGATGAAAGGTGGCCGCCTTTCACCAGCTTTTTTTGTATCAAATGCCGCATCACCTCCTACATGAGAATAAAAAAAACCTAAATGACGCAGATTGCCAGAGTCTCCTCTTGCACCTGCACCATTTAGGTTTTGCCTGCTATCGCAGTAACAATCCTGACGGGTCGTTTTATTTGTTTGTAGGTATACTTTAGCACTAGATTTGTTGGATGTCAACGCTTTCATTTTTGGTTTTTGACTAAGGGAAATTACTTTTTAAGTACTATTTTTGTTTATAGCGATAAGCCATTTTGTATATTTTGTTTTTCTTTTACTAAAAAGTCTTGAAACAAATTGCATAATCTATTTATATTTTGTTCATAGGAATATAAGCGCAGGTTGCATCCGTTATAAGACGGCTGATAATGAATGAAATCCTCCATATCTTCAGAGGAATTCATAACTGCGTCAACTTCTGCAAGCTTGCTCAAAAGCTCGGTTGCATGATCACTATACTTTGATTTTCCTTCAAGAAGAATAACATATCTCCATTTTCTTTTTTTAATAGCATAAAAACTATTCTCTTCAACTCGTATTATATTCAAAATGGCTTCTTCAATCTCATCCTTGTCTCCCCAAGCCAGTTCTAGAATTTCTTCTTGTTGCACAACAGGATGGTTCATCAAATATTCAACAGCATAATTCATTACTTCAATCTTGTTTATCCACCCCTGCTTCAATCCAACGTAAAGCGTTTTCCAATCTTAATTTACATGATGTACTTTGAAAGTATTTAACGTGATTTTCAATTTCTAATATCCTTGCATTCATATCTGTCATTAATGAAAATAATCCAATCTGCTTTTTAAATATAACCTTTACCTTTGGTTCGTTATGAATATATATAAATAGTTCAGAATTACACCTCTTTAATTGAGTAACATTTATAAACTTAGATTCAAAAACAAGATTGAGTAACATTTATAAACTTAGATTCAAAAACAAGCAACTAATTGAAGGCGAGACTTAGATTGCACTCCAAAGCATATACATCCATTGTCAGAATCAGTTTAAAGCCTTTCATATCTTGGATAGAATACATGAATACTTCTGCAAGGAGATCACCCGACACGCTTATTGGCTCACTTTCAAACAGTTCTAATAAATCATATTCATTGTAAGTAGTGAACACTTTAAACTGCCCCTTAACTTTTTATTTGTTGTTGCTAGAAAAAGATGATAATTGTCAAAAACCTTGAAAGGTTCACCCTTCAAGGTTTTTCTTTATTATTATTTTAATGCCTGTTCTAATATGTTGATTTCATTATCTCCTACATCGTTTATAATAATGCCACAAAAGTTGTCATCACCATTTAAACAAAATAACACGTGATTATTTTCTATAAGAGATTCTATCTCATGAGCTGAAAATTGAATATGAACTATTTTATCTGTTATATATACGTTTAATATTCCTTTTTCATCAATATACGTTTCATTCTGTTGCAGGTCTACGTTAAAAACAGGACCCCCTTTAATTGGTTCAATGTTTTCTATATTCCATTCTTTAGATATATAAACACTTTCACACAGCGTTAATGTAATAGAACGAATTTCTCCTATTTTTTGTGAAAATCCTATTTAGATTAATGATTTTTTAAAATCACCGGTTCTCCAGTATACCGTTTTATCTTCTGATTTATCCCAACTTCCAAATTCTATATTAATGGGTGATAGACATCAAATTCTATTTTCATAGGCTTTTTATCTCTACATTCTAATGTTTTTAGCATGATTTCAAATTACCTGCTAATTACTTAAAAATTCTATGCTTATCCTGTCAACCTTTATCTCAACATGTTCCCCAATAAAATGAGGATATTCAGAAAAATACTCATCTTCATCAGTAAGAACAATTCCTGCATCAAATGAATCCTCTTGTAAAACTCCCCTAATATAATATTGATATCCTAAATCAATTCGTGTTATATCTTTTATTCCTTCTTTATTTTCACGAATCATTAACTCATCAAAAATCGTAAAGCCAATCAACACAGGATATTTTTTCCCTACTTCGATTTCATAAGGACAAACAGATGAAAAACCTGTAAATTCAATACCATCAATTTCGAGAATCACTTCCTCTTCTATATGTGGATCAAGTCCTTTAACAAGCGCTTTATATATCATAGGAGAACCTCTTTGTTTTTTATTGAATGCAGATTAAAACCTTGAAAGACGTTTTGCCAATCAAGGTTTTATTAAATGCTAAGACTCAAAAGCTGTTTTTTCTGGAAATATACCGCCTTCTCTTACTAAACAAACAGCTAATCTTTGTGCAGCTCGATCAAAATAAAATGGTGACGGAAAATCTTTATCAGGAATTTCTTCTAACGCTGAGAACCTTCTAGTTATTTTATTTAATTTGATTTTACCCATAGTATTTTCGTTAGGCCCGAATTTGTAAACCACAGTTTCATCATCTTCATATTCTTTTAGTAATAAAATGTATACCGCCACTGTTTTTCCTAATTAAATTTCACAATAACTCTTTTAATATTTTTTCAGCTTTATACAATTCCTCAAGTAATGGATTTTCATAGTCATTAAAACTATCCATATAACCCCTTACACCACCAATGATGTTGATTTCTCTAATATCTTTATTTTTCTCCAATATATCTAATGCATTTTTATATCTTTTATATAGCAGTTGATAAATACCATTATTTATTTCACTATTATAATCACTTTCCAGTTTACTTATTACTTTTTCTACTTGTTTAGTTAATCTTTCTTTGCTATTCAACTTATTATCCTCCTTATCGGCTTGGAACCTTTCTAATCTCCTTTATCCATTCTGATGGCCACCCTTGCGGCAGGAGTATTTGGTCTCCTTCACCTTTTAGTAATGTTCCTGTTTTTGTGTATTGCTTTTCAACTCTACCGATATTTAGTATTTGTCCTTTAGGGACTTCTATTACTGCTTCAAACTCTCTTGAATTCTTCCAATCCGGAACTAAAGCTGTATTTATTTTTGCATTGATTCTATTCCCAGCAGGACTCGTAGTAACAAATGAACCATTAACTCTTGCACTTCCACCAAAGGTTCTATAAAAATTGATATTCTCCTCTGTAATTACAGTTCTATAATTACTATCAGTAAACGACTCACTGATCCAACCTGGTAAATTTTGTTTTTCAACTTCCTTTACTCTATGATCGATACTTGTGGAATACTTACCAGCTTTCTTAGAAACTACCTTCTTAACTTCACCCTTACTTTCCTTCTCTGCAACATGTTTACCCACATTGGTTACTACCCGTTTCCCGCCTCGGACTGCCAATTTTTTAACAGCACCCTGAGGGCTTACCCACTCAATAAATTCGTACTGCGTTCCGGCAAGAAACGAATTAAGTGGCTTAGCTCCGCCTACTTTATCTTCTGGAATGTAAGAAACCTCTTCTAGACGCTTTTTCCCTCCAGCGTAGAATTCTCTCACAATTTGCCCATTTTCATATACAAAGTATTTGCCGCCGACGTAGTCGATGCTTGCAGTATCACGAGTTAGTTCGTCAATCACTTCTATCGTATCTATCTTTTTTAATCCTTTATGATTATATAGTTTATCATTTATCACCCGTATGTCTCCATAGACTTTCGGGTGAGCTGCTGCTTCTTTCTGCAGAACCGTTACGTTACCGTCATCAGCATGAATCTCACGCTCGATCTTCTGTTGTTTGCTATCCTTCATCACGGTATCAACGTTGGACTGCCTATGTTTCTCCAGCTTCTTCAACATCAACTCCATCGGTGAATTATCCGCCTTCTTCATTTGCGAGTTTATGCCGCCGAAGGTTTTGTTGATATTTTCTTCTTCCAGTGATTTCAAGATAGAGCCGCTTTTGTAGCCTGTGATTTCAATTTTCGGCCCGGTGTACATGGTTTCGAGCTGATCAATGTATTTTTTCATCATTTGAAAATCTGATTTTGCTGTTTTTAGTGCTTGGGTTTGCTGGCCGTCAAATTGAAAGAGCTTATGCAGAGTGTCTGTTATCAACCGGTCAGCCTGTTCTGTTTCCATCCGAAAAAGGGAGTCATTGACTGTGGGCAGGCTGACGATGTGATCGATGGCTGATGTCTGCCGATTGACTGCGTCTGTGAGCTGTTCTGTCACTTCTCGTGCATGCTTGACCCCGTGTCTCGCATCGTGTGAGAGAAAAGCCTCTGCGATCATGCCGTGGGAGTCAGATTCTACAGAGGAAATCGCATGCTGTGTTTGTTTCAGCACTTTTTTGTATTCGTCGATAAACATGCCAAAGAAAAGGAGAAAAGGCTTGTGACACTCCTCGTAAAAGGTCCGGATGGCATCTCCGCCTTTTCCTTTTAGCGCATCCTTCATGCCTGCCAGATGCTCAACGCTTTTTTCCAGCTTTTCCAGCTGCTGTTTTTGCTTGTCCAGTTTCTCAATCGTATGCTGAATGCCCTCGTGAAGAGCGTGGACATCTATTGTTTTCAATCCCTTGTCCTCCCGCGCTTTATTTCATGGAAGATGATATGTTTTCATCCGTTTCCTTCATGGCATTTACTGCACTTTCAGTTTGTGCAATATGCTTGGCCAGAACGGATGCATATGCTTCAGTGAGCTCTTTGATGTCCTCATTTAATTGCTCGATGGACTTCACAACGTTTAAATGATTTCTGCCTGAGAGATGGCCGGGCACGGAGGACTTGAGTTCAGCTGAATTCTTGAGCTGAGAAAGCCCTTGCTTCAATGTGCCATACACCATTTTAATTTCCTGGGCCATTTGTGCTCACCTCACTTTTTATGTTTTTCCTTCTCTATTTCGTGCTCTATTCTCGTGATTTGGCGTCTTATGGAATAGACATCGCCCTCTAATGAGTGGATTTTCCCTTCGATGCTTTCGATAATTCCACTGACCTGTTCGCTTTTAATTTGATGATATGCTTTGTTCATTCCTTCACGAATATCTTCAAACCGCTCAGCATGTGTTCCTCTCCATGCATCCGAGGTGAGATGAGGCCGGTGAATGAGATGCTGGGCCTCAGAAAAATCGTGTTTGATTTGCCTGATTTCGTGCAGCACTCGTTTTAACTGATGGATCTGTTCCTGCTTTTCATGTAAATCGGCTTTTACCGAATGTAACAACATTTCACTATGCATGCCGCAACACCTCATGTTTCTATCAAACTGTGTCAATTCTATACAATACAGACTATTTTCATAATGATGGGTCATATTGGATAAATAGGTAAAAAGGTTTGTCTTAAGAGAGATTCATTTGATTCTAAATTGCTATAAATTCACTTTCCGACGTTTTGATAAGGAGGATAATAAGAACAAAGAGGACTTTGAGTTTGGGTCTTTAACCTTATCAACATCTTAGATTTTTTCTTCCTTTGGACTGTTACTTATAGTCAATAAAGCTGATAAAAAAACGCCCTCCTACGAAGGCGTTTCTCCATCTTATTTAGTTCCCCAAACAGCCTCACCACTGCCATTCAGCACACTAAACGTCATGACGTTCTTCTCTCTCACCGAATCCCACTGCTGTAAAAACACTCCGCTATACGTCTTGTCGGCTAACGTGATTTCGGCTGTGTTTTTTCCGGTTTTCTTCCATGTTCCGGTCATTTCCCCGGAAATGGTGCGGTTTTTGTTGAGCTGGATGTTGATGGTCTTTTTAATGTCGGCTGAGATGTCTTTTCCATGCTGGATGAGTTTATATGTTCCTGTGATGTCTTTTTGTTTTACTTCTTTCAGTGTTTCTCCTGCGTAACGATATGGCGCTGTTACCGGCCAGCCGTCTTTGTTCATGAACATTTCATGGACTCTGACTTCATGTTCTTCACCTCTGCCCGGGAAACGGGTGTGGAAGATTAAATAGGAGCGTCCCGTTTTTTTGTCATAGTACGCAGAGTTGTGGCCTGGTGAGACGTAACCGGTTCCTTTTTCTTGTTCTGTCTCAAATGAATAACTGCCCATGAGTTTGACACCATACGGTTCAATGGAACGGTCATCGAAGAATGTGCCTTCTTTGCCTCGGACGTCAAGCATCGAGTTGCCTTCTGCGTCATAGTAAGGACCGTCCGGTTTTTTGGAGCGAGCCACACGAAGGTTGTAGCCGCCTGTAGCGTCGAGACCGCCATATGATAGGTATAAGTAGTAGTATTGGGTGTCTGGATTGTAGAGAACATATGGGCCTTCGATTCGGCTGTGGTTGCCGCCGAGCAGTTTTTTCCCGTATCCCTGTCCAGGAAGCGGGAAGCCCGTTTTCGGATTCATTTCAAGAATGAAAATGCCGCCTGAGTATGATCCATACACCATCCACAGCTTGCCGTCTTTATCAAAGAAGGTATGCGGGTCAACGACATTCGCATCGCTGCTTGTGCCTTCCATGCCTGATTTCAAAAAGATGCCTTTGTTTTTGTAGGGGCCTTCGATGTTATCAGCGACGGCAACGCCCATGGCGGATCTTGGCGAATCGCCGCGGCAGGCGTTGTAATACATGTAGTATTTGCCGTCCGCCAGCTGCGTGACGTCAGCAGCCCACAGAGTTTCGGATTGCGCCCATTCGAAGGTATCTTTTAATTCTTCGTAGACATTCGGAATCAGAGGATTGTTGTTGCTTACGTTAGTGGTCAGCTGCTGCCATTGCATGAGGTCATTTGTTTTCGCTGAAGCTAAGTGAGATCCGAAAACGTAAAAGGTGCCGTTCGTCTCAATGACGGAAGGGTCATGGACGCTGACTTCTTTAAATACGGGTTTTTCTGCCTTTTGTGCATAGACGGAGTTTGGCAGGGTAAAGGCCATGATAAGGGCTGCAAGAAAACATACACGGAACAATCGATTTAACATCTACACAATTCGCCTCTCTTTTTTACTAGTTTTTTAAGCGCTTACATTTTTTCTATGAAGAAACACCGGCCCTTTAGGAAGGCCTGATGTTTTCATATTCAAACGGATAGGTGATTCCCCACTGTTCTCTTACACTGTCCATGATTCATGACATCCATGGAGAAACTGATGGTCTGGCTGATGCAGGACTGCTGCTTGCATATCCTCTACTTCATAGTTCAACCCTTTTGCCGTTTCTCCTTCTTTTATCACTTCTGTTTTTCCATTTGTGTATGTAAAAACTGCTTTGTCGGGTCGTGTAAAGTCATCGACTGTAATAAAGCCAGTTTCTCCGGCAATTACGCCTCTTTTTGGCAATTTTGCCTGTCAGCGATATGACACCCATTTCTTTTTAGCATACATCACTGTTTCAAACACCCATCTTTTACAATATGACCTATTTAATAATACTGTTTTAATTATCTCCTCACAGATAAGTTTTTTGATCTTTAAACTCGAAATGCTATTAATAAACTACTTTTATCCTTGACCGCCTAAAAGCCTCATCTTAAGTTATTTAATAATAAAGGCTATCGTGGAGTCACGACAGCCTTAAACGAAACAAGTTTGCGGTCTCTAGAGATTATTATATAAATATTACAAATAAATTCTAGGTCCTTTATAAATAGATAACAAAAGTTTCTTCATCTTAAAATCTCCCTTAATTGCTTTGTATATTAATTAAAGTTTTATACATGTTACTTTCTTTAATCAAATCGTTATGCTTCCCTATACTTGTTACAGTCCCATTTTCAAGAACAATTATCTTGTCAGCATTCCTAATGGTAGAAAGTCTATGTGCGATTACAATTGTGGTTCTTCCCTTTGAAAGACTATCAATCGCACCTTTGATCGCACTTTCCGATTTTGAATCAAGATTTGCAGTAGCCTCATCTAATAATAAAAAAGGCGTATCTCTTAAGAATGCTCTTGCAATAGCTATTCTTTGTTTCTGTCCCCCAGATAAATTTATACCTCTTTCACCAACCTCAGTATCATACCCATCTGAGAAACCAGCTATAAAATCATGACAGTTGGCCATAATAGCTGCTTCTTTAATTTTACTTTCATCAATAGTTTCTTCTTCTAATCCGTAAATAATATTTTCCTTAATTGTCCCAGAAATAATTGTTGAATCTTGTGAAACATAACTAAATAACTTTCTCCATGAACTTAATTCTATATCTCTGTAATCAATATCATTATAAAAAATTGTGCCTTTAGTCGGTTGATAGAAACGTTCAATTAAATAAAACAAAGTGGATTTACCAACACCACTAGGCCCCACAATGGCAGTAGTCGTATTCGGTTGTATTTCAAAAGAAATATCATTTAAAATCATCTTATCCGAATACTTAAAGGAAATTCCTTTAAAAATTAAAGAACTAACCGTATCAGAACAATCTGTAGATGGCGCTTTTATTATCTCTTCTTTTTGATTAAAAATTTCGGAGATTCTTTCAGTCGCACCACTTGCAGCTTGTACATTTGTAATAAATCCTCCAATCGTGCCTACAGGAACGACAATTTGAATAAGATACATAATGAAAGCCAACAACTCACCAGATGTTATAAATCCTTGATTAACTCGATACGCTCCATATCCAATAATAAAAACAATAGTTAAGGATATAACTGCTCCCAACGATGGAATTAATAGCGCTTCAATTTTTGCCCTTTTCAAACCGTTTATGTATAAATTATCAATGTATTGTATTCCTCGATTGAGCTCTTTATTTTCTGCATTATAAGCTTTTACAAGTCTAATCTCTGATAATATTTTATTTGTAAGACCTGAAAATTTTGAGACTTTTTCTTGTTGTGCATATGATACATCATAAATTTTTTTACTAATAGGTAGTATGATGAATATAATCACTGGAATACTTGATAATAAGACAATAGTCATTGGTAAGTCTAGAATGCAAAGAATAACTATTGAACCTATTATTGAAAGAACTCCAGATATTAGTTGCGATATTTCACTTGATAATAGGTTCATTGTAACAGATGTATCATTTGTTAATCTGCTAACTATTTCTCCGACTGCATTGCGACTATAAAAATCTACTTTTAGTTTCAAAAGTTTATCCCATAGTTTTATACGAAGATTTTTTACAACCTGTTGGCCAATAGAGGCTAACAAAAATACGGATATAGACATAGTGATAAATTCTAGAATAATAAGAATCACTAATGGGATTAACAATGCCATAGAAAAAGATTTCGATAATAGTTCTACCTGCTCTTTAAGCAATAGTGGAATAATTAAAGAACAACAAGTATTTAATAAATTTAAAATTATACCGATTATCAGCTTCGCTTTCGGTGGATTTGTGTAATACCACATTTGTTTTAGCTTCAACGTTAAAATCATTCCTTTTTCTTATTCTTATTTATACAAATCCGTGGAGAAAAATTGGTGAAGCTCTTGCTTTTACTGCAGGCAAAACAATTACTAAAAAAATTGGTGATAAAATATTAAATTAATTTACAAAAGAGGATAAGGATTAAACCTAACTTAGGCATTTAGTAAGCTATCACTATTAAATCTTTATTAATCCTTTCTTTTCGAGGAGGTGAAATACTTTATGTGGGGAGCTCTTGCTAGAGGCGCTGCTTGGGGCGCTGGCTGGGTAGTTGGCGAAAAAGCTGCAAAAAAAATCTTTGGTTAATTCTTTCTTTTTCTTTTCGAGGAGGTGAAACACTTTATGTAGGGAGCTCTTGCTAGAGGCGCTGCTTGGGGTGCTGGTTATGTAATTGGTGATGAAGCTGCAAG
This sequence comes from Bacillus sp. C28GYM-DRY-1, assembly GCF_030519405.1. Taxonomy (NCBI): domain Bacteria; kingdom Bacillati; phylum Bacillota; class Bacilli; order Caryophanales; family Bacillaceae; genus Bacillus; species Bacillus sp. C28GYM-DRY-1. The sequence continues at coordinate 16,047 of NZ_JAUMKF010000007.1, forward strand.
AAAAATCTTTGGTTAATAACTACATATTTTCAAAAAGCTGATTAATAAATTTTGAAGGTCTATTAATCAGCTTTTTAATATTTTTCTCAAATATCTGTATTTTTAAGGTTTCTTTTCCAGGTAATTAATATGATTAAATAGCTTATTATAAATAATAAGGCTGTAATACCAATAAATATAAATAATAACTTTATGTAAAATAATGCATCAGTAGGGAATCCAAATTTAAAACAACTTATAACAGCAACAAAAATTGGCGGAATTATTATTTCTTTAAAACTTTTTCTTAACCTAGCTTTAAAATCCTGTTTGGTTTGCAAATTTGGGTATAATACGCCCGAAAAAAGTGAATCAAAGAAACTCCAAATTAGATATATTACAAAGATTACTAGACTAGAAACCCATTCTTGATAAGGTTTATGAAATATCCCACCTCTAATAATTATATCCAAAAGTGCTAAAATAAATACAATCGCACCACTTCGAGCCAATACTTTATATTGTATACCTTGTAATCGTTCATCTTCAGTTTTAGATTCCCCAAATAGCGATAAAAATCTATTCATTTTAATCCTCCCAAAATAATTCATCTAATGTTTTGTCTAAAGAGTAACATATTTTTTTACATAAACTTAAAGTTGGATTGTACTTATCTAATTCAATTAGACCTATTGTTTGCCGTGTAACCTTTGTAAGGTCTGCTAGCTGTTGCTGAGTTAAGCCTTTCTCTATACGGGTCTTCTTTACCCTATTTTGATTCATAACATCACCTCTCTTTATAAATTGATTACTCATGCAACTTATATATTACATAATTTATCAAAACTGAACTTCGAATGCAATATTTATATGTCATTTTTCAATAAAATATTTCTGATTATATTTATGTTAGTACATTTTTTCGAATTTCCTTAATACCGTACTTCTATTCAAGTAAGTATTCCCTATAATAAAACACTACTCATTTTATGTTTGTTTATTAAACAAAATAATTGAGTAGTGTTTTAGAATTTATCTTATTTTTCCTTATTCCGTAATTAACGTATGAATCAGCTTCGGCGCCTTCGCTTCTGCTGCAATACGGATGTTGTCATATACTTTCGCAATGACTTCATCCACGTTTTCGCAATTGGCGTAAAGCGTGACAAGTGGTTCACCTTTTTCTACCTTGTCGCCGACCTTTTTGCGGAGCATGATGCCGACAGCTAAATCGATTTCGTCTTCTTTTGTGGCGCGTCCGGCACCTAACAGCATCGCTGCAACGCCGATTTCGTCCGCGACAATTTCGGAGACAACACCTGTTTCTTTTGCAGGCACATCAATTTGATATGCAGCCTGCGGAAGCTTAGACGGCTCATCAACAATCGAGCTGTCGCCGCCTTGGTTTTTCAGGAAGTCCTTGAATTTTCCAAGCGCTTTGCCGTTTTTCATGACTTCTTCCAGCTTCGTTCTCGCTTCATCCAATGTATCAGCTTTTTTCGCAAGCACAACCATTTGGCTTCCGAGCGTTAAGACAAGCTCATGAAGATCCTCAGGGCCCTCGCCTTTGAGCGTGTCGATCGCTTCTTTGACTTCAAGGGCATTTCCAATCGCAAAGCCGAGCGGCTGGGACATGTCAGAAATGACAGCCATTGTTTGGCGGCCGACGTTATTTCCGATGCGCACCATCGCTTTGGCGAGTTCAGCCGCGTCCTCTTCTGTTTTCATGAAGGCGCCTGCTCCGGTTTTTACGTCGAGCACGATGGCATCCGCCCCGGCAGCTATTTTTTTGCTCATAATCGAGCTTGCAATCAGCGGAATGGAATTGACCGTTCCCGTTACATCACGAAGCGCGTACAGTTTTTTATCAGCCGGCGTTAAATTGCCGCTTTGGCCGATGACGGCGACCTTGTCGCGGTTCACAAGCTTAATAAATTCGTCCTTCGACAGTTCTACATGAAAGCCGTCGATCGCCTCTAACTTATCAATCGTACCGCCTGTATGGCCGAGGCCGCGGCCGGACATTTTGGCAACCGGCACATCAAGAGCCGCAACAAGCGGGGCGAGAACGAGTGTTGTCGTGTCGCCGACGCCTCCGGTGGAGTGTTTATCCACTTTAATCCCTTCAATGGCAGAAAGATCAATCGTTTCACCGGAGTTCACCATCGCCATCGTCAAGTCCGCGCGTTCACGGTCACTCATATCCTGGAAGAAAATCGCCATGGCAAGCGCGCTTGCTTGATAATCAGGAATGCTTCCGTCCGTATAACCTTCTACGAAAAATTGAATTTCTTCAGTGGTGAGTTCTTTTCCGTTTTGTTTTTTGATGATGATATCTACCATTCTCATGTTTGGTCACCGATCCTTTTCGATTAAGTTCAGTAAATCAAGCCCACAATTGCTGCTGATAAAAAGCTGACAAGCGTAGCGCCGTATAATAATTTCAGGCCGAAACGAGCGACAACATTTCCTTGCTTTTCATTCAGTCCTTTTACGGCACCGGCAATGATGCCGATTGAAGAGAAGTTCGCAAATGACACAAGGAATACCGATACGATCGCTGTTGTACGGCCGCTGAAATGGAAGCCGTTTTGCGTTAGCGACGTCATGGCGACAAATTCATTTGAAACCATTTTTGTTGCCATAATGCTTCCCGCATTAACAGCCTCATTCCATGGGATACCCACAAGAAAAGCGAATGGAGCAAACACATATCCAAGTATGCCTTGGAAGGAAATACCGAATACTGCATTGAAAATGCCGTTAATTAAAGCAATAATCGCAACAAATCCAATCAGCATCGCAGCGACGACAACTGCTACTTTGAAGCCGTCAAGGATGTATTCTCCGAGGACTTCGAAGAAGGATTGTTTTTCTTCTTCTTCGACACGGAGCATATCCTCTTCTTTTTTTACATCATAAGGATTAATAATTGAAGCGATGATGAAACCGCCAAATAAGTTCAAGACGAGTGCCGTTACAACATATTCCGGTTTCAGCATTGTCATATACGCGCCGACGATTGACATTGATACGGTTGACATCGCAGAAGCACATAGCGTGTACAAGCGCTGCTGATTTAAGAGACCTAGTTCTTTCTTCAAGGAGATAAATACTTCTGACTGACCTAAAATGGCTGAAGCGACTGCGTTATACGATTCTAGTCTTCCCATACCGTTTATCTTGCTGAGGGCAAGGCCGATATATTTAATAATAAACGGGAGGATTTTCCATTTTTGCAGAATCCCAATCAAAGCGGAAATAAACACGATTGGCAAGAGAACGTTCATAAAGAAAGTCGTTTGATCCGCGTTCACCAAGCCGCCAAACACAAAGTTGATTCCTTCTGCCGCGTATTCAAGCAGGTAACCGAATCCTTTTGCAAATCCTCCTACGAGGAAATTCCCTACCCCGGTATTGAGGAGAATGTAGCCGAGAATAAATTGCAAAATGAGCATAACAACAATTGGGCGGATCTTAATTCTTTTTTTCCCGCTGCTTGCGATCCACGCGAGGCCTAAAAATACGATCAAACCGATGATCCCAATCAAATACTTCATATGTGTTTCTCCTTTATTTGTATTCGCTTACAATAACTGCTTCCCCAGAAAAGAAAGATGAGTAACGGAAGGGCAATGTGCCTCCCGTCAGCTTCTTAATAGTCTCCGCCTGATGTGTTTTCGCCTTTTACAATGGAAACGCCTGCACTTGCACCTATTCGGCTTGCTCCCGCCTCGACCATTGTGTCTACATCTTCTTTCGTTCTGACGCCGCCGGATGCTTTCACGCCGATATCAGGGCCTACTGTTTTGCGCATTAAGGCGATATCTTCCTTCGTTGCGCCGCCTGTAGAGAATCCTGTTGATGTTTTCACGTAATCCGCTCCAGCAGAAACCGCTAAACGGCATGCGCGTTCTTTTTCTTCATCAGTCAAAAGGCATGTTTCGATAATGACTTTGACAAGCGCTTTTCCGGCTGCAGCTTCCACGACACCGCGGATATCCGCTTCAACCACATCGTCTTCTTTGTCTTTCAACGCGGCAATGTTAATGACCATGTCTACTTCAGTAGCGCCTTTTGAAATCGCGTCTTTTGTTTCAAACGCTTTTGTTTCAGTTGTGTTGGCACCAAGCGGGAAGCCGATGACCGTACAGACGTCAACTCCAGTTCCCTCAAGCTCTTTTGCAGCAAGCTCAACCCATGTCGGATTGACACAAACTGAAGCAAAATTGTATGTTTTCGCTTCTTGAATTATTGTTAGAATCTCCGCTTTTTGTGTATGCGGTTTCAAAGCTGTATGATCAATTATGTTAGCTAATGACATCCTTCGCACACTTCCTTTTTTTTAAGATATTTTTTAGCATAACCGACTTTTGAACATATGTAAATTGGTAATTGAAATTTTGTTCAACGAGCGGTTTGCCCGTGTCACAAATCATTAACAAGCGCCCTCGCAGTATGCTGGTCAATGATTAAAACATTGGCGTATTTTCCGGTTAATGCGCCGTGTATGGAGGACACTTTTCTGCTCCCGCCGGCCACTAAAATGGAGCGTTCTTTCAGCCTAAGGTCTTCAAGCTCAACGCCAATGGTTCGGTCATTGATGGCGCTGCTGCAAATATTCCCTTTCGCATCGAAAAAGCGTGAACAAATATCCCCGACGGCCTGTTTTTTCAACAGGGCTTTCTCTTCTTCGTTAAAATATCCGAGCCGGAACAACAGCGCTTCGTCACGGACTGTTCCCACTGTGAAGAGAGCGATATTCGCCTGCTTGCCCATCTCGATGATCCGCTCAATATGACGGTCTTTCTCCACCATTCTCTTCACATCCGCATGATCAAACACGACGGGAAGCGGGAGATAGCGCGGCATCGTCTGAAATGCCTCTGCAAACAGCTGAATCGTTTCAGCGGAATACGTGTTTACCCGGGAATGGCTGATGCCGCCTTTCAGCTGGACGACCTCGACCCCTTTTACCTGTTTTGGCTGCATGTTTTGCGCCATTTGGTACATGGTGGTTCCCCAGCTGACACCGACAATGTCGCCATCTTTTACCGTTTCATGCATATATTCTGCACCATAGCGGCTGAGGTCATGAGTAATTCCTGCGTAATCGGGTGTCGGGGAATATACAACATGCGCCTCGAGAAGCCCGTATTTCTCTTCAAGCATGGAACCGAGCGCATCCAAATCCTCAAAAGGGTCCATGACGCGAATCTGGACAAACCCTTTTGCTTTTGCATATTGCAGCAGCCGGGAAACGGTCGGCCTTGAAATGTTGAGCTGCTCAGCAATTTGCTGCTGACTGTAGTCAGACTGATAATAAAGCCTTGCCGCTTCTATGCTTAATTGCTGTTTTTCCCGATCCATTCCGCACCTCCCTTTGGATCAGTTCATGATAAAACTGCTTTGGATTTGCTTTTATTATACAGGCTGGCCCCAGCTTTCATCCACCTGATTTCTGAGAAACTGAAAAACGCTCTGGGCGCAGGACCTGTCCAGAGCTTACTTCTCCCATGTCATATGCTGAAAAATCCCTTTCATAATAGCGTACATTCCATATAAGATCAGCCCGAACGCCAATATAGATAGAATCATTTTGCCATGCGGCTGCTGCGCGAGTTCAGCGAGCGCACCGTCAAAGCCTCTTGTGTCGTCAGGATCAGCCGTCATGGCTGTCTTGATGAGAAAATAGCCGATAGCCGAGAAAATAATGGCCCGGGCGATATGGCCCGCGCGCCCGGTGTTTTTCGCGATGCATTTCATTTGTTTATTCATTTTTGACGTATCGAATTCTTTCATAAAAGCAGCCCGTACACCCTTCACAAATTGAACGATCGCAAATAGGATAAAACCCGCACCCGTGAGCCCCGTGAGCCATTGGCCGAATGGCTGCGCCAATACATAAGCGGACCACGTCTGTTCTGAAGTGCTGCCGCTCCCTTGATCAAAAACAAACCGAAGGGCATTCCATGCAATCGATGCGTATACGGCGGCGCTGAATAAATTTCCCGTTCTTCGTGACAAGCCCCGCCTGCTTGATCCATGGCCTTCCGTATCCTTGAACGCACTCAGCACCATCCAGATCACATAACCGACGAGACCGATGCCAATGAAAAAAAGCAAGAACGACCCGTACGGCATGCGTGATAACGTTTGGAGCGCTCCGCTCGAATCTTTCGCGTCGCCCGCTCCGGCTGCCGTCATACATGCTAAAATCCCGAGTAGAATAAACACGCCGCCGAATGCAAAATAACCAAATCTGCCGAATCGCTTGATCCAAGGCTTGGTTTCCTGTTTGATTTTTGACATACACTGGTCTTTTACGGTCATGTGTCTAACCCTCTTTCACAGTATCCTTACTGTTACATTCCCTATTGGTGATAGTTAAAACCGCTTCTGCCTCTGCTCTGGCCGGCAGAGCATGTTTTCGTCTTCCAGGCAGACACTCCGGCAGGCGTGATTCCGCTAGTACAATAAAGCCCCGATAAAAAATCCAGCCTCCTAAAAGGCTGGATTTCATTATTTCGACAAAACAAGCTCGTGAATCGCATGCGCAACGCCGTGTTCATTATTGGAGCGCGTTTGAAAGTTTGCTGCCTCCAATATTTCCGGGATGGCGTTTGCCATGGCAACACCGCAGCCCGCCCATTCAATCATTGTCAGGTCGTTCCCGTTGTCCCCTATGCACATGACTTCGGCCTGTTCAATGCCAAGCTGCTGTGCCAACTGGCGAACGGCATTTCCTTTACTGGCTTCCGGATGCAGAATTTCATAAAAGAAAGGCGCGCTTCTGACCATTGTATATTTTTCTCTCACGTCTTTTGGAATCGATGTAATGACGTGGCTTAAGTTCTCTGGTTTATCAATAAACATCACTTTCGGGATGAGGATATCTTTTGGCATCTCGTCAATCTTACGGAAATGAAGCGGCACTTGCGTCACATAGGATTCATATACGGTAAATTCGCTAATATCCCGGTTAGGCGTATATAAATTAGATGAGTCAAAGAAATGCATCGGCGTCTTCAGCTCTAAGCTCAGATCATATAATGAAGTCAAATCATCATAACCGAGTGACAGCTCCGTGACCACTTCGTTTGTATGGGTATTTTGAACAAGCGCTCCATTATACGCGATGACATAATCGCCATCTTCAATTAAATTCAGTTCATCTAAATATCTCCGCACACCCCCGATCGGCCGGCCGGTGCAAAGCACAATCTTGACACCTTCCGCTTTAGCCGCGTTAAGTGCGTTGCGGACCTCCTCTGTTACTTCATGATGATCATTTAAAAGTGTTCCATCCATATCAATTGCAATTAGTTTGTACATCCTGCATCTCCTTCGTGTCGTTTTCAGGCTATAGTCCCATCATATCGTTTTTTCTTTTTGATATTCAACCGGAAGAGATGATTTTCTCCGGATTCTGTTTAGACGCCGGCCTTGTCTTCGGGTACGCGTACGCGGTTTCCGCTTTCTTTTTGTCTCCACGCCGCCGTTTTCTGCTTTTTCCTGTTTCATCAGCAGGAAGCCGGCCGCTAAAAAAGGAATGCCGGTGATATTCAAGATAGCAAGCTTCACACCCGCCGCCGTCAAAAAGAATACCCATGAAGAGCTAGGGTTCCGTCTGATCATGACGTAAGCCGCCATTTCCAGAACAATCAAGATGGCATGAAGCACTATACAATAAATAAGCAATACTAGCGCAAAAAACAACACATCATTCACGATTGCCCCTGAGTACATCATAGCGCGCATCATTTGTATAAACGATAAGGACTGCATCGATCCACTGATCACATTAGGATTATAAATTGTATAGTCACTAAATAAGTGTTTGATCTTGAGAAAAGCCCCTAATATCAATATCCACTGAATGATATGTAAAATAAGTCCTGTTAGCACCAGTCTTTCAGCTTTTTTATTTCTCATCTTTCTCCTCCTTGCCAGTCTATGATTTGATTCTTGTCATCGTTTTTGCCTGGCCATTTTGCTCCCATATCAGTGTCCCGTTTTCTCCTCTTTTCAGCGTGCTTTTGAGCGGATAATAAGGTCCGCGATACTGAATCCCCACCTTGTAGGATATAAAAGGCAGCTGTACCTCTTCTCTCTATCACCTCGTCTTTGGTAAAGTTGACTGTTGCTGATTTTACGCCGTTCATGGGTCCCGTGCACACAGCAGGTAAAAACAAATGCAACATTTGTTTCTCAAGGTGATCTATCCTTTCCTCCCTTTTTTGGGCACATGCCGTGGCACTGTGCCAATGACCACATAAATTATAAGGAATACACCCACATTTTATTTTTAAGGAGATTGATGACATGTATCCATATCAGCATTATAGCCCGCAGCTGCCTCAGCAGGAACCTTACTATAACCAATATGAATACAACCCTTATCCTCAGCAGGATGTATACGAGCCCTACCAAATGGATAGACAGCCGGCTTTGGAACGAAGAATCGCAGCACTCGAACGGCAAAATCAACAGCAGGCGAGAGAATTAACCCGTCTGACAAACGAAGACCGCCGTCAAAATCGGGAAATCGCACGGATTGCTGAACAGGTTAATCAGTTAAGCCAGACTGTTGAACGCCATACACGCCGCTTAAACCGGCTCAATCAGCGTCTCCGCTCAGTAGAAAACAGGCTGAATATCCCATATACTGCAGGAGAAGGCGGTTTCTGAAGCAGGCAAAGAAAAAAAGCGGAATACGATTCTCCCGATTTCAGGGTTTCGTTTTCCGCAATTCTTATGGTTTTAGAACGGAACATTTACATAAAAAGGGTTTGTACCAGTATACAATCTTTACCGTTTTCATTCAAAGATGGAGAAACTGAGGAAAATAATTGTAGTTCCTCATTTGGAGAATTTCTTTTCATTCTAGTTGCATGATAATACCGACTTACGTCAATCGATCATATGGAGGGATAACTCATGCATCATACACAACACAGCCTGCAGCAGTTGAACCAAGCACGCCAGACTGCTCAGCAGCTGATTCAGCAAACACAGCAAAGCAGCCAGCAATATCGCCAAATGCTTCACCAAGAGCAGCAAAACATCCAAATGCTGCAGCAGATTCTAAACCACGAACAACAAGCTGCACATACCATTCAGCAAGCGCTGCACGGACATGATACGGCCATTCAAAAATGCCAGCAGGTTGTCAACATGTGCAACCAAATGCAGCAGGAGCTCACTGGACAATCCAGCATGATGAATACGAATGTGTCTACACTGCCATTCGGACAACATACGCCATTCCAGCAGCAATCCTACCAGCAGTAGTATAGAAAAAGCTCAACACACTGTTCGTGTTGAGCTTTTTCTTACCGTTCTTACCGTTCTTTTCGAATATGTATATCCTGAATAGACTGTTTCGGTGCATCAAATCTGCTCTCGGCTTCACTTCTTGCCTCAGCAAAAGCCCGCGCCTCCACATGATCTTTGTAGACATATTGCTGAATCAAATACAGCGGACGCACTTTAAAACCATGAATAATGGTTACAGCCCACAACGGGAGCACAATAAAAACGCCGGGCCGATCGGGCAGCACAAAACCAAACGCAAATACGAAAAATTAAATGATTCCGTACATGATCCACTTTCTATTTCTCACCTTAATGCCAATAAATAAAAAAGCAAAAAAACTGGTAATGGCAAACGGCAAGAAAATAAACAGCATCCACCAGCTATTCAGCCACTCCCACGCGGCACCTCTTCTAGTAATTCCTATATTTCCCTCTTTCTATTTACCTATAATAATTGATTAAGAATACAGCGTCACCTGTAAAAAGAAATTTCTCCCCTTAAAATAGTAATAGACGGAACACAGGTTTCTTGCTATATTATTAATTAATAATGATAATCATTATCAATAATTCAAAATACATATTGGAGGGGGTTCTTGATGAAAAAGAACACATTGCTCGCAGGCATGCTGGTACTGCTTCTTATGTTTGCCAGCGCTTGCAGCAGCACGGCCTCGAAAGGAAGCTCAAGTGATTCAGCTTCCGAAAAGACAGAAATGAGAACATACAAATCAACAAAAGGGAACGTCAACATTCCTGCACACCCGAAACGCATCGTTACTGATTTTTATGCTGGAGAATTGCTGTCTGTCGGAGCGAATGTGGTCGGCTCGGGCTCATGGTCATTTGATAATCCGTTTTTAAAATCAAAGCTGAAAGATGTGAAGGATGTCGGTGATCCGATCAGCGTTGAAAAAGTAATGGAGCTTCAGCCTGACTTAATCGTTGTCATGAATGAAGAGAATGTCGATCAATTAAAGAAAATCGCTCCAACTGTTGTCGTTCCTTATAACAAAGCGAAAAACGTAGAAGACACAGTCAGCATGTTCGGAGATATCGCTGGAGCGAAAGATGAAGCAACATCATTTATGGCTGATTTTAACAAAAAGGCAGAAGCAGCCAAAAAGAAAATTGCCGGCGTCATCGACAAGGATGCAACATTCGGTATTTATGAAAACACGGATAAGGGCGAATTCTGGGTGTTCAATGACAATGGCGGACGCGGCGGCCAAGCTGTATACAACGCGCTAGGGTTAAAAGCGCCTGAAAAAATTGAACAAGATGTCATTAAAAAAGTAGAAATGAAACAGCTCTCTCAAGAGGTCATTCCTGAGTATGCCGCAGATTATATGTTCATTACGGACTACAATCCGAAAGGCGAAAGCAAAACACTCGACAAGCTGGAGGACTCCTCTATTTGGAAAAACCTAGACGCTGTCAAACATAACCGTGTGTTTATTAACGACTTTGACACATTCTACCCGTACGATCCGATTTCCGTCAGCAAACAGGTTGATTTGATTGCTGATAAGATGGTGAAGCGTGAGAAAGAAAACCAAACATAACATGACAAAAGCACTCACGACATTGTGAGTGCTTTTTCTTCAGCTGACTTGCTGTTTAGCGGCTTTTCCCGCTGAGCCGAATTCTCTCATTTTGCTTTTCACTGTTTCTTTTACTGCGTCAATTCCCGGCGTCATATAAGCACGGGGTTCATATAAGTCAGGATTTTCTTCAAACATAGCGCGTGTTTTTTCTGCCCATGCCACCATACATTCTGTATTGATGTTGATCTTCGCGTGGCCAAGCTGGATTGTTCTTGCGATTTGATCAGCCGGAATTCCCGATGCGCCGTGAAGAACAAGCGGAATGTTCGTTGTATTAGCGATTTCCTCCATCTCTTTGAATCCGAGCTTAGGCTCACCTTGATACTTTCCATGAACTGATCCAAGTGCAGCAGCCAGGGCATCAATATTGGTTTCTTCCACGAGACGCTGGCACTCATGAAGATCAGCGTATTTTACACCGCCCACAAGACCGTCCTCCATGCCGCCTACCGTGCCGACTTCAGCCTCCACTGACACACCGTGAGGCTTGGCATAGTCCGCTACCTCTTTCGTCATGGCAATATTCTGATCAATCGGTGAATGTGATCCGTCAATCATGACCGAGCTAAAGCCTGCTTCAATGGCTTGCTTACAGCGCTCCACACTGCTGCCGTGATCAAGGTGAAGGACAACGGGAACCGTGATTGACAATTCTTCCATCAGCGCATTGACCATCGCGGCTACGGTTTTAAATCCGCCCAAGTAGTCGATCAGCCGATCCGATGCCGCCGCGATAACAGGTGACTGTTCTTCTTCCGCAGCCTGCAAAATCGCCTTCGTCCACTGCAGGCCGTTGATATTAAACTGGCCGATTGCGTATTGCTCCCGCTTTGCATCTTCAAGAAGCTCTTTCATCGATACAAAAGCCATGTCCACCCCTCCTTTACCCATTACATGTTGAAGTATTTTGATACGACATCAACCGTTGTTTTTTTCGCTGTCTGAATGGCTTCCTCAGCACTCAGCTTATAGTATTCAGGCCGGAAGAGCTCAACCGATACAACACCAGAGTAGCCAATTTCTTTTAGTGCTGATAAGTGGGCATCTAAGTCAATCGCCCCGTGGCCCGGCCATACACGATCCTCATCCGTTAAAAAGCCGATAGGGAAATCTTCGGTATCGTCGATATGATAGATGAAAATCTTCTTTCCATCTGCCTGCTTTAAGCTTTCAATATTCGACCCCATTGCATGGAAGTGGAAACTGTCAAGGACAAGCCCGACATTGTCACGGTCGACTGTGTTTACGATGTCGTATGCCTGTTCAAACGTATTAACTGTACACTGTGGATGGCCGACAAATTCGAACGCGATTTTTACGCCATACGGCTCCGCGATATCTGAAAGCTCAGACAGCACCTCCACACAGCTCTTTTTAATCTCTTCTTTTACAATCTTCTGCTCAGTCACCAGCGGGACGGCCACGACATATTTCACACCGAGGGTTTTGCACGTTTCCATCATGTCTTTAAATTCAGCGATGATCTCATTGTGCCCCTTTTCATCACGGTTGTTGAAAAACACGAGCGCGTTTAAGGCAAGCGGCTTAATGTGATGGGTTTGAAAATATTCCGCAAGATCGTCCAATGAATGGTCTTTTAAGTACTCCGGCAGCTTATCCGTTGTGCGGATTTCAATATAATCATAGCCATGCTTTTCGCATAGTTCTAAATCCTGTTTAAGGTTTGAATTTTCCAATGTTGTTGCTTCATTAAAACAAAGTTTCATGTCAGACTCCCCCATCTGCGTTTTAGATATGAAGGGAGTTCGGCAGGAAGGCTGTTCGCCATATCCCGCCGAACTCCATGCTCAGCTTATGCCAGACCTAATTCTTCTTTCATTTTCTTAAGCATAAATCGGCTTGATTCATCCGCTCTTTCGTCGACCCAAGCAAATACTGCGTTTGTCGCAATTCCGTCGAACTTCATCTCTCTCAGCTTTCTGAAAATCGTATCAAAATCAACCTCACCTTGCCCAATGTCTAAATGCTGGTGAACCGTTACTTTTGCATCAGGCGGATTGACGATGTAGCGCAGGCCATGAGCCGCTTTATGATTAAAGGTATCTGCAAATAAAACATGTGTGAGGCGGTCGCCGGCTTCGTCAAACATGGTCTCAATGTCGCCTTTGCCGTCATCATAGAAGAACGTATGCGCAGTCGAGTAGACAAGATTGATCCAATCCTTGTCTAGCGCGCGAATCATATCCATCGCACCTTTGTGCGTTTCGATAAAATCGTATGGATGGGCTTGAAGATTAAGTTTAATGCCTTCTTTCTCAAAGACTGGCAGAAGCTCATCCATGGATTTGATGAATTTTTCTTCACTTGTTAAAGGATCATATTTTGAACCGCTGAACTCACTGTTCATTAAATCAACTTCAAGTTCAACCGCAATTTCGATCGCCCTTTTCCAGTTGCGCACCGCAGCCTGGCGGCGGTCTTCATCAGGACCAGCCCAGTGATAAAGCGGAAGGAGCGATGAAAGCTTAACACCTGTATCCTTTAATAGACGCTTTAACTGTTTGATCTTTGCTGAATCGACTTTCGGATATTTATAGAATGGACAAAAATCCTCGCGCGGTGATAGCTCAATATATTCATAACCAAGCTCCGCTGTTTTATAAACCATCTCCTCCAACGTTAAATCATCACGGTACATCGATGGATCCAATGCTAATTTCATATTTTTACTCCTCTATTTTTTAGTTTTCAACTGTTGTAAACGATTGATAGAATGCCGGTTTTTCCTTCAATTCAACCTTTTCTTTTTGTCCGGATTCCTGGGCTTTTACACACGCATCAGTCGTAACTGCAGCAATATAGCCGTCCCATGCCGTCGGGCCTCTGACCTCGCCTTTCTTTTGAATCGAATCAATGAAATCTTGGATTTCCACATCGTACGCAGCTACAAAGCGTCTCTGCCAATCCATCAGTATATCTGTGCTGAATTTGCCTTCTTTTCTCATGCTGATGCTTGACGGTTCAGGAAGCTTGATGATGCCGTCTTCCCCTACAATCTCACATTGAATGTCATAGCCGTATTTACAGTTCACATAGATCTCAGCATTGATGACGATGCCGCCTTTCGTTTCAATCAATACGATTTGCGGATCTTTCAAATGCGGAAGTGCATTTTTTGATTTTTTTGGATAGATGACTTGAACGGACTCGTAGTCATCATTGACGAGCCAGTGCAGCACATCAATTTCATGAACAAGCGTGTCGACTACAGCCATATCTGTTGTGTAGTTATCTCCCACAGTAGGGTTGCGGTGCGCGCAGTGAATCATAAGCGGCTCGCCAATAACATGATTATCAAGCGCTTCCTTCAGTTGTACGTAACCGCTGTCATAACGGCGCATGAAGCCGACTTGAACGAGGCGTTTGCCCACTTTGATTTCCTCTTCAACGATGCGCATGCATCCTTCAGCCGTTGTCGCGAGCGGCTTTTCACAGAACACATATTTCTGGGCTTTAATCGCTTTCAGCACGCTCGATTCATGCGCAGGCCCCCAGCTTGTCACTAAGACAGCGTCTATATTTCCGTCTGCAAGCAGGCTGTCATCATTTGGATAAACCGTCGCGTTTAATTGGTATTGCTCAACGACCTTTTGCGCAGCTTCTTGATTGACATCCGTAACAGCAACGATTTCTGCGCCGGATAGTTTGTTCGTGATGCGGTTAATATGTTCTTTTCCGATTGCTCCAGTTCCAATTACACCAATACGTAAATTCATTGACAGTCACTCCTTCTGTTAGTTACATCATTTTGCTATCTGTTCCTTGCTTTACTTGGCCCTGAGGAGATCCAGCTCCGTAGAGTTCCTCTTGAATTTGTTCAAGCGACTTGCCAGACGTATTCGGCGCGAAGAGAAGCCCGATGATCATACTGGCCGTCACACATCCGAGGAGAATTGCAGCCATCGTTCCAATGCCGAAATTGGTGATAATCATTGGGACAAACAGACTCCAAATCCCTATAGAAATACGGACGAGGAAAAACATCAGTCCTTGTGCGGAAGCACGATATTGCGTAGGAAAGATTTCACTGGCCCATAATTGATAGTTGGCTTGCTGTCCGGCCCCGTTATTGATGCCGATCACCACAATAAACAGGAGAAGAATGGTCAGACCTTCAAACGGCAGCAGAAACAGCGTCCATCCGATCACCGCCAGAAAGGCAGCGATTCCAAATACGGTTTTTCTATATTTGTCGGCAAAGGGCATGAAGATCAAGGCGACCCCCAATCCTGTGAAAATAAACAGCCCCATTTGCAAAAGGTTTGCCCTATTGGCAGATACACCGCCGACCTGCTGATAAATGTATGGCATAAAGAAGCCCATCACCCCGGCGGCTAAATTCCAAACCAAGTACACACCCATCAAAAACAGTATGCTTTTTACATACATTGGCTTGAGCAAATCAAAATACGATGTTTTATTCAGTACGGCCGGCTTCTCTGACTGAGCATCTCCCAGCTGATTTTTAGGCTGCCAGGCGTCTGACTCCGGAAGCCTGATTCTCAGGATGTACGTAATCAGTGCAATGACAAGCAGATGGGCAAATACAATTTTGTTCCCCAAGAGGCCTAAATCACCGACCAGTACTGAGAGAAGCAGCACAACGACTGCCCCCGCCGCCCAAGCGACCTGTGCCACGCCGCAATGACGGGCCCGGTTTTTCTTTGGCGCATTTTCTGCAATAATGGTCCATGATGCAGTAATATCAGCACCTACCGATAAACCAATAATCATGTAACCGCTTAACAACATGGGGAAATTCACCCCAAACAGAACGAAACAAATCCCTATTGCATAAACCAGCATGCTATTGGTATAAACAGCCTTCCGCCCGACTTTATCAGCGAGATACCCGCCAAGCAGTGCGCCGACAGCGGCAGAAATTGCGTTTGCACTTAGCGCGCCGAGCAGTCCGATTTGCGTATCAGATAGCTTTAGGTAACTGACCCATAATGATAAACCAGCAGAGCCCGCCACAATGGAACCGGCATCAATGTAGTTGGCCAAAGCTGCTGCGATTGTCCGTTTATTGAAGGCCGAGGCCGAATCTCCATTGGTATTACCCATATATTCAGTCCCCATTAAGCCAGATCCAACAACTGCTCATCAATATAGTTTCTCGCGATCAATGCATACTCAAGCGGGTTTGCAACATCGGGGTCCTGTTCAGCTTCAACGACAATCCATCCGGAATAATCGTGCTTCAACAGCAGCTGATATACTTCTCTAAAATCAATGCATCCATCACCGGGAACCGTGAACATGCCTTTTAAAAATGCTTGCCGAAACGATTCCCCTCCAAGCCTGCATTGTTCCATGACATTCAGGCGGGCATCTTTAAAGTGCACATGCTTAATGCGGTTGATATGCTTCTCAAGCATCCCCACATAGTCACCGTCAGAAATATACGCATGGCCTGTATCATAGAGGAGGTGTACATGCGCAGGGTCTGTTCCTGCCATCAGGCGGTCGACTTCTTCTGCCGTTTGGACACCGGTGCCGAGATGGTGATGATAGACGAGCTTCAAGCCATGCTGGTCAGCAATTTCGCCCAGGTGATTCAGCCCTTCGCACAGCCGCTCCCATTCATCATCCGTAAAGTGCGGCTTCTCTGTGAACACGTTTTTCTCCAAGCTTTGCACGCTGTAGGTTTGTTCAGAGACAACTGCGACATCCGCGTTTACTTGCTGCAAATACTCACAATGCAGGGTAAATGCCTTTGCCGCTTCACCAAGTCCGTCACGCAACATAAAACTGCTGAACCATTTTCCCGCAATGCGTAAATTCCGAAGCTTCAGCTCTTTGTTCAGGATGGCAGGTTCGGGGAAAAAGCCCCCGACTTCCGTGCCTTGAAAACGTGCGACAACAATATCACTTAACAAATGCTGCAGTGTATTTCCCGCTCCGATTTCAGGAATATCATCATTCCGCCATCCAATGGGAGCGATCCCCCACAGGATTTCATTTTTGCCCATCTATGGCGCCTCCCCTCTAATACTGCTTCGCAGAATTCAGCATTTTCTCTTTTGCTTCGTATGCCTTCTGAACACTTTCTTGTTCAGACACTTCTGCTACGCCGACATGCCACCAGCTGTCATAGCCGTCAGTCATAGTTTTTGGCAGAACCTTCATTTCAATTAACGTTGATACGTCTTGTTTCTTCGCATCCTCTAACGCCGCTTTTAATTCTTCTACTGTGTTTGCACGGTAGGTTTTCGCGCCGTATCCTTCAGCAACTTTTGCATAATCGACATTTAAAATCTGGTTGTCTTCTGTGCGGAACTCACAATAGTAGCTGCCGCTGCCATGATCCATTTGCAGGTTGTTGATACATCCAAAACCAGAGTTATCAAAGAGCAGCACATTGATTTTCTTGTTGTACTGAATCGCCGTAATCAGCTCGGAGTGAAGCATCAGAAAGCTGCCGTCTCCGACAATGGAATACACTTCTCTGTCAGGGTGAGCCAGTTTAAGACCCAGTGTCCCGGACACTTCATAGCCCATGCAGGAATACCCGTATTCCAGGTGATACGTATTCGGAACATTTGAATGCCACAGACGCTGCAAATCTCCTGGAAGGGAGCCTGCTGAACAGATGATCACGCTGTCTTCAGGTATCGTCTCGTTGATTGCCAGCAATGCCGTTGTTTGCGGAAGCTCAGTATGCAACGCGTCAGCGTACTCATTTAGAACCTCTTGAGAGAAATGATGTTTGATTTCCGGATCAAATGCTTCCCGTTTAAACGTCACTTTGCTGAGGCGTTCACGTTCAGCGAGCCATTCATCCTTCAGCTCCTTAATCGTTGAGCCGAATTCGCTCTTATAGCCTTCAAGCAAGCCGTGCAGTTTGCCAAGCGTCACTTTCGCATCCGCCACCACTTGGAACGCATCGAGTTTATACGCCTGCATTCGGCTGACATTGATATTCAGAAACTTCGCTTTATCGAAATCAAAAGCGGTCTTAGAGGATGTCGCAAAATCGGTATATCTTGTGCCGATACCGATAATCAAATCGGCTTGGCGGGCCGCTTTATTTGCCGCAAGAGTCCCTGTGATGCCCATTCCCCCGAGGTTGTTGGCAAAATCCGCCTCAACAGTCGACTTTCCTGCCTGCGTTTCAACTAACGGAATGTGATACGCTTCAGAAATAGCAACCAATTCATCGCGCGCACCGGAGTATTTTGCGCCTCCGCCGACAAGGATCACAGGATTTTTGCTGGCTTTAATTAACTCCGCAGCACCTTGAAGCTCACGCTCGCTCGGCTGCATGCGATCAATATAATGAACCCGTTTGACGAAGAAACTTTCATCAAAATCGTATGCTTCTCCTTCGACATCCTGAGAAATGCAAATCGTTGCCGGACCTGCTTTTGCCGGATCAGTCATGACTTCAAACGCGCGCAGCAAACTGCTCATCAGCTGTTCAGGGCGCGTAATGCGGTCCCAGTATCTCGAGACAGGTTTCAATGCATCGTTTGTCGTAATCGCCGCACTGTATTCTTGCTCCATTTGCTGCAGTACAGGGTCTGGCTGTCTTGTCGCAAATGTATCTGCCGGAATCAAGAGAACCGGGATATTGTTTGCCAATGCAGTGCCGGCTGCCGCCACTAAGTTGGCCGCTCCCGGCCCGACGGATGTAGAGACCGCATATATTTTTCTTCTTAGCATTTGTTTGCTGTACGCCATTGCGGCATGCGCCATTCCTTGTTCATTCTTCCCTTGATAGACTTTCAAATGGCCTGCATCCTGCTCAAGCGCCTGGCCGATCCCTAATACGTTTCCATGACCGAAAATCGTGAAAATCCCTTCTACAAAAGGCTCTTCCTTTCCATCTACATGGATGTACTGCTGGTTTAAGAATTTAATCAGCGCTTGTGCTGTTGTTAAGCGAATTTTCTTACCCACAAACGATCCCACCTTTACTCGATCTTTTTCAATTATGACTGTGCTTCAATAAGCTGTACGATTTCATCCGCAGTCGGCATCGCTTCTGACGAACTGTGCTTGCTCACCACAATGGATGCTGAAGCGCTGCCGTATTTCAATGCCGTTTCGATGTCTTTTCCGCTGACAAGGCCATAGATAAAAGCTGACGCATAGGAGTCACCGGCTCCAAAGGTTTTCAGCACTTTTGTCTTGTACGCTTGGGCGCGGAATACCTCGCCAGATTTGCTGTATGCGTAAGAGCCTTCGACGCCGTGTTTGATGACAACAAGGTCGGCTGAATGATCAAATAAATGATTGACGGATTCCTCATTGCTACCGCCTGTGCGGTTTTCCATCACATCAAATTCATCGCGTGTGCCGATGACGATATCAGACTGCTCGGCGACCAAAGAATAGTAAACGGCTGTTTCATCGGCTGACTGCCACGTGTACGGGCGGTAATCCAGTTCGAACACCACTTTAACCTGATGCTTCTTCGCATATTGAACAGCTTTTAACACCGCTTCCCGTGACGGGCTTTTGGCGAGCGCTGTCCCGGAAACGAGCAGCATTTTCGCTTTTGCGATGTAGTCTTCACTTACCTCAGAAGGCTCAAGATAAAGATCTGCCACGTCATCGCGGTACATTAAGATGCTGCATTCTTCAGGGCTAAGGATTTCTGTAAATGCTAAGCCTGCTTTGTGTCCATCCTGATCAACAATCATCTGCGTTGTATCAACACCGGTTTTTCTCATATAGGACTCTATGAATCTTCCATGCTGGTCATCTGGAATTTTGCCGATAAAGCCTGCTTTTAAGCCAAGCTTCGCGCTGCCGATCGCGATATTCGCAGGTGAACCGCCGACGTATTTGGAAAATGTCATCGTTTCTTCCATTGGGCGGTTGTATTCGACTGCGTTCAGATCAATACATGCCCGGCCGATGGCAACAATATCAAAAGCCTTCTCTTCATTGAATGTATACTTCATCGTAAACAGCCACTCCTCACTTGTTAGCGTTCTAAAATCCACTCATGTGCCGGGTCATTATGAAACTTCCATTTCCGCGTCGGCCCTGCCATGACATTTAAATAGTAGGATGTGTATCCGTCCGGCACGCCTACCGGGTGGTATCCAGCAGGAACAATGACAACGTTTTCATTTTCTACAGTCATTGTCTCGTCAATGGAGCGGTCATCTGTATATACACGCTGAAATACAAAGCCCTGTCCCGGGTCTAATTCATGGTAGTACGTTTCTTCTAAGAAAGATTCCTCCGGCAAGTTGTCTTGATCGTGTTTATGAGGCGGGTAGCTGGACCAGTTGCCGCTGTCTGTATAGACTTCAACTACTAATAGGCTGTTAGCTGAAGGGTCTGAATCCGGAAGAATGTTATGAACAGTACGTTTGTTTGAAAACTTCCCGCGATGCTCAATTCCGTTGTCCTCCGCTTTGATCAGCTTTGTCGGCAGCTGGTTTTCCGATGGAGAATAGCAAAGCGCAACCCTTGCGTCGCTGACCGCTGTGATCTCAAAGGAACGGTCATTTGAAATATAGACGCTGTCTGTCGGTTTTCGTTCAAATACGCTTTCACGTGTGCCGATATGCTCAAAAGTTGACTCATGATCGGTCACTGTAATCTTTCCTGTTACCGCCACAATACAGATTTCTTGTTTTTTCAATTTCTCTGCATAGCTGGAACCGGAAGCGATATCTAGCATCTTAAATTCTACATAAGTGAGATCAGAGTTGGATTTCGTTACTTCATGCACCAGTTTGACCCCATTAGACACTTCATTCGACTGCGGCTTACGCAATAAATCACTCATAGTAAAGCCCTCCTCTTTCTATTGGTAGAATGAGTCCGAACAGCGCGCATAGACGCCGTTCGGCTGTTGGTCGTTTAGTTGAAATCAGGTGCCGGATATCTTGCCGTAACCACTTTTTTACGTGTATAGAAGTCGACGCTGTCTTTTCCGTTCGCATGCAGCGTTCCAAAGAATGAAGACTTCCAGCCTGAGAATGGGAAGAACGCCATCGGAGCCGGAACACCCAAGTTGATGCCGAGCATACCCGCATCAATGTTTTCACGGAAGTAGCGGATTGCGTTTGAGTTGGATGTGAACAGGCAAGCACCATTCGCAAACTCAGACTTATTGGCAATCTCAATTGCTTCTTTCAAGTTTTTCACGCGGATGACAGATAAGACCGGAGCAAAAATTTCATCTTTCCAGATCGTCATCTCTGTCGTGACATTATCAAAGATCGTCGGGCCGACAAAGTAGCCGTCGTCAGACACATTTTCACGTCCGTCACATACGAGTCTCGCGCCTTCTTCCAGCCCGTTTTCGATATAGCTGAGCGTGCGCTTCTTGTTGTCTTCGCGAATCACCGGTCCTAAGAACACGCCGTCATCAAGGCCGTTACCGATTTTAATGTCAGCCACTTTTTCCTGCAGCTTCGCCATAAACTCATCAGCAATTCCTTCTTCAACCGTCACAACCGCACAAGCCATGCAGCGTTCACCGGCAGAACCGAAGGCTGCTCCGACGATGTTTGTGATTGTATCTTCGAGATTTGCATCATTCAGGACAATCGTATGGTTTTTCGCGCCAGTCAGAGATTGAACGCGTTTTAAGTTTTCGCTTCCTTTTTTGTAGACGTATTCGCCGACCGGCTTGGAGCCTACGAATGAAATCGCTTTAATTTCAGGATGCTCAAGGATGCCGTTCACAACGTCATGCGCACCGTATACGACGTTGAATACCCCTTTCGGAAGGCCCGCTTTTTCAAAAAGCTCAACCAATTTCTCTGTTAACAGCGGTGTCCGCTCAGATGGCTTTAAAATAAATGTGTTGCCGAGCGCGATCGCCATCGGGAACATCCAGCAAGGAACCATCATCGGGAAGTTGAATGGCGCGATTCCGCCGACAACTCCGATTGGGTAACGGTAGTTCGCCGCTTCAACATCCGTTGCGATGGAAGCAAGTGAGTCACCCATCATCAGAGAAGGTGCTCCAGCCGCGAACTCCACGTTTTCAATTCCGCGTCCCACTTCTCCAAGCGCTTCTTTTGTGTTTTTTCCGTTTTCAATGGTAATCAGATGAGCAAGTTCTTCTCTATGCTGAGACAGCAGCTGCTGGAAGTTAAATAGGATTCTGGCCCGGCGCGGAACCGCCACTTTTGACCAAGTTTTAAACGCCTCAGACGCTTTTTCCGCTGCGTAATCGATATCCTCTTTTGTTGAAATCGGCACTTGGCACAGCACTTCTTTCGTCGCCGGATTCACAACGTCTTCATATTTATCTGTTTTGCTTTCAACCCATTCACCGTTAATGTAGTTTTTTAATTTTCTGATTTCTGCCATTCTTATTGCCTCCTTCATTAGTAAACACATACACTTGTATGGATGGTTCAGGATAGATTCATATCAATATCCACTGTTTCAGTAAGCCAAGAATTAAACGCTTTCAAAAAAACCAAAAAAATAAATGGCGGTTCAGTTTTAGATACAAGCAACCATTACATAATCATCAGGTTACTTTTTGGTCATTTCTTGGTTATATTCTAATCGCATAATACCCATAAGTCAATCACAAACTCTAAATTTTTTCATTATTTTTATTATATTAATCTTTTAACTAATGAAGAGAGTAACGAGAAGTCCGTTGAATCTTGCAAAAGATATACACTGATGTTATCATTTTTTAAGCAACTATTGATCAACTCTTGGGTTTTATTATATATTTATGTTACGTAAAGATTCAAGAAGGAGTTTATTTATATGAAACTGATGCGGATTCAAGAAATGGAGGAGTACATTTTATCGCATGGCACTGTTTCCTTAGATGAGCTGTGCCAGGTATTCAATGTCTCTAAAAACACAGTCAGACGTGATATCAACAAGCTAACAGAAAAGGGTGCGATTGAAAAAGTATACGGCGGCGTAACATCTATTGAGAAAACCGCATTAGTCCCTTTTGAGAATCGCACCATTCAGCACCAAGACGAGAAAACAAAAATTGCTCACTATGCATCCCGTTTTATTGAAGATCACGATCTGATTTTCATTGATTCAGGAACAACAACAAAGTCTATTCTCGATACGCTTGATCCTGCCAAAGATGTCACCATTTTGACCAACAGTTTAGACATTATCAATGCGGCGTCAGCTTTGAAGCATATCAACTTAATCATTATCGGAAATAATTATAAGAGAAAAACGCGCTCCTTTGTCGGAATGGACGACCCGGCTATGCTTGATAAGTACAATATCAACAAAGCCTTTATGTCTGCTACCGGAACGACGCTGACACACGGATTGACCAATTCGGATCTGCTCGAGTACGAAATTAAAAAAAGGATTTCGGAAAAAGCAAAAGAAGTGTATTTATTGGCTGACCATTCTAAATTCGGAAAATCAACGCTGCTGACGTATGCACCGTTTGACAGGCTGCATTGCATTGTGACATCCCAGCCATTAGATGACGAGTACACGCAGTATTGCAATGAGCACCAAATCGGCATTCATATGGCCTAGCGGTTACAATAGTGTTGAGATTCTTTCATCCATTTTATTCTAGGAGGCAGATCATGAAAAAAGCTACGCTCGGAAAATCAGACTTGCAGGTATTCCCTATCGGATTAGGAACAAATGCTGTCGGAGGACATAACCTCTACCCGAATCTGAATGAAGAAACCGGAAAAGAATTGGTTCGCGAGGCGATCCGTAATGGCGTGACAATGTTGGATACCGCTTACATTTACGGAATCGGCCGTTCTGAAGAATTAATTGGCGAGGTGCTGCGTGAATTCAACCGTGAAGATGTTGTCATCGCGACGAAAGCCGCGCACAGAAAACAAGGAAATGACTTTGTCTTTGATAATTCACCAGAATTCCTTAAGAAATCAGTTGATGAAAGCCTGAAGCGTTTGAATACCGATTATATCGATTTGTTCTACATTCACTTCCCGGACGAACATACACCTAAGGATGAAGCTGTCAACGCGCTGAATGAGATGAAACAAGCCGGAAAAATTCGCTCCATCGGTGTATCAAACTTCTCTATAGAGCAATTGAAAGAAGCAAACAGAGACGGATTGGTAGATGTATTGCAAGGCGAATACAACCTGTTAAACCGTGAAGCGGAAAAGACATTCTTCCCGTATACGAAGGAGCATAATATTTCATTTATCCCTTACTTCCCGCTCGTATCAGGATTATTGGCAGGCAAGTATACAGAAGATACAACGTTCCCTGAAGGAGACCTGCGAAACGAACAGGAACACTTCAAAGGCGAGCGTTTCAAAGAGAATATCAGAAAGGTCAACAAGCTTGCGCCGATTGCTGAAAAGCACAACGTGGACATCCCTCACATCGTATTGGCTTGGTATTTGGCAAGACCGGAAATTGATATTTTAATCCCTGGCGCAAAACGTGCCGATCAGTTGATTGATAACATTAAAACAGCTGACGTGACGCTTTCTCAAGAGGATATCTCGTTTACTGATAAGCTATTCTCATAAGAAATAGAAAACAGCCTTCTCCAATGAGAAGGCTGTTTTTATTTGTGCAACATTCATCTATCATCCTATGATTGCATGATGAGAAAACATCGTAATAGCTCCACTGAATTACTGATTTTGGAGCAAAAACTTACAAAAAGAGCCATAAATTCGATAAAATAAAGGTAAGTTACTTCAGAAAGAAAGTGATTGAAAAAGCAAAACAAGATATGAAACGTTAGTATCATCTAGAAATAATAGACTCATGTGTATAAAAAAATCTGGACAGCTACTTTTATTTGCTGTTCAGAATAATGGACCGTTTCGGGTCTATGGAGGAAACAGAATGAAACTCACATATGTAAAAGCTTTTGTTGCAGTAACTGTTGCTTTAGGTGTACTGCTGCCATCAACCATTTCTCATGCAAAAAGTTTTAGTGGCCGCTCATCATCTAGTTACAGCAGCCGAAGTTCAAGCTCATCATACAGCGGAAGCTATAGATCCAGCCCAAAATCAAGCTACAGTTCAGGATCAAGCTCTTCAAGCAAAAATTACAAGACGTCTGACGATTCATCCTCATCGATTTCGCTGAAAAAGAAATCCTCGGAAACGTCCAGCTCATCAAGCGCTAAAAAATCATCAGGCACATTTTCCGGTGCCACTTCAAAAGTAAGCGGTAAGACATACAGCGGAAAAACGTCTAAAGCTTATGTTGACGGACGTTATGTTTCGGTCAACCATTACTACAATGCAGGATTCTCGCCATCGGGATGGTTTGGATATTATAGCGGATTGACAACGGGCATGTTCATGATCAGCATGATGCACCCTTGGGGTTACACCTATCATCCAGTTGGGGGTCCAGGCTATGTTTCTTACGGCGCTTCGCCCATTGCCTGGATCGTTGATATCATCGCTTTGATCATTATTTTACTCATTGTCATCGCACTGATTCGCGCATTCAAAACACCGAAGACGTA
Source organism: Bacillus sp. C28GYM-DRY-1 (assembly GCF_030519405.1). Taxonomy (NCBI): domain Bacteria; kingdom Bacillati; phylum Bacillota; class Bacilli; order Caryophanales; family Bacillaceae; genus Bacillus; species Bacillus sp. C28GYM-DRY-1. Next base: position 41,383 of record NZ_JAUMKF010000007.1, read on the forward strand.
CAGAAGGAGCTTTTAGGTAATGAAATTAGTCTTAAATGAGCAAGAAATTGTAGACGGGATTTGTGTGTTCATTTCTCATGAAGAAGATGTGTACCCTGAGGACGTTGAAGTAAAAGAGCTGTCTTACAACAAGCGGACAGGATTCTTCGCTGAAGCCTCATATGGCCTGCACCACAAGCAGCTAGTGTCAGATGACATTTCAGAAGGCATTATTCAGTTCTTAGAGGAATACCACAACTTCAATCCAGACGTTACAGCAGTAGAATTGCAATTTGATAAGAAAAAAGGATTTTCCGCCTTGGTTTTCGTCAACGAGGGAGAATAAAAATCAAAACCTTGCTCCTCCTTGTGAGTAAGGTTTTATTGACGTTTCCCCTCCGGCATATGAAATGCAGGTACAGAAACGGTCTGTTTTCCGGCAAACAGGAAGAGCACCGCCCTTCACATCAGCAGCCCGCCTGACAGATAAGCCTCCATTACTCACATCCTTGCTGATAACGGCTTTCGTGCTTACAATGATATTGAAAGGAATGATTACAATGGCAAATGCTCAATTCCCTCTTATTACACAAAACCTTTCTCTCGATCTCGTGAATACTGAAATTATAAGCTATGATAAACGGCACGATCTCATCCAGTCAGACAAAGATCTGATGGCATGGTTTGAAATAATGGGAGAAACTGCTCCTTTTCTCAGTTCTTTTACGCTACAGCAAGTCCAAGAACAATTGCAACGGATTCATCAATTTCGAGCTGTGCTGAGAAAACACTTTGAGCGTATCGCCGAAGGCAGTGAACCCTCTCCAGCTTTTATTACATTCCTGCAAGATCAAATCGCCGCCGCTCCCTTTTCTTATCAAATCACAGATGACAAACTTGCACGCATTCCGAATGGAAAACTAGATGATTCCATTTTATCGCTTATCGCTTATGATGCGTTATGGCTGATTCATTCAAAAGAAATCCAACAGCTGAAACGGTGCGCAAATGAAAAGTGCATTTTGCTTTTCCTTGATAAAACAGGAAGGCGAAAATGGTGCTCCATGAAGATATGCGGCAACAGACATAAGGTCTCACGCCATCAGAAAAAAATGAATAAGGAATAAGAATCCGTTCCCCAGCGAACGGTTTTTTTATTGAATTAAAAAACTAACCTTTAAAAATATTCTTGACAGGTTAGTTTGCAGCTATTATTCTATACATACTGGAGGGATAAATTTGGAAAAAAACTTCTTTTTGAAAATGAAAGGAACAGGAAAAACGCCTTTACAGGTAAACGGCAAAGACGCTGTTACAGGACTTATTGGAGGATTTATCACCATACTGACACTCGCTTCTTTAACCGCGTATACATCAACCTTATGGTTAATGGCACCTTTTGGGGCCAGCTGTGTTCTGGTTTTCAGCGCTTGGAATGCGCCATTATCACAGCCGAGAAATGTGATTGGCGGCCATTTTATCTCTGCACTTACAGGGATTGTTGTCCTTCACATATTCGGCGCCCACCCATGGACCTTTGCACTGGGGACAGGGCTTGCCATTTGCTTGATGATGCTCACCAAAACCACTCATCCTCCTGCCGGCGCAGACCCGATTGTCGTTATTCAAGGGGCATATGCTTGGAGTTATTTAGTATTTCCCGTACTCATTGGGTCTGTCATCATTGTACTCTTCGCTCTTATTATCAATAACTTGCGCAAAAATCGCCAATATCCTTCGTTTTGGCTTTAATGTTTTCTTCTTTTAAAAAACAAATGTTTCAAATCAGATAGGAAATGGGTACTACTCTATTAACTTTGTTAAACATAAGAGATACTCATTGGCCTAACAACTGAGGGGGAACATTTGTGAAGACAAACACAAGGAAATATATGATCTACTTTTTCGGCGCTTTAGGGGGACTGCTTTACGGTTATGATACGGGCGTCATCTCTGGAGCACTGCTTTTTATCAAAAATGATATTCCTTTAACGACATTGACAGAAGGATTGGTTGTCAGCATGCTTCTCCTTGGTGCAATTTTCGGTTCTGCCTTAAGCGGCACATGCTCCGATCGCTGGGGCAGGAGAAAAGTTGTATTTGTCCTTTCCATCATTTTCATTGTCGGCGCGCTCGCTTGCGCGTTTTCTCAAACAGTCGGCATGCTGATTGCATCTCGGGTGATACTCGGCTTGGCCGTCGGTGGTTCAACGGCGCTTGTGCCCGTGTACCTGTCAGAAATGGCACCGACGAAAATCCGCGGGACACTCGGTACAATGAACAACTTAATGGTTGTTACCGGTATTTTATTAGCATATATCGTAAACTATCTGTTCACGCCGTTTGAAGCGTGGCGCTGGATGGTGGGACTGGCTGCGGTGCCTGCGGTGCTTTTATTAATCGGGATCGCATTTATGCCTGAATCACCAAGATGGCTCGTGAAGCGCGGGCGTGAAGATGAAGCGAAAAACATCATGAAAATCACTCATGGCCAAGAAAATATTGAACAAGAACTTGCGGATATGAAAGAAGCGGAAGCAGGAAAAAAAGAAACAACACTCGGTTTACTAAAAGCAAAATGGATTCGTCCCATGCTTCTGATTGGCATCGGCCTTGCCGTTTTCCAGCAGGCTGTCGGCATTAACACGGTCATCTACTACGCGCCGACCATTTTTACGAAGGCCGGTCTTGGCACATCGGCATCCGTACTCGGCACAATGGGTATCGGTGTCCTCAACGTCATCATGTGTATCACTGCTATGATCTTAATTGACCGCATCGGCCGCAAAAAACTGCTGATATGGGGAAGCGTCGGCATTACACTGAGCTTGGCCGCACTAGCAGCTGTGCTCCTGACACTGGGGCTCTCTACATCAACAGCATGGCTGACCGTCGTTTTTCTCGGAGTCTATATCGTATTTTACCAGGCAACATGGGGGCCGGTTGTATGGGTTCTGATGCCTGAGCTCTTCCCATCCAAAGTACGCGGAGCCGCAACAGGCTTTACTACTTTGGTATTATCAGCAACCAACCTGATTGTGTCGCTCGTCTTCCCGCTGATGCTCAGCACCCTGGGCATCGCATGGGTCTTTACCATTTTTTCAGTCATCTGCCTGCTTTCATTTTTCTTCGCCCTCTACATGGTTCCGGAAACCAAAGGGAAAAGTTTGGAGGAAATTGAAGCAAGCCTGAAAAAACAGTTTAAAAAGAAGAAAAGCAGCCAAAACCAAGTGCTGAATGAGCGTACATTATAAAAAAAGGAATCGTCTCCTCAAGGGACGATTCCTTTTTCTATTACACCATAACCTTGCAAATATTGTTGGTAAATTCAACAGGGTCCTGAATCGGCAAGCCTTCGATGAGAAGCGCCTGATTGTACAGAAGATTTGTGTACAGGCTCAGCTTCTCTTTATCTTGTTCAAATGCGTTCTGCAGTGTTTGGAATACCTCATGATTCGGGTTGATTTCCAGCACTTTTTCCGCTTTTACATGTTGGCTGTCCGGCATCGCGTTTAAGATTTTTTCCATCTCGATTGTCACTTCGCCGTCAGCGGCAAGGCAGACCGGATGTGATTTGAGTCGTTTTGAGATTCTGACGTTTTTCACTTTATCTGACAGAATGTTTTTCATTTCTTCAAACAGATCCTTGTACTTGCTTTCCTCTTCCTCGGACTGCTTTTGATCCTCATCCGTGTCTATGCCAAGGTCTCCGCTTGATACGGATTTAAACTCTTTTTCCTGATAAGATGCCAGCATCTTAATCGCAAACTCATCGATGTCCTCTGTAAAGTAGAGAATTTCATAGCCTTTGTCCGCTACCATTTCCGTTTGCGGCAGTTTCTCAATGCGATCGTATGAATCACCGGTCGCATAATAAATATATTTCTGATCTTCAGGCATCCTTGATACGTACTCATCTAAGCTGACCAGTTTTTTCTCTTTGGAAGAGTAGAATAATAAGAGGTCCTTCAATTGATCCTTATTCGCGCCAAAATCATTGTACACGCCGAATTTCAGCTGTCTGCCAAATGAATTGTAGAACGTCTCGTATTTCTCTCGGTCTTTTTTGAGCAGGCTTTCCAGCTCGCTTTTGATTTTTTTGCTGATATTTTTCGCGATCAGCTTCAGCTGGCGGTCATGCTGGAGCATTTCTCTGGAAATGTTCAATGACAGATCCTCAGAATCGACCATACCCTTCACGAAGCTGAAGTGGTCCGGAAGCAGATCCGCGCATTTGTTCATGATCAGAACGCCATTAGAATACAGCTCCAAGCCTTTCTCGTATTCCTTGGAATAATAGTCAAACGGCATGTTTTCAGGGACAAATAGAATCGCATTGTAGCGAACCGCTCCATCCACACTAATATGAACATGTGTCAGCGGTTTATCAAACCCGTAATGCTTTTCAGCATAGAATTTTTCATAATCCTCATCTGTCAGCTCGTTTTTGTTTTTTCTCCAGATCGGCACCATGCTGTTGACTGTCTGCTCTTCCTGTACCTCTTCAAATTCATTTTCGCTGCCTTCCTTCGGCTTATTAATGGTTGTATCCATTTTGATTGGGTAGCGAATGAAGTCGGAGTATTTTTTAATGATCGCTTTTAAACGATATTCCTCTAAGAACTCGTCATAGCTGTCGTCTTCAGTGTTCTCTTTGATTTTCAGGATAATGTCTGTACCGACAGAATCCTTTTCACACGGCTCAATCGTGTAGCCGTCAGCACCCGCAGACTCCCATTTATACGCCTCTTCGCTGCCGAGTGCCTTACTGATGACTGTCACGACATCGGCAACCATAAACGCCGCGTAAAAACCGACACCGAACTGCCCGATGATGTCATGTCCGTCTTTCAGCTCGTTTTCCTTTTTAAACGCAAGTGAACCGCTTTTTGCAATTGTGCCGAGATGCTGCTCAAGTTCATCCTTTGTCATCCCAATCCCCGTATCAGAGATCGTTAATGTTCTCGCATCTTTGTCAGCTGCGACCTTTATATAGTAACTGTCTTTATTAAACGTAAGCGTATCGTCCGTCAGTGCTTTGTAATAGATCTTGTCAATCGCGTCACTCGAATTGGAGATTAACTCACGAAGGAAAATTTCTTTTTGGGTATAAATCGAGTTAATCATCATATCCAGCAAGCGTTTGGATTCTGCTTTAAACTCTTTTTTAGCCACTCTAGATCGCTCCTTTTTGATATATTGTTACGCTATGTAAACTCTTTTCAGCATCTATTTATCACATGTGGTGACAATTGTCAATTAGATTGATAGATGCATATATATGTAAATTTAACATTAGCTAGGAGAATTTTCACTCTTTTTTTATCAGTCGCTCCTGATAAAAAAGAGAGGCTTTATCATCCTCTCTTTTTTTCTGCGTCATTCCAGCCGGCCAAACTCCCGCTTCATCCATATATGCACCGGGTAGAAAAACAAACCGAACGGGATCAGAAACAATAGATTATGCCATGAAGCATTCAGAAATGCGCTTGCTGTAACCGGAAACGTAATCTCTTTGAATAGAAAAGAGATGACAGTCAGCACAACAAACGCAGACGGAATTGTAACGAAGCAATAAAACTTGAGCTCCTTCTTATGCTGTACCTTCAAAACACTTACCTCCCAACAATTTCTAGTCCATCTTAACATATGTTGGCATTTCTTTTCTCACATGTTTATCACTGCACATAGCGGGAAGACAAATAGAAAAAGGAGGACTCGTATCATGGGGAGACTCGAAAACAAAACCGCCGTCATCACAGGCGCCGCGACAGGCATTGGGCAAGCGACGGCAGAGGTTTTTGCCAATGAAGGCGCGCGTGTGATAATCGGAGACATCAATGCAGATCAAATGGAAGAAACAGTTGAAGCGATCAGACAAAAGGGAGGACAGGCGGACGCCTTTCACCTCGATGTGTCAGATGAAAACAGCGTGAAAGCATTTGCTGATCAAATCAAAGACGCCTGCGACACGATTGACATTCTGTTTAATAACGCCGGGGTTGACCAGGAAGGCGGAAAAGTGCACGAATATCCCGTTGACCTGTTTGACCGCATTATCGCCGTCGATCTGCGCGGCACGTTCCTTTGCAGCAAATATCTGATTCCGCTCATGCTCGAAAAAGGAGGCTCCATCATCAACACCTCCTCCATGTCTGGCCGGGCCGCGGACCTCGACCGCTCCGGCTACAATGCCGCAAAAGGAGGAATCACGAATCTGACAAGAGCGATGGCGATCGACTACGCAAGAAACGGCATCCGCGTCAATTCTATTTCTCCGGGAACGATCGAAACCCCGCTGATTGACAAATTAGCAGGCACCAAAGAACAGGAAATGGGTGAAACATTCCGCGAAGCCAACAAGTGGATCACGCCGCTCGGCCGTCTCGGCCAGCCGAAGGAAATGGCAACGGTGGCGCTGTTCCTCGCTTCTGACGACAGCTCATACGTCACAGGCGAAGACATCACCGCAGACGGCGGCATCATGGCGTATACATGGCCTGGGAAGATGCTGTTTGATGAGAAATGGAAGGAAGAAACGAAATAAACATAGTCTGCGCATTATCAATGATCAAATATCAATCATAAAAGGGAGCTTTTCCTTAATCACTAGGATAAGCTCCCTCTTCATCATTCCTCAATTTTTTTCGCTCTCCTGCAGAAAAAAACAGACTGCATTACTCTATATATTTTACATATTGTCGATCCTATCCTACAATGGATTTAGAATTTATTGGGAGTTGTTAGAATGAAATTGCTATTTATCTATATCATTTTAGGAGGCTTCACTAGCATTTCTCTTTCTTGCCTTTTTGATTTAGGTATTTTTAATCTTGCTTTATATCTTATCTATTTTAACTTTGCACTTTTTTTATATAGACGAGCTAAAAGCCCCGAAACTTCAAATTAATACTAAAATAAAATCTTGCAGGATATAATGTGAAGGCAGCTATTGAATGTTTAAAACCTCACATTCTCCATATAGAAAGGTACGTCATTTATGTCTGAGAACAAACTATTATTTTTCATTTTATCATTCTCTTCTATCCTTCACTCGCTCAATTCAATTTTAGACCCTACTGCAAGCTGGACATCTTGGTTGGTAAACATTGCTCTATTTCTTTTGGCCCTTCTCTTTTTAAAGTACACCTTAAAAGAAAAGAGAGAAACTCAAAAGACCAAGCCGAGTCACACAACGACACAGAGCCCGGACTGAGTATCCGGGCAAATGTATATCCAGTTCGGTTCGTTTATTACAGCAAGACCACCTTATACTTCTTCACATCCAAAAACTGCAAAAACTCCCTCGCCAGTACTTCCGGCGCATGCGTCTTCCCTTCATCCAGCCGATATAAAATCAGACCGATAATCATCGCGGATACATAATAAGCATAAAGCTTTTTTCCCGCTTGAATCTCAGTCTGCTGATGCAGATAAAATGTTTCCAGCGCTTTGATCATCTCGGGTATCACATGAGGAACACCCCAGTCCCGATTGAGAAAATGAACAATGGGCATGCGGTCCGATAAAGCAGAAAGCAGACTGGTGAGCGCTGTCTCTGCTTCTTCTAAGGAAAGCCCACTCGGACTGGAGGCAATCGTCAGGTGGTCTATGATCTCCGCGCATGATTGCTGAATCATAGTTTGCAGCAATTCCTCTTTACTGGCATAGTGATCATAAAAGGTTGCGCGGCGGATATTGCTTTTACGGGTAATGTCTGAAATCGTGATGGCTGCGTAATCTTTTTTCTCCGCCAAGACGTCCAGCAAAGCCTTCTGCAGCGCCTCTCTCGTTCGAACCACCCGCCTGTCGATTTGTTTCTCCTTCTCTCGTTCTCCTGGCACAGCTTGTCCAAACAGCCAATAAAATCGCTTTTGAGAAACAAGCTCCCATACCTTCTGGCTGATGGCTTCAGGAGACGCGGCCGCATCTTCATTCAGCCAATACAGGATAATCGCGTACGTGTACAAGGCCCGATAATGTCCATAAATGTCCCGTTCGATCGGCGTCAAATTCACATGGATCGGAGCCAGCAGGACATCCTGCTGAAACACATCCTTAAAAAAACGATGAAAATGTCCTCTGTTCATCATTACATAAAAAAACGATCGGTGCTCGTGAACAAAGGACAGAGTCGGATGCACGGTTTGCCGTTTTTTGTTCAAATGGAGGGTATCCATATGCCTGAAGGCGTCAAAAAGCGCTTTGCCCAGACCTTCCTTCATGTCTTCGATCACATCCTCAATGATTGAAAACTTGTCTTCATAATAAAGGTAGAGCGTCCCGCGGCTCACTTTGGCCTTCTCAGCAATTTCTTTCATTGTGATATGTTGAATATCCCTTTCTTCCAATAAGGCCAGCAGCGCCTGTTTTACTTGGGCTTCAGCAGATTCCTGCACAAAAGACACCTCCAATCATTAGACAGATGTTCGATATATGTACGGTAACGTATAGATGGTTCACCGTTGTCTTTCTTATAGAAAAGGTACCACTTTATAATAGGTCCGAGAAAAGAAGAAAGCAAATGAGGGGGATATTACAATGGAACAGCAAGTAAAAGACGACATTCAGCGTGTCTTTCAGCTTCAGAAAAAACAGCAAAAAGCACTGCGCGCTTCAACAGCGGAACAGCGCATAGAGAAGCTTCAGCGCTTTTTAGATTCTGTCATTGCCCATGAAGAGGAAATCATCGCAGCGATCCGCAAAGACGTCCGCAAACCCTATCACGAGGTTAAAAAAGCGGAAATCGAAGGGACGAAAAAAGCGATTAGAGATAATATGAACAACTTGGAACAATGGATGACGCCTAAAGAAGTCGGTTCATCTTTAAGCCCTGACGCAAACGGCATTCTCATGTACGAGCCTAAAGGCGTAACGCTCATCCTCGGTCCGTGGAACTATCCGTTTATGCTGACGATGGCGCCGCTTGCCGCTTCTCTCGCAGCCGGAAACAGCGCGATTGTGAAGCTGTCTGATTTTACGATGAACACAAGCAACATTGCTGCAAAAGTGATTCGAGACGCTTTTGATGAAAAAGAAGTCGCGATTTTTGAAGGAGAGGTTGAGGTGGCAACCGAGCTTCTAGATCAGCCGTTTGACCACATTTTCTTCACTGGAAGCACAAATGTCGGAAAAATCGTCATGACAGCAGCGGCCAAACATTTAGCATCTGTCACACTTGAGCTTGGCGGCAAGAGCCCAACGATCATTGACAGTGAATATGATCTCATGGACGCAGCGAAAAAGATTGCAGTCGGGAAATTTGTAAATGCCGGCCAAACCTGCATCGCACCTGATTATCTGTTCATTAAAGAAGACGTTCAGGACAAGTTCGCGGGCATTTTACAAACGATCGTCAACGCAGGATTTATGGAGGATGATCATAATCCAGACCGCAGCAAATTTACGCAGATCGTCAATGACCGCAACTTCAACCGCGTCAAAGACCTGTTCGACGACGCCATCGAAAAAGGGGCGGAAGTCGTATTCGGAGGCGTGTTTGATGCCAGCGACCGCACGATTTCGCCAACCGTTTTGAAAAACGTCACACCTGACATGAAAATCATGCAGGAGGAAATTTTCGCACCGATCCTGCCGATGATGAACTATGAAACCATCGACGAGGTCATTGATTACGTAAATGATCGCGATAAACCGCTTGCGCTTTATATATTCAGCCACAACCAAGACCTGATTGACAACGTCCTTCAGCATACGACATCAGGCAACGCCGCCATCAATGATGTTGTCGTCCATTTCAGTGATGTCAACCTGCCATTCGGAGGCGTCAACACAAGCGGAATCGGCTCCTATCACGGGGTATATGGCTTTAAAGAGTTTTCTCATGAGAAGGGTGTATTTATTCAAGCCGCTAAATAATCATAATGGAGAGGATCTGCATCATTCTGCAGGTTCTCTTTTATTTTTCACTACACTCTGAAACTTCTTGTAACAGGTTTTTTTGATGCTGAACGAAAGGCTGCAAAAAACCAAATGATGTTTACAGCAGCCGCAGCGAGACAAACCCCTATCACAAGGATTACCTCAGAAAGCAGATGGTCACTGAACAAACTACTAAACATCAAGACAAAACCGGCCGAAGATAAATGAATCAGCAGCCCAAAGCCGCAAAGCACCGCCATTACATACCTCATTGCATCAACTCCAAGCATGTAAATGAGAAAAGGAATGAGATACAACACAAGGATCATTCCGATAGCCGCCCACATGCCGACTGAGTTAAACTGATTGGCCGCCCCTCCCGTTTCGGCCAGCGGTGAAAGTGAAGCAGCGGCAATCATGGCGCAAAAAAGGAACGCAGAAATGATTGTTACGACCGCCACGCTTTTTTTTCTAGACATCAAACCCCTCCTTTAAATAGAAATATTAACCTTTTTATTATAATTAAGACAAATGGAAAATTCATTATATCTAGAAAATCCCAGAACACATACGCAAACGATAAGGTTCTTCCCGGTATATTTATATAGTAAATAAAAAGGATAAAAGACTCATTTTTTAAGGTGTATCAGGAATTTATCACCATATTATATTGCATTCAAAATATACTATTCCAGATTCATTAAAGGAGAGAGAAAAATACATGGAAAAACCAGCACGATTTTAGATTCGCTTTTTAGCTTATTTTATTGATGGCATTATTGTATCTGTTCCTAGTTATATGATTCTATTTATTATCAATACGTTTTTTGTGCTGGGGCTGTGGCAGCAAACCCTTACATGACCCAAGAGGAGTATATGGTGACATACATGATGCTTGCATTTTTGCCTACCATGCTGATCATGCTCGTCATCAGTGTATTATATTACGGTCTGCTCACTGCATCTAAAATGCAGGGCAAACTCGGCAAAAAAATTCTTGGCCTGAAAGTGGTCAATGAACAAGGCGGACGGGTCTCTGCCGGACAGGGAATCGGCCGTTACTTTGCATACATTTTATCTGGAATCATCTTTTATATTGGTTTTACAATGATCGCCTTTGGAGAGAAAAAAGGCCTGCATGACATCATTTGCAAAACACGTGTTGTGTATCAATAATAGAAAAAAGCCTAGACGCCAATAGGCATCTAGACTTTTGTTTTCTTTTCAATAGGCTGCCACGCCAAATACGTAGCGCTCCTCCACAGCCACTCAAACGGCCCCATCCGGAATACCCGAAGCCAAAGATGGCTGAAAACCATTTGAACGGCACAAATAGCAATCGTGATGAGCACGCCGGCAGCAGGATACACTTTCCCGTATAACCCCAAGCCGTAATGATAGAAAATCCACGTACACACGATAGACTGCATCAGATAATTGGTAAATGCCATCCGTCCAACAGCGGAGAAGGATTGCAGCACTGTTTTCACTCTTGTTTTGTGATACAGATAGACAACCGTTGTGACATAGAAAAACATAAGAAAAGGCGCGCCAATCAGCAAAAATACTTCCCTATCCATAACACTGTACAACACTTGGGCGCTGAGGCCGATGACTAGCCCCGCCATCCACACCCTTCTCAATCCTTTGCGATGCTTTCCAGGGTCGTGCAAATATCGTGCCTTTGCCGCCGCAGCTCCCAGCAAAAACATGCTGAAGTAAGGAATGGATGCAAAGAAGAAGGTGAGCGGGTTATACGTAAGCATGCCATTCGAAGACATGTAAACAAGACGATCGTGTATCCGCTGTTCCGCAATGTCCTTCAAGCTGCCGCTTCCGTAAACATGGAGTGCTTGCTTTGCCTGCTGAGTTACCGCTTGTGCCCATTCCTGTCCGTTTGATTGATAAAAGCTGGTCAAAATAAACGGAATACAAAACAAAAGATACAAAGAAACAGCCCATATCAGCAGGGTTTTTGGCTTTGCTTTTCGAAATAAGAGCAGGACAAAGCCAAGCAGGGCGTATTCCATTAAAATATCCCCGTCCCAAATCAAAAAGGCATGAATCGTTCCAAACAAGAGAAGCGCCGTTAGCCTTCTCACATATAGCGGAACAAACCGTTTTCCTCTGCTTGCTGCTCTCTCCATCATGACAACCATGCCAAATCCAAATAAAAAAGAAAACAATAAAATACATTTTGTTTGGATGAAGAATGTTATGATGGCTGCTGCTGCAAAATCTGCTTCAGACCACTTTTCTGTAAAAAAGTTCTCTTTTCCAAGCATAGACAAATACATATCCGGATAACTGAAATGTGCCAGATTGACAAACAAGATGCCGAAAATCGCCATTCCTCTTAGCACATCAAGCACGCCGATCCGCTCATTTGCCAAAGTCGGCTGCAATGAAGACATAGCCATCACGCTCCTTTTTTCTGTACCTTAAGGGTATGAAAAAAAGGAGCGCAGAAACATCGATTTAGGTGTCAGGCAGGCATGGAAACCTTACAATCTTGTCATCTTTACGGTTTCATCACCTTTAAATCTAATGCTTCGATATTCTGCAAAACCCGATCAAAGCGAAGAGCCTGAGGCTCACTTGGGAAGATATGGCCTTCATACGGCTCACCTAACGTCCGGAAAAACGGTTCAAATAAGCCTGGAACCAATACGCCCACCATTTTTGTATAATGGGAATCCAGACGATAGGAGTGAACAGTATTCGCAGGAACATGCAGAAAATCTCCAGGATTCAGCTGGATTTCTTGGCAATTGGCCCACATCGTCATCTGCCCCTCAAGGCAATAAAATGTTTCTGTATGATGTTCATGGTAGTGATCAACGATTCGCTCGCCTTTAGGGCCGTCCGATACGACGACGATAAACTGGCCGTCTGTATTTTTTTGTGCAGCCACAATGCGGTGAAGCTGGTCTCCGGTCAATAAACGGTCGCCTTCTCCAGACTCAAGCACGTATGGAACCGGTCCATCCGGAAGCTCTGCCAGTTCCGCTAATGTTGGCACACCGGCAGCCTTTTCTTCGTCCAGAAATGTAATGTCAGCTACTGTAGCTGCTTCTGCAAATTGCTCGTTTGACACCTCTTCGCTTGCGTGCGGAGGATGTACAGCGTGATCATATGGATTCCCAATAACGGAATACATGTGGGCCACATTTCCTTTCATCGTGTAAGACACCAGTCTTGTTCTATGGCTCTGCATCCGGTAGCTGTGTGGTGTTCCGGCCGGAATGTTCGCATAGTCCCCTGATATTAATAAATAGCGTTTCCCGTCAAGCGTCAGCTCAAGCTTCCCGTCCAAAACGAGAATCCCTTCATGTGTGTCCTTGTGGACGTGAAGCGGAAAGGCATCTCCTTTTCCCCCGGCAAGCAGCACGATCTCAAACAGATCGCCGGTGCTCTTTCCATTCGCCATCACCGTGGCAACCTGTCTGCCGAACAAATAGCGCTCGCCTTCTCCGCTGCGGAGCAAATAAGGCATTTTTTCTTTAGGTAATGCATTTTCACATAATGTTTTCATATATCGTTCCTCCAATGTAGACCAGTCAGTATACTTTCATCTATCTGACTAGACCGTTCTATATAATTGTAGGAGAAAGGATAACAAATTGCTACCCTTTTTTTCTCACCAGCACTGGAATTTGTTCGGCAATGAGAAGAAGAGGCATTTTGTCTTTATTCGTTAACGAAAGCATGATCCCGCCCTCAATCATCGAATTGATCAGCATTCCAAGCTGATTTGCTTCTTCTTCTGCAAAACCATTTTCCACTAATTTTTTGGCAAAAACCGCTTCCCAGCTTTTAAACACCTTCATACAAACCGTCCGCAGCGGTTCACTGATTAATGCTGTCTCACTCGCCAGCAAACCGACTGGAATCCCTTTAATGCTTTCTGTGTTGTCAAATTGGCTGGCTGTTTTTTTGATAAATTGCTGAATCGCTTCTATTGGATCAGAGAATTCATCCATGCTTTGCTGTATCAGATGTTCAATCAATTTCCCTGTGTATGTAACCGCTTCTATTGCTAATTCTTCTTTGCCCTTCGGAAAAAAGTGATAAAGCGATCCCTTCGGAGCACCGCTTTCTTTCACAATCTGGTTCAAACCCGTCGCGTGATATCCTTGCAGCTGGAACAGACGTGACGCCGTGTGAAGGATTTTTTCACGTGAATCTCCTCTGCTAGTCATTAAAACATTCCCTCCTAGGTATGGTAGAGCGACTTATATAATATAAAAAAGAACCCTGTGATTGTCAAAATGGGTAAGACCCTCCCGGATGGGGTAAATGTAGAAAAACAGCGTCTAGGGATTTCAATGACAAACGATTATTCAGTCACGAATACAGAAAAGCTTGAACAACAGAAGTCGGGCATGAAAACGAAGCTCAAACTGAAACAACTCAAGGATCAAGTGATCGTCATTACCGGCGCTACAAGCGGGATCGGCCTTGTCACGGCACGAATGGCAGCTGAACAAGGCGCAAAGGTCGTCGCAGCAGCGCGAAATGAAGATGCGTTGAAGGAACTCGCTGATGAACTAAAGGATAAAGGGCACGACGCCATATGGGTCAGAGCGGATGTCGGAAAAGAAGAAGACGTCAACCGCATCGCAGAAACCGCAATCAGCACATTTGGCCGCTTTGACACATGGGTCAAGAATGCCGCCGTCTCGATCTTCGGACACGCTATGGACGTCACCGTTGAAGACATGAAGCGCATGTTTGACGCAAACTTCTGGGGCCTGTTTACGGAACAAGAGCGGCCGTCAAACACTACACCAGCAGAGGCATGCCGGACGCACTAATCAATATAGGCAGCCTGTTTGGCGACAGGGGAACTGTCATTCAATCCACATATGCGTCAGCCAAATTTGCGCTTCACGGCTGGACGGAAAGCATCCGGATGGAGCTTGAAAAGGAACAGGCGCCCGTCTCGGTTACGCTCATTCATCAAGGCAGAATTGACACACCTTACAACGAACACGCGCACAGCTGCCTAGACAAACAGCCGGCTCATTATCGCTCCTTCATCTATCCTCTGGAAGCAGTCGCCGAAGCCATCCTGTTTGCCGCCGAACACCCGAAGCGTGACATGTACGTCGGCTCACAGGCAAAAGCCATCGCCATGCTGGGCGCTCTTTTCCCCCGGCTGACCGACAGACTGATGGAGAAAATCATGTACCACAGCCAGCATGCCAAAGACCGTCCAAACCGCGAGAAGAAAGCGCTCTTTATGATGCGGGCTGCGGTATGCATGACAGAGGCACAAATAAAGGATGGATGAGGTCAAGAAGCTACTACACGAAAGCGACGAAGCGCCCCATTGTATCGGCGGCTGTTGTTGCAGGACTAGTGGCTTGGGCTGCCGCCAAACGATGCAGGTAATCTCTGACCATAAGAAAAACCCATGCTGTTCCAGCGAACCATGGGTTTTTCAGCTGTTAATCGATAAAAGCCTTGTTCATACGCTGCAGGAGCTCGCCGAACATCTCTTTTTCCTTTGTTGACCATTCTTTCAGCATCTGTTCATAACGTTCAAGGCGCTTTTGCTGATCGGCTTTTAATAGTTGTTTGCCGAGTTTTGTAATGGTAAACAGGCTGACTCTCCCATCGGAAGGGTCTGATAAGCGATAGATGAGCTCCTTCGCCTCTAATGCAGCTGCTTGTCTTGAAAGAGTGGAAATATCGAGCTTAAACGATTCTGCCAATTCCTTTACACGAGCAGGCCCAAACTCATCCAATTGTCTCAGCAATAAGTACGAAGATCTCTCCAAATTCCCTGTTCTTTTCTCAGATTGTTCCAGATAAACGGCTCTCCTGATAAAAGTCGTCAGCTCATATTCAATTAATTCAACTGGGTGTTGTTTTTGCAATCGTTCTCGCTCCCCATTCCAATTTCCGACATTGACAACACCATATATACTTGTATAATACAAATGTATATTTCCTGAATACATACAAGTCGTTATATGATCAATTTATTATTTTACTTGTATAGTACAATTATATAACAAGAAAGTAAAGCGATTCCTCAGAACCATCCTAGAAGCCAGTCACCAGAAAGGAGGAAGCTGTTCGATTTAGAGAGCAGCACTTGATGTGAAAGTCATTCGAATTATGTTGCAAGTGTTGATATTATATGTATTTTTTATGATCGGGGAAGCCATTCAGCATCTGTTTCATTTACCGGTGTCAGGAAGCATAGTCGGATTGGTATTGCTGCTGATCTGTTTAGGCCTTCGTATTGTTCCCGTCTCCATTATTCAAGACGGAGCAGGTTTTTTATTGTCCTTTCTTCCTTTGTTGTTCATCCCGGCAATAACAGGAGTGATGAAATACCCGTCCCTCATTTCATTCAATGGCCTGATCCTGCTGATTACAATCGTTCTGAGCACCATCGTTACGATCATTGCGGCTGGATTCGCCAGCCAGCTATTAGAGAAAAAAACAAAAAAACGTGAGGAGAAAGAGAAATGCAGCAAGCAAGTATCGCAATCATTATAATTCTTTTAACAGTTGCCGCTTACTTAGCGATGGGCAAGCTTTATAAGCGATTCCCGCTTCCATTTCTGATCCCAGTTCTGACAACGACAATATTGATTGTCGCGGTTTTGGTTATGTTCCATGTTTCGTATGAAGGCTATATGATCGGGGGGAAATGGATCAATTCTTTGCTTGGGCCCGCTGTTGTAGCGCTAGCCTATCCGCTTTATAAACAATGGCATATCATTGTAAAACATTGTGTTCCCATCCTAGGCGGCGTCCTGGTCGGATTATGCATGGGAATGATCAGCGGGCTGATTTTCGCAGAAGCCTTCGGGATTGATCATGATCTCTTATTATCCATTCTGCCAAAGTCGATCACAACCCCTGTCGCTATTCAGATCGCCGCCGGTCTTGGCGGTGTTCCTTCTATGACGGTCGTATTTGTCATGATTGCCGGCTTCTCAGGCGCCATCCTCGGGCCGCTGGTCCTAAAATGGTCTCGCATACGCAGCTCACTTGGCCAAGGCATCGCATTAGGCAGCGCCTCCCATGCACTGGGCACCTCCAAAGCATTGGAATATGGGGAACTCGCCGTATCCATGAGTTCCGTCTCAATGACGCTTTGTGCGGTGCTTGGCTCATTCATCGGCCCGCTCGTCGTCTGGCTGTTTCATGTTTAAGAAAGAAAGACTGCCCCGGGGGAGGGCAGTCTTTTTCGTTTAAGAAGCAAAAAAATCAATCAGCGGCTGAAAGTCCTTAGATAAATCAACGTCATTCGGTTCTACTTGAAGCAGGCGGTCAATCATGCGCTCCAGCTCCTCAACATCATTCTTATCTGTATATTCAATGAAGTTTAAGCTTTCAAGCCAATCCCGGTATGAATGTTTGGCTTTGCCATAGCTGTTTCCAAAGACAAGGCAAGGTGTTTTGGTGATAATCGAGAAAATCATGGCGTGAAGGCGGTCGGTAATCACCAATTTACTGGAGCCGATGCGGTCAAGCATTTCCATAAAATGCTTTTCACGATCGGCGTAATCAATCGTGTCGACCGTATCCAGCACCGTATCAGTACGCTCCGTATAAGTTGTTTTTTCTGCCCATTTCCTCATGTGTGAAATAAAATCTTCATCGGTCACTTTCTCCTTATCCGCTCTTAAAATAAAGAGAACGCCGTCCCGCTCGAGCTCTCTCGGCACAATATCCAAGGAAAGCACCATGTCCGGTGTAAAGATCACATTGGAGTTGAAGGTTTTTTTTACAACATCCAGTGTCTGGGTCTCACGCGCAGCAATCGTTAAGTTTGGATTTTGATGGTACGCATCCTGTGTTTTTTTCTTTTCTTTATTTCCGTCCTCGGTATCTTCAAAATAAACGGATTGCGGCAGAGAAATCGATTTGTAGTCTTTAAACGCCGCGAAGACCTTTCTTCTGTCTTCCTCAATATCGAGATAGAGGTTTCCTAAATTCCCTCCGCCTGTAAAGCAGACAATATCGTCTTCACGGATGATCTCCTTCACCAGTTCAATGCCCTCATCTGTTGCATAATCCATAATCTCAATGTATTCATAGTAAGGAAAATGGTTTTTGATAAATTTCTCTTCCGCATACGCTATCGCTTGGTCACCAATGTTTGTGTAACTCGGGGAACCAAACAAAAATACTTTTCGTTTATCATTTAACAGGGCTTCTGGCTCCACATTTGGCGCAATGCCTTTTACGAGTTTTTTGCCTTTGATTTCTTGTACAGTCATGTCGTCGTCCTCCTTCTGGGATGAATGCCTCATTGTGTGGTTACCTGTATCTACCCAAAAAGGAGGCTGGCTATGCATTGGCGTGTGCGCGCTATATTAGAAACATCGTTTTCGCCAACTTGATAGACGCTGCAATGTCCCGCGCCGTTCTTTCCATATATTCCGCGGCATGTTCACATGCGTCTTTTAGAGGCATAGGTCCGGGAACGATGCTGAAGAGCGCATCGATTCCGTGTTGATAGACGGCATCACTGTCTCGTGATATTGATCCAGCAATGCCAATGACAGGCACATCATATGATTTTGCCGCTTTGGCCACACCGATCGGCGTTTTTCCGTAAATCGTTTGGCTGTCAATCCGCCCCTCACCAGTAATCACAAGGTCTGCATCTTGAACTTCATTTTCAAAATCAACCGCTTCAAGGACAATATCAACGCCTCTTTTCAGATCAGCATGAAGAAAAGCCAACAGACTCCACCCCAGACCGCCCGCTGCCCCGGCGCCCTCTGTTTCTCTGCAGGCTGTTCCGAGCGCTTTTTCTGCCATATCCGCGAAATGGACCAAGTTCTGATCCAGCGCATCCACCATGTCGGCTGTCGCGCCTTTTTGCGGCCCGAAAACAGCCGAAGCTCCTCGTGGCCCTGTTAACGGATTGTCCACATCACAAGCGACCTCCAGTTTGACACTTTGCAGTCTGGAATCAAGCCCCCTTACATCTATTGATGCGAGCTGAGATAACGCGCCGCCCCCGGGCCCGATCTCACGGCCCGAGTCATCAAGAAGCCTTCCGCCCAATGCTTGAATCAGCCCGGCCCCTCCGTCGTTCGTGGCGCTTCCGCCGATCCCGATGATCAAACGCTCTGCGCCCGCATCAAGAGCCGCTCCGATTAATTCTCCCGTTCCCCTTGTTGTGGTGACGAGCGGATTTCGTTTATCAACGGGCACCAGATGCAGCCCTGAGGCGGCAGCCATTTCAATCACAGCTGTTTTCCCATCTCCCATCATGCCAAAAAACGCCTTCACCGATTCCCCTAGCGGACCCGTAACAACCCGTTCTTTGATCCATCCGTTTGTGGCATCAATCAGAGACTGAACCGTACCCTCGCCGCCGTCCGCCATCGGCAATTTTCTGTAATCAGCACCCGGAAAAACTGTTTTGAATCCTCTTTCTATCGCGTCTGCGGCCTCCAGAGCTGATAAGCTTTCCTTAAAAGAATCAGGTGCAATGATGATTTTCATCCAAATCGCCTCTTTCAATCATGATTCACGTAACCTATTTATCTACAATGTACCACACCAACACTGGGAATACATACCATCATTTATGGTAAAAATTAAATTAAAAACTAGAAATGAAAGTGTTTGCATAAACGAAACATTCACGTTATCATACTTGTATACAAGTATACTCCTTGAGTGAGGAAGGTGAGTGTATGATAGACTCCAAGAACCTGTTGTATCCAGCAAAATGGCTCTCAAAAGCGTCAACCGGTGTTCGTGTCGCATACGAGCTGAGAATGCGAATCATTTCAGGCATGATTGAAAGCGGTACCATTTTATCAGAAAATACGATCGCCGCCGAGTTTTCAGTAAGCCGTTCACCGGTTCGCGAAGCGTTCAAAATACTCGCATCTGAAAAAATCATCCGCTTAGAACGAATGGGAGCGGTTGTTATTGGGTTAACTGAAAAGGAAATCGCAGAAATTTATGATGTACGTTTACTATTAGAAACTTTCGTCTTTGAACGGCTTGTCAAAATTGACCCTGACCCATTAGTCAAGGATCTCAGCAAAATCCTTGAAATGATGAAAGTCTCCATCAAATACGAGGATGCTGACGAATTTTCATTTCAAGATGTGCTGTTTCATGAAACGATTATCCAGGCTATCGATCATTCATACATTCACATGATCTGGAACAATCTAAAACCCGTAATGGAAAGCTTTATTCTTTTATCAATGCGGGCACGATTAAAGGAAAAATATGAAGACTTCACAAGGATTTTAGATAACCATGAGCTTTATATACAGGCCATTAAAACAAAGGATAGGGCGCTGATGATTCAGTCCCTTCACCAAAATTTTGATGATGTGCAAGAAAAGGTAGAAGACCTGTGGCTCTCACAACAAATGCTGGCAAAAGGAGCTGAAGACAACAATGACTAGTTATATGTTAGGAATCGATATCGGCACGACAAGCACAAAAGCTGTGTTGTTCAGTGAAAATGGAGACGTAGTACAGAAAGAAAGCATCGGCTATCCGCTCTATACACCGGACATTTCAACAGCTGAACAAAACCCGGAAGAGATTTTTCAGGCAGTCATCCAAACAACAGCGAGAATTACAAAACAGCATCCTGAAAAACAGATCTCATTCATTTCGTTCAGCAGCGCCATGCACAGCGTCATCGCAATCGATGAAAAGGACCAGCCGCTGACGCCTTGCATCACATGGGCCGACAACCGGAGCGAAAGCTGGGCGCATAAGATCAAAGATGAATGGAACGGGCATGAGGTGTACAAACGGACAGGAACACCGATCCATCCGATGTCACCGTTAAGCAAAATTGCCTGGATCACGAACGAACGAAAAGAAATCGCTTCCAAAGCAAAAAAATATATTGGCATCAAAGAGTACATTTTTAAACAGCTGTTCAATGAGTATGTCATTGATTACTCATTGGCATCTGCAACAGGCATGATGAACCTGAAAAACTTGGATTGGGACGAAGAGGCACTGCGTATCGCAGGCATCACGCAGGATCACTTATCCAAACTCGTGCCGACAACCGAGATCTTTCAGCACTGCAGCCCGGAATTAGCGATACAGATGGGAATCGATCCGGAAACACCTTTTGTCATCGGCGCAAGCGACGGCGTACTGTCTAATCTCGGCGTCAACGCCATTAAAAAGGGCGAGATCGCTGTCACCATCGGGACAAGCGGTGCCATCCGCACGATTATTGACCAGCCGCAAACCGATGAAAAGGGACGGATATTCTGCTACGCCTTAACGGACAAGCATTGGGTCATTGGCGGGCCGGTAAACAATGGGGGCATCGTCCTTCGCTGGATCAGAGACGAGTTTGCCTCTTCCGAAATCGAGACAGCGACACGGTTGGGCATTGATCCATATGATGTGCTGACGAAAATCGCCGAGCGTGTCAGACCTGGTTCTGACGGCCTGCTGTTCCACCCGTACCTCGCCGGAGAACGCGCTCCGTTGTGGAATCCGGATGTACGCGGCTCATTTTTTGGCCTGACCATGTCGCATAAGAAAGAGCATATGATAAGGGCGTCATTAGAGGGCGTCATTTACAATCTGTACACAGTGTTCCTGGCGTTAACAGAATGCATGGAAGGACCGGTTACCCGCATCCAGGCGACAGGGGGATTTGCAAGGTCGGAGGTTTGGCGCCAAATGATGTCAGATATCTTCGAATCAGAGGTTGTCGTTCCGGAAAGCTACGAAAGCTCATGTCTTGGCGCCTGCATTTTAGGCCTGTATGCGACAGGGAAAATTGATTCATTCGATGCCGTGTCTGAAATGGTCGGCAGTATGCACAGACATACGCCGATTGAAGACTCAGCCAAAGAATACAGAAAATTAATACCGATTTTTATTAATCTCTCAAGATCATTAGAGAATCAATATACACAGATTGCGGATTATCAGAGAGGCTTAATCACACACAACTAGTCCATGACATGAAGGGGAGGGCATTACCATGCCATTAATTATCGTTGCAATTGGGATTTTAGCATTACTGCTTTTGATAATGGGCTTAAAATTAAACACATTTATTTCCTTACTGGTCGTATCGTTCGGCGTGGCATTGGCACTCGGGATGCCGTTCGATAAAGTTGTCAGCTCTATTGAAGCAGGAATAGGGGGAACTCTTGGCCACATCGCGCTCATCTTCGGACTTGGTGCGATGCTGGGCAAGCTGATCGCCGATTCAGGAGGGGCACAGCGCATCGCGATGACACTCGTCAATAAATTCGGCGAGAAACACATTCAATGGGCCGTTGTCATTGCCTCATTCATTATTGGTATTGCATTATTTTTTGAAGTAGGATTGGTTCTATTAATTCCGATTGTATTTGCGATTTCAAGAGAATTGAAGATTTCTATTTTATATCTCGGGATTTCGATGGTCGCAGCGCTGTCCGTCACGCACGGGTTCCTGCCGCCGCATCCGGGACCTACAGCAATTGCCGGTGAGTACGGCGCAAACATTGGGGAAGTGCTGCTGTACGGCTTTATCGTTGCTGTTCCAACAGTGCTCATTGCAGGCCCTTTGTTTACAAAGCTTGCGAAAAAAATCGTTCCTGCCTCATTTGCGAAAAACGGCAATATTGCGTCACTCGGTACACAAAAAACGTTCAAGCTTGAAGAAACACCTGGCTTTGGAATCAGCGTCTTTACTGCAATGCTTCCAATTATCATCATGTCGGTCGCGACGATTATTGATCTGCTTCAAGAAACAATTGGATTTGCGGATAACGGAGTTTTAGCTTTTATCCGATTGATTGGAAACGCATCGACTGCTATGATTATTTCGTTATTAGTTGCAGTCTATACAATGGGCATCAAACGCAACATTCCAGTCAAAACCCTGATGGACTCTTGTTCAACAGCCATTTCACAAATCGGCATGATGCTTCTGATCATCGGAGGAGGCGGCGCCTTCAAACAAGTGCTGATCAACGGCGGTGTCGGCGATTACGTAGCAGACTTATTCAAAGGTACTGCATTATCGCCAATCGTCTTAGCATGGCTCATTGCGGCGATCCTGCGCATTTCTTTAGGATCAGCCACCGTTGCCGCGCTAAGCACAACAGGGCTCGTCATTCCGTTATTGGGACATTCTGATGTCAACCTGGCATTAGTCGTGCTAGCAACAGGCGCAGGAAGTGTCATCGCTTCACACGTCAATGACGCCGGCTTCTGGATGTTTAAGGAATACTTCGGATTAAGCATGAAAGAAACATTTGCCACATGGACGTTGCTGGAAACGATTATTTCCGTTGCTGGACTGGGATTCATATTATTGTTAAGTTTAGTTGTATGAAATTGATGAAGGAGCTGTAACACATGTTCAATACGATTGGTGTCATAGGCTTAGGCGTAATGGGAAGCAATATCGCCTTAAACATGGCAAACAAAGGTGAAAACGTCGCCGTCTATAATTACACCAGAGATCTAACGGACCAGCTTGTCCAAAAGCTTGATGGACAAGCTCTCAGCCCATATTACGAGCTTGAGGATTTTGTTCAATCGTTAGAGAAACCAAGAAAAATCTTTTTGATGGTCACAGCGGGAAAACCCGTAGATTCCGTCATCCAATCATTAATGCCTTTACTTGAAGAAGGCGACGTCATCATGGACGGAGGAAACTCCCATTATGAGGACACAGAAAGAAGATATGACGAGCTGAAAGAAAAAGGCATCGGTTACCTGGGAGTCGGCATTTCCGGCGGGGAAGTTGGCGCATTAACAGGGCCATCCATCATGCCGGGCGGGGATCGCGATGTCTATGAGAAAGTCGCTCCTATCCTGACCAAAATCGCAGCTCAGGTCGGAGATGATCCGTGCTGTGTTTACATCGGTCCCAAAGGGGCAGGGCACTTTACAAAAATGGTGCACAACGGCATTGAGTATGCCGACATGCAGCTAATTGCAGAAGCCTATACATTTCTGAGAGAAACGCTTCGTCTGCCGCTTGATGAAATTGCATCTATTTTTGAAACATGGAATCAAGGTGAGCTGAAAAGCTATCTTATAGAGATTACAGCTGAGATTTTACGCAAGAAAGACGAAAAAACAGGACAGCCTCTGATCGATGTCATCCTTGATAAAACAGGCCAAAAAGGCACCGGGAAATGGACGAGCATGCAGGCGATTGATAACGGCATCCCGTCCACAATCATCACAGAGTCCTTGTTCGCCCGCTACTTGTCATCCTTAAAAGAAGAACGGGTGGCAGCTCAAGACGTGTTAGCAGGCCCGGAAGCCGAAGAAAAACACTTTGATAAAGACACTTGGATTGAATACGTCAGACAGGCTCTTTATATGGGAAAAGTATGCGCCTACGCACAAGGCTTTGCCCAATATAAAATGTCTTCTGAGCTTTACGGATGGAACCTGCCGCTCAAAGACATCGCTTTGATTTTCCGAGGCGGCTGCATCATTCGCGCAGACTTCCTGAATGTGATCAGCGAAGCATTCAGCGAGCAGCCAAATCTGGCAAACCTTCTGATCGCGCCATATTTCACAGATAAGCTCCAAGCCTATCAAACAGGCCTGCGAAAAGTCGTTTGTGAGGGCATCAGCACAGGAATCTCATTCCCATGCTTAACCACAGCGCTCTCTTATTACGACGGCTATCGCACAGGGCGTTCCAATGCAAACCTATTGCAGGCGCAGCGCGATTACTTCGGCGCCCATACGTACGAACGGACAGATATGGACGGCGTTTTCCATACGAATTGGTCTGAATAACAGCCATCAAAAAAACACGGTCAGTTCAACTGAACCGTGTTTTTTGATTTCTTCTTATTCTGAAAGAGAACCAGTACTATCACAATGATCCAAACAGCTAGAGACATAAGCAATGTTATAAATATCATAAACAGTGATACAATAATAGCTAGAAACAATCCCCAAAATATTCATGTGACAGCATGCTTACTGTTCCGTTCTACTCAGCTTTTTTATTGAGAGAAATGATTAAACGATTCACCCCTTGCTCACTCTGTCATAAAATGTTCAAATGCTCTAACAAGCCTGATCTTCTGATGGATAAAGCCGCTGAAAACCTTGTCTAATTGAGAATCAGCCCATTTTAACATTCTTATCTTCTATAAAAGAAATGCCTAAATCTTTCCTATCATACCTAACACAAGACGAAAAAATGTAAGTTATTAATGGGTTTTGGCTTGACAAAAAATATATATTAATTAATAATTCATATATATTTAGAATTATTATTGAAAGCGAATATGCTTTCTAATACATTTTTAGGAGGAATATACATTATGTCTTTAATCGGTAAAGAAGTACTTCCATTTGAAGCAAAAGCATTCAAAAACGGTGAATTCATCGATGTAACAAACGAAGATTTGAAAGGCCAATGGAGCGTATTCTGCTTCTATCCAGCAGATTTCTCTTTCGTATGCCCGACTGAGCTTGAAGATCTTCAAGAACAATACGCTGCACTTAAAGAATTAGGTGTTGAAGTATACTCTATCTCTACAGATACTCACTTCGTACATAAAGGCTGGCATGACAGCTCTGAAAAAATCGGCAAAATCACTTACGCAATGATTGGTGACCCATCTCAAACGATCTCTCGCAACTTCGATGTTCTTGACGAAGAAACTGGTCTTGCTGACCGCGGAACATTCATCATCGATCCAGATGGCGTCATCCAAACTGTAGAAATCAATGCAGGCGGAATTGGCCGTGACGCAAGCAACCTGATTAGCAAAGTAAAAGCAGCACAATACGTTCGTCAAAACCCAGGTGAAGTTTGCCCGGCTAAATGGGAAGAAGGCGGCGAAACTCTTACACCTAGCCTTGATCTAGTAGGTAAAATCTAAGGAGTGCATTCCATTGGTACTTGATGCAAATATCAAAGCACAATTAAATCAATACATGCAGCTAATTGAGAATGATATTGTTCTCAAAGTTAGCGCAGGCGAAGATGACACTTCTAAGGACATGCTGGCTCTCGTTGATGAGCTGGCTTCCATGTCATCAAAAATTTCAGTCGAAAAAACTGAATTAAACAGAACGCCAAGCTTCAGTGTCAATCGTGTCGGAGAAGACACTGGCGTTACATTCGCCGGTATCCCTCTGGGCCACGAATTCACATCATTAGTCTTGGCATTGCTCCAAGTGAGCGGCAGACCGCCTAAGGTAGACCAAAAAGTCATTGATCAGGTGAAAAAGATCAGCGGTGAATACCACTTTGAATCTTATATCAGCCTGACATGCCACAACTGTCCTGACGTTGTACAAGCTTTAAACATGATGAGCGTGCTGAACCCGAACATTACGCACACGATGATCGACGGTGCAGCATACAAATCAGAAGTTGAAAGCAAAAACATCATGGCAGTGCCGACCGTTTACCTGAATGGCGAATCCTTCGGAAGCGGCCGTATGACGCTTGAAGAAATTCTTGCGAAATTGGGCAGCGGCGCAGATGCATCTGAGTTTGCTGACAAAGAGCCGTTTGACGTTCTTGTTGTCGGAGGCGGACCTGCTGGCGCAAGTGCAGCCATCTACACTGCGCGTAAAGGCATCCGCACTGGTGTTGTCGCTGAGCGCTTCGGCGGACAGGTTCTCGACACAATGAGCATCGAAAACTTCATCAGCGTCAAAGCGACGGAAGGTCCGAAGCTTGCTGCAAGTCTTGAAGAGCACGTGAAGGAATATGATATTGACGTCATGAACCTTCAGCGCGCAAAACGCCTTGAGAAGAAAGATCTGTTTGAACTTGAACTTGAAAACGGCGCTGTCCTGAAAAGTAAAACAGTGATCCTTTCAACAGGTGCCCGCTGGCGCAATGTCAACGTACCTGGTGAACAAGAGTTCAAAAACAAAGGTGTCGCATACTGCCCACACTGTGATGGGCCATTGTTTGAAGGCAAAGACGTAGCGGTTATCGGCGGCGGA
This sequence comes from Bacillus sp. C28GYM-DRY-1, assembly GCF_030519405.1. Taxonomy (NCBI): domain Bacteria; kingdom Bacillati; phylum Bacillota; class Bacilli; order Caryophanales; family Bacillaceae; genus Bacillus; species Bacillus sp. C28GYM-DRY-1. Next base: position 68,179 of record NZ_JAUMKF010000007.1, read on the forward strand.
AACTCTGGAATCGAAGCAGCGATTGACCTTGCAGGTATTGTCAATCACGTTACTGTGCTAGAGTTCGCGCCAGAACTGAAAGCAGACGAAGTCCTGCAAAAACGTCTCTACAGCCTGCCAAACGTCACTGTCGTGAAAAATGCACAAACAAAAGAAATCACAGGCGATCAGAGCGTTAACGGCATCACATACGTAGACCGCGAAACAGGCGAAGAAAAACACGTTGAACTCCAAGGTGTATTCGTCCAAATTGGTCTCGTGCCAAACACAGAATGGTTAGACGGAACGGTTGAACGCAACCGCATCGGCGAAATCATCGTCGACAAACACGGCGCAACAAGCGTCCCGGGCTTATTTGCTGCCGGCGACTGCACAGACAGTGCGTACAATCAAATTATTATTTCGATGGGATCAGGTGCAACTGCCGCCCTCGGCGCGTTTGATTACCTTATCCGTAACTGATATTAGAAAGCCGCAATATTGCCAGATTGGCAGCATTGCGGCTTTCTTTTTTATTCCAAAAATATTGCATGTTTTATACACTTGTAATATAGTTGTAATATTAGTAAATGGTTACTTCACACTCAGCATATTTGCTGTTTTTAAAGCGATACGCACTGATTTCCTATTTAAAGTGCCCTGATACTTTTTGACCTTTTTTTTCAGATCTTTAATGGTTTTTTCCTTTTTGGCATTTTCTAATGCCATAAGCGCTTCCCAGCGTTTCGCTGTTTCTGTGGAACTGCAGCCGCTAACTGTAGTTACAGGCGGAAGAAGCTTCGTATTAGATAGTTTTTCGTCAAAAGGAACGGTATCAGGAATCGCTTTCTCTTGATAAATATGATCCAATTGATTTTGATTCAGGAAGCTGATGAAATGGTCAAAGTTTTGCGCTTGCCGTTTCTCAGGCTGATGAAAATCAAGTGTTTCAATTAATTCTGACAGTTTTGTCTGATCGGTTATCTCATTTGCCATGACATGCGTTAACTGGTGGTACTCAGCTAATTCCCGCATTCTTGCGTCTTTCGGAAGCAAAAGGCTCGGTGTTCCAGCAATCGTTGCTGCGATATTCCCATGGAGCCTTGCGCCAAAGCTTAAATCAGCTTGTCTCAGAAAATCCAGCCATGTCGGCACATTTAAAAAGAAACGGACTCTATCATTGTGATAAGCTGGGTCTTCCATGCTGACCGGATAATTATCAGCAGGCTTCGCTATCGCAGGCGCACCTGCATACGTCAAAATCATCTCTTTTCGCCATTGCGGGATAAAGTAATGGTTTGGGAACTCTTTCATGCTTCTCGTAATGAAGTCCAGTACATGCTTAGGAGACAGCCTTGATGAGTTAACCGTCACCATTGATTCTGTTGTGATATTGGTTTCTCTTATCTTCAGTTCTCTGCCAAACGCATACATAGAAGGACAGCCAATCACCGTATGGTCAATGCCTTCACGGAATCCTAATCTTGAAAGGTATTTCGCTGTAATTTCACCGCGGACACCGATCATATTTGATCTCTCCAGCACGGCACTCACAAACGCCTTTACATCCTCATCAAAAGAAAAACCTTCATTTAATTTTGGTTCAAACGGAGCCCGCAAACCAACTCCAATTACAACAACCGGAATGGTTAGCTTCTTAATTAATTGGGTATATTTCCGTAAAGAAGGTACAAAATCCTCGCGGAATGCATCTGCCAGCGGAATAATATACATATCATATGTTTTATTAATTTGTTCAGCATCTTCCGGATTAATCCGATAATAATCTGGAGTAATCGTCGTTCCTTCTGTCATCAGCGTGCGAAACACACTGTAGGCATATACTAAGTTTCCTACGTTGCCGCCAATGGAGTTGCGAACAATCATTTCAGCTGCATTAAATGTATCAAATGGTGATATGCCAGCCCTTATTAAAATATTTTTCAATGTGGTATTGCCCCTTTCTCGCCAAATTTGTCAGGAGATTTGCTTAGGGAACTCTTTCATGATTTTAAATCTACAGCCGGATACCCGCTTTCATCCCTTTTTACTCACAAACTCTCTCCCTATCTACCATTCTAATATTAAATTATACAAAAAAGCATCTTGCAGGTGAAATCATAACATAGCAATTAGCATTGGTAATCTATTCCCGCCAATAGATGTCAGTTCACATCACACCAAAAAACCCGAACCAAGCACTTCAGTAAAAGTACTCGATTCGGGCCAGCAGCTTATAATTCCTCGCCGTTCGTTTGAATGACGTTCCTGTACCACTCAAATGAATCCTTCTTATATCGTTTCATAGATCCGTTTCCTTCATTATCACGATCCACATAGATCATGCCGTAGCGTTTTTTCATTTCTCCTGTTGTAAAGGAGACGATATCAATAATCCCCCACGGCGTATAGCCTATCAAATCTACACCATCGTAAGTAACCGCTTTTTCCAATGCTTTAATATGTGATTTCAAATATTGAATTCGTTCCGGATCATGGATCTTGCCGTCATCCTCCAGCGTATCCACCGCACCAAAGCCGTTTTCAACGATGAATAACGGGATTTGGTACCGATCATAAAAACGGTTTAATGTATATCTCAGCCCAGTTGGATCAATTGCCCAACCCCAGTCACTCGATGTGATGTACGGATTTTCAACACCATTCGGCAATCCGCCATTGACGATATCGCCCGTATTATCATTTTCCACATCGCTTTTCACAGTTGTAGACATATAATAGCTGAAGCCTAAATAATCAACGGTTCCTTTTCTTAAAATCTCATCATCGCCGTCTTCGAACGTAATGTGATAGCCTTCTCGTTCAAATTCCTTCAACGCGTAGCTTGGATAGTACCCGCGAACCTGCACATCCGGGAAGAAATACCGCTGTCTCATTTCTTCTTCAGCCAGCATCACATCTTCAGGATTGGAGGAGAAGGGATAAATCGGCACGTGTGACACCATGGCCCCAATTTGGAAGTCTGGGTTGATGTCCTTTCCTTTTGCCACTGCTAAAGCACTCGCTACTAACTCGTGGTGCGCCGTTTGATACATAACTTCCTTGGCGTTTTCGTTTTCGCCAACCAGAACACCTGAATTCGTCCATAGGAACAGCGGATTGTTCACGTCCATTTGATTGTTGATCTCGTTAAATGTCATCCAATACTTCACTTTATCTTTGTAACGGTTGAAGCAAGCCTCTGCAAAGTTGACGAAGAAGTCCACGACTTTCCGGTTTCTAAAGCCGCCGTATTCCCTGGCCAGGTGCAACGGCATTTCAAAGTGAGACAGCGTAATGACCGGCTCAATCCCATGCTTCAGCAATTCATCAAACACGTCATCATAGAACTGCAACCCCGCTTCGTTCGGTTCGGCCTCATCGCCTTTCGGAAAAATCCGGCTCCAACCGATGGATGTCCGCAAGCATTTTAATCCCAATTCTGCAAACAACGCGATATCTTCCTTATATCTGTGATAGAAATCAATGGCTTCATGGTTCGGATAAAACTCGTTCTCTTCAATGGTATCCGTGATTTTTCTCGGCACACCGTGTGCCCCCGCTGTCATGACATCGACGACGCTCGGCCCTTTACCGCCTTGATTCCATCCGCCTTCAAATTGATGGGCAGCTAAAGCGCCGCCCCATAAAAAATCCTTCGGCATGTTTCCCATGTTACATTCCTCCTTAGCTTACGACTGTAAATAATTTTTTGTCTAACGCACTTTCTTCAAGATCCTCGATGAGAATTTCTTGATACGCATGTGAATTCGTGATGATGACTGGGGTAATCGTTGTTAATCCTTTCTCTTCAATGAAAGCTTTATCAAATTCTACAAGCACTTCGCCTTTTTTGACTATATCGCCTTCTTTCACCTTCAAGGCAAAAGGAGTGCCGTCTAATGTCACCGTATCCAGTCCGATGTGCATAAGCAATTCGACGCCAGACACCGAACGAAGGCCGATCGCATGCTTTGTAGGCGCCACCATGACGACGGTCCCGTCAAACGGGGCAAACAGTTTATTATCAGATGGCTCAATCGCCAAGCCTTGTCCCATTGCGCCTGAACTGAATACCTCATCAGGCACCTTAGAAAGCGGAATGACCTTGCCGCTAAATGGGGCATATACTGTCTCTTCATTCGCCTGTTCCGCTTGAAGCTTGGTCTTTCCCGTCTGTGCAGCAGTATCTTCACCGTAGCCAAAGATCTGAATCAGTACAACAGGGAGAATCACCGCAATCGCAGCACCGAATAAAATGCCCCAAATGGATGTCGGGAATTGTTCATTGATGCCATTCACGATCGTCAGAGGTCCCGGAAGTCCCGCATAGGCAAAGTAATACGGCTGAAAAAAGCTTGCTACGACTGCGCCAACCGCTCCGGATATACAGCCAAAGATAAACGGCTTCTTAAATCTTAAGGTCACACCATAGATCGCCGGCTCTGTAATGCCAAACAATCCTGTGACGCCAGCCGAAACGCTGACTTTTCTCGTTTCCTTGTTTCGCGCTTTCAGGATGACACCAAGCACGGCACCAACCTGCGCAACGACCGCTATTGTCTGATACGCCTGGAATGAATCCCGGCCGTATAAATCAAAGTTTGCCAATACCATCGGTGTGATGCCCCAGTGTACACCAAAGATGACAATGACCTGCCAGAATGCGCCGATGATCGCTCCAGCCAATGCCGGCACGTTTTCCGCCAAGAAGTTGTAACCGTTTGCAATTCCGTTTGCGCCTAATGTTGTCACAGGGCCTATGAGGACTATCGTTAACGGCACCATGATGACCATACATAGAAACGGAACAAATAACGGTCTGACCACTTCGTTCATTCTCTTATGTAAGAATCGTTCAACATAAGACAGGATCCACACTAAAAATAATGGCGGCAGCACGGAAGACGTGTATGTCGTTTGTGATAAAGCAATCCCTAAGAAAGAAATGCTCTTTCCATCTGCGATTTGAGCTGCCATCTCCGCCCATGTCGGACTGACTAACGCGGCACAGCATGCTACAGCGATATACGTGTTGGTCTTAAAATGCTTTGATGCCGTAATCGCGATAAAAATAGGCAAAAACGTAAACGGTGCCCAAGAGATGAAACTAAAAACCTGATAAACTCCTGTTTTCTCAAAACCGGAAAACAATAAGTTAATAATAATTAATGCGCCTTGCAAAATACCAGCAGCGGCCAGAATGTAGACAAACGGCGCAAACACCGCTGACATCGTCGCAATGATCCGGTTCAACAACGTTCCTTTATTCTCACTCTGTACGCCGGAAAGATCAATATTGACCCGCTTTGAAAATTCCTCGAAGACTTCCCCAACATGCTGTCCAATGACAATCTGGAATTGGCCGCTGTTCTCCACCACCGTAATGACGCCGGGCATCGACTTCACGATATCCTTCGCTTTAGGGTTAGACCGCTTTAGCACCAACCGAAGCCTGGTCGCGCAGCGAGAAGCTCCAATCACATTCTCTTCCCCGCCTACGGCCTCCAAAATGTCTTTCGCTAGTCTCGTATAATCTCTCACTTTCCCCGACATTTTCACCCACCCCTTTGTTTTGGTTGCGCTTTCATTATAATTGTACCGGTATAATTTATCAATACCCTAACAAAATATTTTGACACTAACTATCATTGTAAGCGGTTTATGCTATAATTTTGGCAAGTGAAACTAAACGAATAAATGAGGAATGCGTATGTTAAAGTACCAGCAAATCGCAGCGAAAATTGAAACATATATAGAAGAACACCAGCTGAAGCAGGGAGACAAACTGCCAGTGCTAGAAACCCTCATGGCCCAGTTTGAAGTCAGCAAAAGCACAATCACAAAGTCCCTAGATCTATTAGAGCAAAAAGGCGCGATCTTTCAGCTCAGAGGAAGCGGCATCTTCGTCAGAAAGCATAAACGAAAAGGCTACATCAGCCTCCTGTCGAATCAAGGATTTAAAAAAGACCTCGAGGATTTCAATGTCACCTCAAAGGTCATTGAACTAGACGTGAGGAAACCGACTCCGGAAGCGGCAGAAAACCTCAACATCAGACTTGATGAAGACGTCTACTATGTCAAAAGGGTCCGCTATATCAACGGACAAACCCTATGCTTCGAAGAATCCTATTACAACAAATCCATCGTGACGTATTTGAACAAGGAAATTGTGTCTCACTCAATCTTTCATTACATCCGGGAAGGATTGGGACTGAAGATTGGCTTTTCTGATTTGTTTCTTCACGTGGGCCAGCTAAATGAGGAAGAAGCGGAGTACTTGGGGTTAGAGGCAGGACTGCCCAAGCTTTATATAGAGAGTATTTTTCATCTGACAAATGGGCAGCCGTTTGATTTCTCGAAAATCTCTTATCATTATGAGCAGTCACAGTTTGTGGTGCAGGCGAATAGTTTTTTGTTGTGAAACTGTTTTACTTTAACAACCCTTTGCCTATGTAATAGGACAACAAAGCTCATTTACCAATATTTAAATAGAAAAAATTTGGTTTTCGTAACTAGAAAGATATTAGTGATGATATTAGAATGAAAAACCTCTTCAATTATCTATAACTTTTGAAGTGGAAATGCAAATATGGGTAGTTCGATATGGTGAAATTTCAGTCATTTCTTAATAAAGGGTTTAACAGGCGAAACGTCTCTGTTAGTATGGCAACCAAAGGAGGAAGATAATTACGCACATAATAAAGCTAACCAAAGTAAAACTTGCAGCCTTGGTATTCCTAGTAGGTGCCTTAGCCCTCCCGGTTTTACCTAATGCTGCAGATGCCGCAGAATCCCAAGCTACATATAAAGTTGAAAACCTCAACGATAGTGTGCTGAAGATGACGTTCGATCATGCAGATATTCATATTGACGCTGATGGAAATGCTACACTAAAAGATCACGTAGCGGGCGAAGAGCAAGTTCTCCCTAAAAACTCAACTGACAAAAATGGTGATCCTGTTACACTACAATACGAAAAAATCGATCATGGCGTTCTGGTCAAACTAGTAAGCCAAGAATCTGGACAAACCACCGGTACAGTCAGAACCCAATCGGTTGGAAAATGTATTCTAGGTACTGGCGGTGGTGCGATAACTGGTGGAGGTACTCTGGGTCTTGCTGGCGCTGCTGTAGGAACAGTCACGATACCCGGCATTGGAACTGTAGGTGCTGGTGCCGTTGGTGCAATTACTGGCGCTGTTGGCGGTGCAATGACAGGGGCTGCTGCATCTTGCTTTTAAAAGAGGGTCACTCCCTCATTTTTACTAACGATAGAAGGTGATCGAAATGTACAAAATCATCATTCCTTCAATACTAGCCATATTTGCCCTATGGATTTTATTACAGCTCTCACTCGATATGAGTATCTTTAAGAATCCAATGAATTACTTTATCGTATTCATTCTCTTCTTTCTCTTTATAAAGATGGTGAAAGAAAAACAACAATAGATTGGGGAAAGATGGTTGATGAAAGCTAAAAAACACCCCCATATTAACATAACTCCATCACAGCACGTCATCTTATCGCACAAAAAAAGCTACTTCAACGTGAAGTAGCTTCCTTTTTGTTAAATGCCCATTTTGACCCATCTCGTTTTAGAAAAGCGAAGTACAATTACGTTTATTATCATGATTGAAATTAAATATAATATAATATATAAAATATCATGATTACCAAGTGTCATATGATCAGACTGCAGCACGTTTTCTATTCGGTGATACATCGTGTTACCTGCCTCAAAAGGAGCAATAAAACCAAACGTTTTATTGCTTATTGCTACTAAAATAACTGAAGTAATCCAATAAACGATACTAACACCTATACTAGTTAATATATTCGAACATAACATACTTATAGTTCCAATAATTAAAATATACTGCAATATAACGGCAGAAAATAAAAAGAGCAATAATGCAAAATGGGAAAAATCATGGTACATCAACGAAATGATGAGCAGACCAATCGCGATAAACGCAAAACATTCCAAAAATAAAACAGCTATCTTCTTATAAAAGAAGGTATAGATGTTTTCCCCTATGAGTTTGTAAAAGAGAATATTTTTATTTGTATACTCTCTATTAATAAAGAAAGCGATAACAAATGAAAATAACATCAAACCAAACTGGGTCGCAACGGTATAGGAGCTAAAGAAAAACATCTCAGGTGTGACATGGCTGACTTTATCAATTCCTACCAGTAAAAAATAACCCAGTAAAAATAAAAACACGAACATAGATCCTAAAATAATGAAAACCTTGTTGCTTATACTCTTTTTAAACTCTAATTTCATCTTAAGCCCCCACTGTTTTATTACTCATTTATATACACTTCAATCAATTTATCCACTGAATGATATTGTTTGATTTCTTGGTGATTAAACATATAATAATCCCCTTCTATCGCCTTTAAATCAGACAAATCGTGTGTGATATTAATGATTATCTTCTCCGGGTTCTCTTTTATGTATTTTTTTAGGAAGCCATGAATTTCTATAACTGTTTTTTTGTCTAATGAATTCGTTATTTCATCTAAAATAATAATATTTTTATCCTCTAGTAAAAAGCTAAGCAATTTCAATTTTTGCTTTTGCCCATCACTCAAATTTTTGATAAGAACTTTACCGTCAATATTATCAAGATTAAGTAAATGTCCAATCCTATTTATCTTTTCTGAATCAAACTTTTCGCTTAAAAAGTTTATTAAAAAGTCCTTAGAAACATCATGAGGTATATTTGACGAGCTGGAAATTAAAGAAACATTTTGACGAATATCTCTATCAATTCGTTTACTAGTATTCAACAAAAAATCTTTAGCAAGCTGTGATTTACCGACTCCATTTTTTCCGACGATATGATTCATTTTTCCAGACGAAAACTGTAAGTCTGTATCCTGAAGTAACGTCTTACCTTTCACTTTTAACGTATAATTTGCTATGTTCATATGCATACTCCTATGAAATATTTGCACAGTAATGAAAAGCTTCTATCATTTGATTTAATTACAATTGTTTTCAATTTGAGTACCTCTTTCGTTTCCGATTCGGTGCTGTACAAAATGCTTTTAAATGATTAAATTGGAGATCTTTTACTCTATTTTATAATATATAATATCCAATGTACAACGGAATTTACCGCAAGGCCAACTCCTATAATTTGAATAGTAAGCACTAACCAATGATTTGTTTTAAAGCGGCTATATTCGTCTAAGCTAAGAAAAGCCAAAAGAATTTTGTAACCATCAGAATTCAATATTGGCACTAAGTTCCATAGTAAAGTAGATGAGAATAGCATAAATGCCATCGTTAAGAATTCACTGGAAATTGTAAATAGATTTATTATTTCAAGAATATTAATTATAAAATAATTAATAAACAAGCCGAATAAATGGACGATTATCTTTTCATTTCTGGATAGCATATAGGTTTCATTCAATTGGACATAAAAAGCAGGGAACACATAAAAGTTCAGTTTAAATCCAACTTTATCAAAGTTTTTCCCAAAAAATTTTAAAGAATAAATATGTCCCATTTCATGAAGCACTATATTCATTATAAAATAAATAGCTATAATTATCCACATTTTCCATCCAAATACTACAGTCGTTAACTCATTTTGCAATTTTATCAAATGAATATAATTCAACAGAAACATTGTAGCCGTAAAAGATAAGAACAGGTAAAAAAACTTTGATGACACTTTTTCTTTATAAGTTTTAAAGTATGATAATTGTTCATCTGTAAGAGAATCTAAGTTTTTCTTATAATAATCTCCACTTGTTTTATCTTTTATAAAAACGTTTTTTTGTACAATCACTTCATATTTTTCATCTTCATACTTCAAAATTTTCATAATAATATTTTTCCATGTGAGGATAAAAGTAGTTTATTTTTTCCGCGGAGTTGAATAGAGAACCACAAACACCACAAATCGAAGAAAATTCATAAGGGATATCAAATTCCTCTATTTTATTGTTTTCTTTTAAAATATCCAAGAACCATTTGAATCCTTCTTTCCTAAGAATAAATAATAGCAAATTTGAATTTAACTTTTCCACTGTTCTTTCAAAATTCTGATTATACTCTTCTCTTAAGGTTATTTTTGTTTCAAAAATAGCGGGTGAACAACACGGATAAATCTCTCCGTCATGATGATATACAATCTCATATCCGGGACAATATAAGGAATCCTCATCATCAAGATTGTAAAACTTATGTATATTTTCTTGTCTAATCCTAGTTCTGGCAGCACCAACTGATATCATTGGAAATTTTGTAATCTTTACACCTAAGATTGAATCACCCAAATCCTCCAAAATGTGGTTTGACATCTTGTCTTTAGTAACTGCCATATTAAGAGAAATGTCGATATCAGGGTATTTCCTGCTATGTTCTAATATGTTTTTAATACTGGACGATTTAACAAATGGAGCATGGTACTCATCATAACTTATAGTTAAGGCTACGACATTTAACGAATTCATATCATAAAAGTATTCTTGAACCCTTTTCCTGCTGACACCCCAAAACCCATTAGAAATCAACGTTATTTGTTTTTCATATGGTTTAATGATTTCCATTAGTTCTTTTAAAAATATATAATCTAAAAAAATTTCCCCGCCTGTAAATGAAATCACTTGAATGGTTTTATTTTTTGCAAATTCAGTAACTAAGTCTCTTATATAATCCTTTTCCATCTTAATTGTAGAAGTTGGCGAACTAGAAAAACAACAATGATCACAAGACGCATTACACTTAGAATCTAAATTGATTGATACTGTTTTGTCATACATGATTAACCCCCCCCGAAAAATGGTAAAGGAGAGTTAAACTCTCCTTTATACCCCCTAATTAATGACCACTTCCAAGAATCCAGCGATTTTCTTTTGATTTCACAAAGTACCAAAGGTCATTCACTTTTGCTAACTTCTGTGATTCGTCTAATAGACCCTTAAACTCTAAGTTTTTTACAGGCTCATTGTTTGTGTTTTCCTTTTTCATAATATCCCCTCCTTCTCTACTAATATAATCCAATTATTCCATATAGTCCAATATGAGTCAACACATTAGACTAAAAAATCAGAATATTTTTTCTGATTCTAGGATATATCACTCATTCGCCATTGATATAGATCCACTGAAACCTATATCATAAAGATTAAAAGTCATGTCTCACTTCCGAATCAAAACATCATTAATAGACTACAACAGGTATACAGGTCTTCAAGTAGATAGAAACAAAGACAACAATTACTCCCACTCTTAGATAATCAAGCAGTGATTAGGGTAAACAAATGATTGTTATCACTATATTAATAATGCAAATTAACAAGTGTAAGGAGCTTTTTTTGAGCTCTCTTGCTTTCTCTCCTGTTTTCCACTTTTCTTAACGCTCATCTCTGCTCCTCTTTCACTCATTTCAATTGTCTATAAAAGCAGTTATGCGGTACTATCATATAAAGGTCCAATGATGAAAAATAATGTCATACTTTTCATTTCAACTTATCATGCACATGCTCATAAATAGGGGTTTATTCTAAAAAGGGGATGGACGGTTTTGGAAAGCAAGTACCTAGATCTACTCGCACAAAAATACGATTGTGAAGAAAAAGTGGTAACGGAAATCATTAATTTGAAAGCGATACTGAACCTGCCAAAAGGCACCGAGCATTTTGTCAGTGATTTGCACGGGGAGTATCAGGCATTCCAGCACGTGCTGCGAAATGGTTCAGGACGAGTCAAAGAGAAGATACGCGACATTTTCAGCGGTGTCATTTACGATAGAGAAATTGATGAATTAGCAGCATTGGTCTATTATCCGGAAGACAAACTGAAGTTAATCAAACATGATTTTGATGCGAAAGATGCGTTAAACGAGTGGTATAAAGAAACGATTAACCGAATGATTAGGCTTGTTTCTTATTGCTCCTCGAAGTATACCCGCTCCAAACTGCGCAAAGCACTGCCAGCCCAGTTTGCTTATATTACGGAGGAGCTGCTATACAAAACAGAACAAGCTGGCAATAAGGAGCAATATTACTCCGAAATCATTGATCAGATCATTGAGCTTGGCCAAGCCGATAAGCTGATCACCGGTCTTGCTTACAGCATTCAGCGATTGGTGGTCGACCATCTGCATGTGGTCGGCGATATTTACGACCGCGGACCGCAGCCGGATAGAATTATGGAAGAACTGATCAACTATCATTCTGTCGATATTCAGTGGGGAAATCACGATGTCCTTTGGATCGGCGCCTATGCCGGTTCCAAAGTGTGCTTGGCCAATATTATCCGCATCTGTGCCCGCTACGACAACCTGGATATTATTGAAGACGTGTACGGCATCAACCTGAGACCGCTGCTGAACCTTGCCGAAAAATATTACGACGATAATCCAGCATTCCGTCCGAAAGCAGACGAAAACAGGCCAGTGGATGAGATTAAGCAAATCACAAAAATCCATCAAGCGATTGCCATAATCCAATTCAAGCTTGAGAGCCCGATTATCAAGAGACGGCCAAACTTTAATATGGAAGAACGGCTATTATTAGAGAAAATAGATTACGACAAAAACGAAATCACGCTGCACGGAAAAACATATCAACTGGAAAACACCTGCTTTGCGACGATTAATCCAGAACAGCCTGATGAGCTATTAGAAGAAGAAGCAGAAGTCATGGACAAGCTGCTATTCTCCGTTCAGCATTCTGAAAAGCTGGGCCGCCATATGAAGTTTATGATGAAAAAAGGCAGCCTTTATTTAAAATATAACGGCAACCTGTTAATTCACGGCTGTATTCCTGTCGATGAAAACGGCAATATGGAAACAATGATGATTGAGGACAAAGCCTATGCGGGCCGTGAGCTGCTCGATGTATTTGAACGATTCATGCGGGAAGCGTTTGCCCACCCGGAAGAAACCGATGACCTGGCGACAGATATGGCATGGTATTTATGGACAGGTGAGTACTCCTCCCTCTTCGGAAAACGCGCCATGACGACATTTGAGCGGTATTTCATTAAAGAGAAGGAAACGCATAAAGAGAAGAAAAACCCGTATTACTATTTACGCGAAGACGAGGCAACCTGCCGAAACATCCTGGCTGAATTCGGCCTCAATCCAGATCATGGCCATATCATCAACGGCCATACACCCGTAAAAGAAATCGAAGGAGAAGACCCAATCAAAGCAAACGGAAAAATGATCGTCATCGACGGCGGCTTCTCCAAAGCCTACCAATCCACAACAGGTATCGCCGGCTACACGCTGCTATACAACTCCTACGGCATGCAGCTCGTCGCCCATAAACACTTCAACTCCAAGGCAGAAGTCCTAAGCACCGGAACCGATGTCTTAACGGTCAAACGATTAGTGGACAAAGAGCTTGAGCGGAAGAAAGTGAAGGAAACGAATGTTGGTGAGGAACTGCTGCAGGAAGTTGCGATTTTGGAGAGTTTGCGGGAGTATCGGTATATGAAGTGAGGAACGTTTAGGGTTCAGAGATGATTTTTCTCTGGGCTCTTTTTTGCGTTTTCCAGATCTATTTAGTGCGACACCTTCTTAAAAATAAACCATTTCCAATAAATGTATATAAATATGAACTAAAGAAGAATGGAGGCAATGGATGGGTATCCAAAACAAGGAATATCTTGATGGATTCGTTTATTTATAGAATAAGTAAAAAGAGAAGCGGTTTTTATCCGCCTCTTACAATCCGAAGTATTCTCTTCTAATTCGTTCAGATGTATGTTGCCCTACCTCATCAAAAATATCGAGTAGTTCTGTATATGTATTTAAATCATTTCCAATCTGATTCCAAAGAGAGGAGTCAACAAGTACAAAGTTAGTATCATCCATATCAAAAAATTTTGCAGGTATTTTATGTTTTTGTTTTATTTTAGCTTTATTTACACCATTATGTTGTGGGATATTCACTTATTAGTACTCCTACCGCAATTTTCCATATCATGTTTTTATCTCCAAAATAATATTTTTTATTATAAAAAGCTTACGAATAGAGAGGGGCCATTAAGGCTAAGGAGCGTATTTATAAACTCGTTTTTATTATTGACTTCATAGAATCATTATAACTGATTATTTACATCTACATCGTAAATCAATGATTCTCTTAGAAACCACTTTAGAATTTCGTACATTTTATTCCAGTCGATATCAATCTCGTATTGTTCAAGAAATCGTGGTATATTACCAATCAACAAATTCCAATTACCAATGTATTCTCTATCTGATACTCTAGCAAACATTGCATTATGTATTATCTTTAAGTGGGACATTCTGATTTCATCCAAGTTATAAAGAGAATATAAATCTACAAACGGTAAACAGGAATGCCACCCATCAGAGTATCTTGATACTTCAAGATATCCGATTTGGTTTTCATGTATATACTCTATGTCTGCTTCATGAATACATCCATGTTTAAATGGGATATAGCTGTCTTCTTCTTTTACTTGCTTTAGTATTTCTATTCCTTTTTCAGTAATCATTTCCTCAATTTCTTCATCATCAATCAGCCCGAATATTTTGTAACCATAGTAATCTATAGCGTCAAGAACACGATTAAAGTACTTACTTCGCAATGGATTTAGTATATTTCTGTATTCAATGGTTTTTCCATAATTATGATATGAAAGCATTTTATATATTCTTTGATCAACGTGCTTAACATCAAGGCAATTTATTTTCTCGGGTGTTAAATCGAATATATCTACCGGAAAATCACTATCATTAAATGCACCAATTTGACCTAATTTATTTATAAGTGAATCATCTTTCAGATTTATATAGCTTCCAAGTAGATGCCTAATCCCTTTTTCACTTTGATTCATTACTTTTCTTAGTATTTCAATCGACTTTAAATCTTCTAAAAAACCAAATTTCTCAAATACTGTTAATGCACTATCTAGAGTATAAACACTGTAATCTTTTCGATTGTAATACATTGCCCACACTCGATTAACTGAATAAATATCAATCTGTCTCTTTTCATGATTGGCTAACCTTATAAAGGATTGTGCGTACTCTACTGTTTCAAAAGATCCATTTGGAGCACTATTCCTTATAATATCGCTCAAAGATTTACCATAAAAGAAATTCTTTTCTCCTAATTCACCTATCTCATTGAGTTGGTATTTAACAGATGATAGTATCCTGGCTGACCATCTACCCTTAATACCATTCTCTTCGACAATTTTCCTTAATCGATATGTTGCTATGTTTTCATCGTTATTCAAGAATTCATCTAGTATTTTATAATAGATATCCTCTTTATCTTGGTGAACCCAGACTTTTACCATATGTCTTATTAAGATATCTTGTTTACCAAATTCGAATATATCATTTTCTTGTAACTTTTCTAATGTTTCTTTGTAGTTCGGCTTTTCTTTCCGTTTTTCAAAGTAACAATGTTCATCATTCAATTTCTCATATAGTTCATTTATTTGATTTGGATCATACATTCTATCTGCTAAATACCTTTTATATGATGCTTCATCCTTCAACTTTAAAAGGATAAAAATATTCCATAAAACACCAGTACTGAATATCTCTTCCTCTATAGTTAAATGATCATTCATATATATAAGAATTTGATACACCAAACCATCATATCCAATTAAGTCATTACGATTAGCCATTTGATAAACCAAAGCAAATGAATAATAATGATATAGATCTAGTACTCCTTCTCGTTGCTCTAATAACTTCTGTAGCTGGTTGTAAAATGAGGTTATTGAATTATAATCTAAAGTTCTTTCAAGTAGAGCTGAAAAATTATCAACCTCGCTATACATCCATAATAGTTCATTATAGAAATCTTCACTAAGTTCAAATGAAGACAATCTTGACATGAAATTAATATCTCCACTCAATAAACTACTCTGTACAAACTGATTCACTCTGCCTTTTAATTCTGGATAACTTTCTAGTTGATACCTCAAGTATGTATTAAAACTATCATGAATTAAAGAAATCCTATTCATTGTCCTTTTAAACAAGTATGGATGTACTTCAATAAAGTCCATGACTGCGTCTACCACGAAAGATTCGTTAAGAATAGTTCTAAGCTCGGATTCTGTGAAGAAACTATTGTTTGTTGCAAAAATAGATAATAATGATTTTGGATTAGCTTTTTCAAGCAAAATACCATAATATTGATTTAAGTTTTCAATCTCAAGCCTAATATTAATCTCTTTATGCATTATATAATGTTCAGCAATAAAATAAGTGATTATCGGATAACCATCGGTAACTTCGTAGATTTCCTTAACAACTCTGTATTCACAGATGTTGTAAGCCATAGCCAAATATAATGCAGTTTCGTCAAAACTCCAATTTATCAATTCCATAGGTTGCCAACTAACTTTAGCTAAAAGTGGTCTTGATAAAACAACCAAACGAGCTTCTTTCAATGAATTAATAAAATCTATGTATAGTTGAAGCTCTTTCGGATTATAATTTTCAACATGATCTAGACCATCAATAATCAATATTTTTTCTTGTCTAATAATTTCTTGAATCAGTTCTTCGATGGTATAACTCCTTGGATTCCTAGTGCCACATCATTTAAAAACGTATCAAATTGCAACCGTTTCATAAGTCGTTCATCTTGAGATCCAGTCCAAAACCTATACACTATTGCATCATTATATTTTTGAATCAACTCTTCGACATAATGGCTTTTGCCTACACCTGGCTTACCATATATCCATAAAATACCTTTCCCCACGCTTTCTAATGGTTCTCGAATTAAGATTGTTCTGTCATTTAAGTCTAAAGACATTCTTATCATTTTTGGTAGTTCCTCTTCATTTATCACAAAGTTTGAGGAAGTTATCAAAGAAAATGCGAACTGAATTATCTGAATTTCCCTACTTTCAGTACTAAACATCTCATCAAGTAAATCTTGTACATCAAATGGAGTTAGTGGTATTATCACAATTCCGTTTACTTTTTTTGCTGGAAAACCCATGAACTCTGAATCTGTATCAATCTGATCAGTATTAATTATTACAATATTATTCTCATCTTGATTGTAGTCATTAGAGTTTCCTTTGATTCGAACACTGTCTTTGGTAATAACAATGTCATCCAATGTAGTACTAGGGTAATTTTTTACTTGAATTCTATAATTCTCATCAGCCTCTATATATAAATCATCAAAGTTTCCACTAATAATCGTTTCCGATTCAATTTTTTTGATTTTCCTTTCAACATCCATCTTTGCTACAAACAGCGTAAATATGTAGTGTTGAAATGTGTAACCTTTAAGTGCATTTCGTGCAACTTGCCCCATAACTTCCCTCCTCTATTCATCAATACTTTATTAAATCTTTTAGTTTCTCTATATGCTATCACTTACTAAAGCGTAAATCTTACGCCTCAAAAACCTCATTTACTTATGATAAGGCTCCCCACGATTAATCCGAAAAGCCCGATAAATCTGCTCCACTAGAATAAGCCGCATCAACTGATGAGGAAATGTCATCCTCGAGAACGACAGCTTGTCATCTGCTCGCTTCATCACCGCGTCACTCAATCCAAGTGATCCGCCGATGACGAAGGTGATTTTGCTCTTTCCATAAGTAGCCAGCTTATCCATTGTATCGGCTAGTTCTTCGGATGTTTTCATTTTTCCTTCGATGGCGAGAGCAATCACGTGGGCGTCGGGGCTGATTTTTGATAGGATGCGGTCGCCTTCTTTGTCTTTTATGATTTTCATGTCCTGGTTGCTTAGGTTTTCCGGCGCTTTTTCGTCCGGGAGTTCGATAATGTCGATTTTTGCGTAGGCCGAAAGTCGTTTGGTGTATTCTTCAATGCCTTGCTTGAGGTATTTTTCTTTTAGTTTTCCAATTGTCACAATATTGATATTCACAGGTCATCCCCACTTTAGAAACAAGTTATCCATATATTTTGTCCACAATTGTGGATATCTTTTCTGTATTTTGTGTAAGATCATTCGTTCCCCACTATATATACTGCGGGGTCTCCACATAATTCACAGCCTGTGGATAAACTGTTAGTATGTTCGATTTTTCTGATTTCGGGCGGCAGCTCGTGGTCGTCTATGTACATATCCAGCACTGTTTCGATGTGTTCTTCACAGGAATAATACGTTTGTTTCATGTTCAAATCCTCCGATGGTTTCTTGCGTTTTTGCAAATATTCTCTTCCCAATATAACCTATTTATTCACATGTTAGTAGTGCTTCGGGCTGAGTTTTATCCACAATTCGACAAACAAGCTGTTGATGACTCTATCTCGCTCGTATGTTAGGTTGGATGTAACCGATGTTTGGGGAGGTCTGTATTTGCGCTTTAGATGGATTTAGCTTTTTGTGATCATGTTGTTGCTTGCTGGGTGTCAGCCGTCTTATTGGGTATTAGAGAAGGATCGAATCGGTGAAGGCAGTCCAGACTTAGAAATATACGCTAATTATCTTCAAATGCATGATGACGTAAAAGGGTATCAAGTCTTCACCGTTTTAGAAGGCAGAAAGATGGTGATTGTCTCTCTCGAAAGCAGCGAGAAGGATAAGAAGCTTGAGGTGTCAGGCGTCAAATACTCGCCTAAAGAAACGATTGTAACTGTGAAGCGGAAACCTGCTTCCAAAGCAAATGAGAAAAACCCTTATATTCTGATTGGACTGGACAAAATCGAAGGGGAATTCATCGTACAGGATGAAATGGGAAGTCGATTTGAAGAAACAGATTACCAGCAATAAAGCCGGCGTTCAACTGAACGTCCGGCTTTTTCTTTTCACTTCAGCGTTCCATGCGGGTCGATGACGAATTTTTTGGCTGCGCCTTTGTCGAAGTCGCTGTAGCCTTTTGGCGCGTCGTCCAGAGAAATGACAGTAGCGTTGACGGCTTTTGCGATTTGCGCTCTGCCGCTCAGGATCGCTTTCATCAAATTGCGGTTGTATGTCATGGCGGGCGTTTGTCCGGTGACAAAGGTATGGGCTTTGGCCCAGCCGAGTCCGAAGCGGATTTTTAATGAGCCTGTTTTGGCGTCCGCATCCTTTGCACCGAGATCTTCGGTCACGTATAAGCCTGGAATACCGAGATTTCCGCCGACCTGGGTGACATCCCATGATCGAGTTCAGCACGGCGGCTGGCGCTTCTCCTTGATTGCCATGCCCGGATGCTTCAAAGCCGACACAGTCCACTGCGGCATCAACGGTCGGTTCACCTAGTATTTGTTCAATTTGCTCGCCAAGGCGGTCGTGTTTTTGCACGTTGACCGTTTCACAGCCGAAGCTTCTAGCCTGTGCCAGTCTGTCTTCGTTCAGATCACCGACAATAACCGTCGAAGCCCCGAGAAGCTGGGCGGAGTGTGCAGCTGCTAAGCCGACAGGCCCCGCTCCTGCGATATAGACGGTCGATCCCGTTTGCACACCCGCTGTGCACGCCCCGTGGAAGCCGGTCGGAAAAATGTCGGACAGCATCGTCAAATCGAGAATCTTTTCTAGCGCCTGTTCTTTATCCGGGAAGACCAGCAGCTGAAAATCGGCGTACGGCACCATGACGTATTCCGACTGCCCGCCGACCCAGCCGCCCATATCGACGTAGCCGTAAGCCGATCCCGGCCGGTCCGGATTATCATTCAGGCACACATGCGTTTTTTGCTTTCTGCACATCACACAGCGCCCGCAGGCAATATTGAAAGGCACGGATACGATGTCGCCCTTTTTGATAAATTCGACGTCCCGCCCCGTTTCAATGACTTCTCCCGTGATTTCATGCCCGAGCACCATGTGCTGGTCGCTTCCGCATGTTTGTGGTAAGCACCTTCAAAATAACTCCATGCTCACATTTTCGATTCACATTTGCCTTCGGAACACCAGGTCCGTCCTTCAAAATTAAATCCGGATAACCGATATCCTCCACCGCTACAGTTCCTTCACCTTTGTACACAACCGCTTTGTTTCCTGTCAACGCCATTCCTCCCATTCATGTGTTTGGACTCTTCGCCCTAGCACATGACTTCGGTTCGGCATGACCCTTTCCCTGTTTTACGTTTGTTTTTTCTGCATTCTAACGACAATAAAGATGCCAAGCCAGCACCCGACAATGGTTCCGACGATGTCCAACCAGCCCGCTTTTCCTCCGTTTAACAGGAACACGGTAACCGCCGAGGTGAGGCCGATGATGATTGCCTGAAGAATAACTTGTTTATTGCGCATGTAATTCCTCCTTTACCCATCTTCCAGTTGATACATTAATTTTACAATAATTCACATATTCAACACAGATTCAATTTTAAATCGAAAGGAATCTCATGAAAATCGTTGAATCTTTTATTTGATTTCAAAAAAATGGGAGGGAAGAAAATGTTTAAAAAAGTTGTGATTGGAACTTTGGCTTTGGGAATTTCACTAGGTGTTGGAGGCACTTTTGCTAGTCCGGCTTCTGCGGCTGAATTCTCTACACAGGAAGTCAAGGCACAGGATATCAAATATGTCACGGGTTATAAAGTGACTTACTGGGGACTATCTAGTTACAACGATATTCCTGACTATTACAACTACTCTAGTGGCGGCTATAAAGGAACATTGGAACTTTATAATTTTGAACCGCGCTATGACGGCGGCTGGACGGCTTTCTATCAAGGATATGTATCAAATTAAGTAACAGAAAAAGAGACTTCCTGTAAGTCTCTTTTTCGTATTTCCTGAGAAATAATGTGACAATAGTTTCCGCTTACAACCCCTTCATCACCTCAACATCATACAGCTTCAAATGACTCTTCGGCGTCACGACATCCTTTACCTTCCTAATTTCTTTTTCTTTTACTTTCTTTCCGGTTTTCAGGCTGTACTGTTCAATGATTGCAGGCTGGTTATAGGTGTATGTGAAGAAATAGAGGCTGCTGCCTTTTTGGGTGATTTCTTTAAAATCGGCTTTCATTTTTTCTGGCGAAAGAGTGAAGGCGATGCTTGTTTTTGCTGTCTTTGCATTGATTTTGTATACCTTTCCGAAGCCGTCAATGAAGTACAAGTATCCATCATGAAAGAAGAAGCTTTTTTTGAAGCTGAAGGGCATGGAGCTGTATATCGTTTGTTCGTCGTTTTTGTATTTGGCGATGTCATGAAGCTCCACTTCTCCACTTTTCTTGTTGAATTTGACCATTTGATAAAGATTGCGCGCCTTTTGGCCGCGAATCATAACATAAACCGCTTGGTCGTCCACAGCAAGCTGGGATTCGATTGAGGCTCCTTCCCGATACTGCCATTCCGTTATCGTGTGATAGGTGAGCTTCTGTTGATCCGCTTGAATCTGGAGGAGCTGATAGCCTTTTTCGTCAGTTGTCGGGACGAGTGCGTAAATGGTACCGTCATGTGAACCGGAGGCTCGGATGTAGTAGGGGATGACGTCTTTTTTCCACTCCCCGTCCAACTGGCGGTACAGCTCTGAGCGGTATCCGTCTCCCTTTTTGTCGTAGCCGGAGTTGTATAGGGTGTAAAAGCCGTTCGTATTTTGCAGAAAACCCGCGCTGTCGCCTGTATGCTGATAGGCTCTTTTATGGGAGTGCAGGCCGTCTTTAATCGTGTAAATCGTGTTTTTGTCCTCCAGCATCACACTGTCGCCGTGAACCTTGGCTGAGCCTAACTCAAGACCCTTCATCTTAAATGAAGACAGCGACCCGTCCTCGCTGCTAAACAAAGCGTAGCTTTTCCCGCCGCCAAATGCATCTTGATCCGCAGAGGTTGAGAAATACAGCAGGACTTCTTTGTCATCAAGAAAACTGGGGTCTCTGAGATCCTGCTGACTTACGGCTTTTTGGTTTTTGAGAGGAGAAATAAAGACAAATAGTGCGATTCCTGCGAGAACAAGCATGGCAATGGTGATCATCCACTTTTTCATATCCTTCTCCTTAGTAAATGGTCATGATGGTTGTCGTGTAGGAAGAACTTGTGATGTCGCGCGGATATACGCCTAAGCCTCCGTTACTGTCTATATCAATGTTTGCTTTCAGTAAAAAGGCAGACCATAGGAGCTTTGAACAGTTTTTAGCGCCGTCATGGCCGGTATTTCTGTTATTGACGAAGTTAAATGAGTATGGGTCTCCGACTCTTGATACCGCCCAGTCGGCAGCAGATGTTTTCTCTGAAGAGGTGACATTGACTGTCTGTACGATGGAGTTATCTTCCACGTCTCTGGCATTATAAGCGATCTGCCTGACGCCGTCGCTCGGAACAGATTCAACAATCTTGTCAGCGGCGGAATACATGCCGACGTGGCCGTGATTGTAGTAGGCTGTGTAGGAATTCGTGTAATAGATATTGCCTTTCGCGCTTGTCGGGAGTTTTTTC
This sequence comes from Bacillus sp. C28GYM-DRY-1, assembly GCF_030519405.1. Taxonomy (NCBI): domain Bacteria; kingdom Bacillati; phylum Bacillota; class Bacilli; order Caryophanales; family Bacillaceae; genus Bacillus; species Bacillus sp. C28GYM-DRY-1. The sequence continues at coordinate 90,491 of NZ_JAUMKF010000007.1, forward strand.
GTGCCGGACGACCCGCCCATGATCGACATGCCGCTTTTCTTGGCGAGCCTGTCGCCTTCTGCTTTATCAGCAATGATTTCTTCATAGAACTGTTTTAGAATAACGTCTTGCTTTACGTGCTGCTGTTTGGCAATCCGGCTGGCGGACTTCATGATTTCCTCTGGTGTTGTGCCTGGCTGCAGTGCGGCGATTTCTTCAGCATAGTTTGTGGTCTTTACAGCTTTGACGGGAGAAACAAACAGGCCGCAGCATATTGTAAGCGCTACCAATAACAATGAAACCCGTTTCTTCAACTTCATTACATCTCCTCTTTTCTTGTAAATGTAGGAAAGGTGATTTCCTCACCCACATTATATTAGGAAAATAAGGAAAGTAACTAGGTGATTTACAGAATTTTTAGAATTCATTTACAGAAGGCTGTCTATGAAAAAAAGCCTTTACCAGGCCCTTTTTTGTTAAAGTTTCTTGCTCATCACCACATCCGTTTCTTGAAATCCCGTCCGCTCATATAGCTTCCGTGCTGTGTGATTATGGGCAAAGACGTGGAGGGACAGCTTTCGGATTCCCATGCTTCTTGCCATCTGTTCTAAAGCTGTTAATGCTTGCTTTGCATAGCCCTTGCCCCGGTATGGTTCATATAACCCAAAGTCATAAATAAACGCTTCCTGCTGCGGATGCTCCGGTTCAGCATGGATCCAGAGCCAGCCAACGCTTTCCTTTTTATTCAGCGTAAGGCTCCATACATGGTGATGAGGTGTTTCAAGACCTTTCGGAAGAAGAGTAGAAAAGGTCTGCTTAGACAGAAGCAATGCATCTTCAGGCTGCCATGTTCCCGCTTTTACCTTTTCTTCGGCGTAATGCTTGGCCGTATACGTGAGATAAGACCGAAATTCTTCTGTCTGCATCGGGGTCAGCATGATTGTCATCTCATCGCTCCTTTATATATTGACTAGAGGATTTTACTTAAAATAGAAAGAGGTGTTACTATCAGAATAAGCAACTAAGATTGATAAGTCACTAGAGAAAGGAGTTTCGAATGAATAAAATTGCACCCGCAGAAATCGCTAACATTCTCAACGATTGGTACCTTGCGATCAAGAAACATGAAGTTGAAGAGTCCACCCGTTTGTTTGAAGAAGTGAAGCCTTTATTAGATGACATGGAAGAGGATCAGGAGGTGCTTGCCTACTTCTCTTTATTGGAACTGCGCCACAAGGTTTTGCTTCACGAGGCGAGAGGCCAGGGTTTTCAGCATGAGGAGCCTTCTCATATGAATGCTACGTCAGACATGCTGAAATATTACTTTTTTCTGTTTGAAGGCATGTATGAGGCCTATAAAAATAATTACGATATTGCTATTGGGCTTTATAAAGATGCCGAGCAGTATCTCGACAACATCCCCGATCCGATTGAGAAAGCCGAATTTCACCTGAAGGTCGGAAAGCTTTATTATAAGCTGGGGCAAAATATTGTGTCCCTCAATCATACACGGCAAGCGGTCAAAACGTTTAGGGAAGAGACAGACTATAAAAAGAAACTAGCTTCAGCCCTGATCACCATGTCAGGCAATTTTACTGAGATGGGGCAGTTTGAAGAAGCTCAAACGTATTTGGACGAAGCGATTCGAATTACGAGAGAATTAGAGGATCATTTTTTTGAAGCACAGCTTTTGCATAACTTTGGACTTCTCCATGCGCAAAGCGGCAAGCCAGAAGAAGCGGTCTCCAAATTAGAAGAGGCCCTTCAAAATGAAGAATATGCCCGCTCGGCCTATTACTATCATTCTGTCTACTTGCTCATACGAGAGCTGTTTAAGATCAAAAAGAAACATTATGCCTTATCTTATTACCAAGATGTGAAGGAAAAATTGGCTGCTAAGCCGAATAGAATATGTGAAGCAAAAATAGACATCTTATATGCCATTTATGCAGAAGGGGGTCATGCGGAAACGTTTCACTTATGCAAACAACATATGGACGACTTATTGTCCGAGAAAGAGTATGACAGTGTAAGAGAACTTTCCATTTTGGCTGGCGAACGGTATAGGGAACTTGAGCTTTACAAAGAGGCTACCCACTTTTTTTATGAAGCCTTACAAATTGAAGAATTGATTAAACGAACGGAGGTTATATAAATGAAAAAGTTTCTGATTGGTGCAGGTGTCGCAGCGGTGATTTTATCAGGATGGTTTATTGCGGATCATCAAACCCATTCACAGGAGATGAGAGTCGCTGAGAAAATGATTGGATAAATGAAAAACCCCCGCGGGATGCGGGGGTTTTCTTATTACAGCAACTTTTTCCCTAGCAGGGATTCTACGAGCTCTACTGCTGTTTGCCCAGTCTTGTTTTTGTGATCAAGAATCGGGTTGACCTCAACGAATTCAGCTGAGGTGATGATGCCTGCGTCATACAGCATTTCCATAGCCAGGTGGCTCTCCCGGTAGCTGATGCCGCCGACGACAGGGGTTCCGACACCCGGTGCGTCGTTTGGATCAAGTCCGTCCAGATCAAGGCTGAGATGGACGCCGTCACATGCTGATAAATAATCAAGGGTTTCTTCGATCACCTTAGTCATGCCGAGACGGTCGATTTCGTGCATCGTGTACACCTTCATGCCGCTTTCCTTAATATACTGGCGCTCTCCTTCATCAAGTGACCGGGCGCCGATGATGACGACGTTTTCCGGTTTGATTTTAGGTGCGTAGCCTTCAAGGTTAACCAGTGACTCGTGGCCGATGCCGAGGCTGACGGCAAGCGGCATGCCGTGAATATTGCCTGAAGGTGATGTTTCAAGTGTATTCAGGTCGCCGTGCGCGTCATACCAGATGACGCCGAGATTATTGTAATGCTTCGCTGTGCCTGCCAGCGTGCCGATCGCAATACTGTGGTCGCCGCCCAGGATTAGCGGGAATTTTTTCTCTTCGATGACTTTGTTGACCTTTTGAGCGAGCTTTTCATTTCCCGCCAAAACGGAATTCAGGTTCTTCAGTTCCTCGTCATTGTTGATCTTTTCGCGGTTGATCGGAATGTCACCGAGATCTTCAACCGTATAGCCCATGTCTGACAGCCTCTCGATCAGATGAGCGTACCGGATGGCACTCGGGCCCATGTCCACTCCGCGTCGTGCTTGTCCTAAATCCATTGGCATTCCAATAACCGAAATCGTTTTATCCATCTGTGATTCCACCTCAACATATAAGATAATGTCCTATGCGGGTTATAACAAAGATGACTTGAGGACAACGTTTTTAAAGCTCTAGCTGACGATTTGCCTGCTGGCGTTTTTTAATGACGACATGATAAATGATGTAGCAAATGACCATAAACGGTACGCCGCAATACAGCGCGATACGCTGCTCCGGATCAAATGCTAGGCTGATGAGAACGACCGTATTTAACGTCAGGCCGAGAATCGGCAGCACCGGATATAGCGGTGTTTTAAATTTCAAATCTTCTACCTTGCCGCCTTCACGGATATATTTGCGTCTAAACATGATTTGGGAAAGCGAAATTGTAATCCAGCCGACCTGTGCGCTCATGCCCGCCAATGATAACAGCACCATATATACGGTTTCAGCCTGCGCAAATTTTGTCAGAAGTGACAGGCAGGCCACAGCCATCGTTACGATTAGCGAGTACATCGGCACACCGCGTTGATTTGTTTTGCCCAGCGCTTTGAAGGCCTGTCCTTCATTCGCCATCGCGTACAGGATACGTGTCGATGCGTATAAACCTGAATTCGCAACAGATAAGAGCGCAATCAATATAACAAAGTTCATGATATCTGCTGCATACGGGATTCCAATTTGCTCAAATACGACAACAAACGGACTTTCCACGACTCCAGCCTGCTTCCACGGAATCATGCCGGCAATGACAATGATGGAAAGAACAAAGAAGACAAGCGTTCTCCATACTGTCTGTCTAATCGACCGCGGAATTGTTTTTTCAGGGTTTTCACTTTCTCCTGCAGCAACCCCGATCAGCTCAGTCCCCTGAAACGCAAAGTTCACGGTAATCATCGTAATCAGCATTGCCTTTATGCCGTTCGGAAAAAATCCGTCTTCATAGAAATGTGTCAGAAACGGTGCCTGCTCTCCGCCTTTCAGGTCAATCAGGCCAAACATGGCAGCTCCGCCGAGTATAATAAATAAAAGGATAATCAAGATTTTAATCCCGGAAAACCAAAATTCAGATTCTGCAAAGGCTTTCGCGGTTATCGCATTTAGTAAAAACATCAGTGCCGCAAACACCAGACACCAAATCCAGACCTCCACATGCGGAAACCAACGCTGCATCAGCTGTCCCGCTGATAAGAATTCAATAGCACATGTAACCGCCCAGCCGAGCCAGTACAGCCAGCCGAACGCAAACCCGAAGGCCGGGCTGATAAATTTTGTCGCATAGGTCTGGAAGGACCCCGACACAGGAAAGGCGACCGCCAGCTCCCCTAAGCAAAGCATGGTCAAAAACATGATAAAGCCGCCCACTAAATAGGACAGAACCGCGCCGAGCGGTCCCGCCTGATTAATGGTAAATCCGGTTCCAAGGAAGAAACCGGTTCCGATCACTCCGCCCAATGAAATCATGAACAAGTGACGAGATTTCATTGTCCGCTGGAGCTGATTTCCGTTATCTTGGTTCGTATTCACATTCTGCACCCCTTCAGCAACTTGTATTGGATCTAAGCTGGAACATCTATCATGGTGCATATCCCAGTTTGCTGTCCAAAGAGTCTCTATCTATTTAATATAAAATTCACTTCTTCTCATAAAGATACATTATACTAAAATACTGTAGCTGAGCAAATAGGGAGTGCTGATTTTTCTGTTGTAAATTTATACAAACGAAGTGAATATCCCGCCATGGGGCGGATTTATGCGTTTTGCAGCACGCGCTTAATTTTCTCTATCGCCCAATCCAAATCCTTTTTGGAAATGATTAATGGCGGTGCAAAACGAATGACAGTATCATGCGTTTCCTTGCATAAAAGCCCTTCTTCCTTCAAACGCTCACAATAAGGGCGTGCGGCTTCCGTCAATTCCACACCGATAAATAGCCCTCTGCCGCGGACTTCTTTAATGACAGGGTTGTCAATGCTCTCAAGCTCGCTTTTAAAGTATTCACCAAGCTCAAGAGAACGATCCGCCAGCTTTTCATCCTCCAGCACTTCCAATGAGGCGATAGACACCGCACAGGCAAGCGGGTTTCCGCCAAATGTGGAGCCATGTGAACCAGGGTTAAACACGCCTAAGATCTCGCGGTCCGCCGCAATACAGGAGATTGGGAACACACCGCCGCCAAGCGCTTTACCTAGGATGTACATATCCGGAACAATGCCGTCCCATTCACAGGCAAACGTTTTGCCTGTACGGCCGAGACCCGTCTGAATTTCATCCGCAATAAACAGGACATTCTCTTCCTTACAAATCGCCGCCGCTTCCTGTAAAAACCCTTCAGGCGGAATGACGATGCCCGCTTCCCCTTGAATTGGTTCGAACAAGAATGCCGCTGTATTCGGCGTAATTGCCTGACGCAGCGCTTCCGCATCTCCGTATGGAATTAATTTGATTCCAGGAAGCATCGGGCCGAATCCTCTTTTATATTCCTCTTCAGAAGATAGAGATACCGCCAGCATTGTCCGGCCGTGGAAGTTCCCGACACATGCGATCATTTCCGCTTGATTGTCGGCTACGCCTTTCACTTCATAAGCCCAGCGTCTTGCCGCTTTCACGGCAGATTCAACCGCTTCAGCTCCTGTATTCATCGGCAAAATCATCTCTTTGCCCGTCAGCTTAGCTGTTTTTTCGTAAAAAGGCCCCAGCTGATCATTGTGAAACGCGCGTGATGTGAGGGTGATTTTATCAGCCTGATCCTTCAATGCCTGAATAATTTTCGGGTGTCTGTGTCCTTGGTTTACCGCAGAATAAGCACTCAGCATATCCATATATTCATTGCCTTCCGGGTCCTTTACCCAAGCACCCAGCGCTTCAGAAATTACAATTGGGAGCGGATGGTAATTGTTGGCTCCATAATGAGACGTCTGATCAATGATTTCTTTGGATTTAGATAAAGCTGGCATATTTGAATTCCCCCTTGTTTTCTGTTTCAACATGTTATCCTGCTTTCCCTTTTTATAAATGCAAGTTCTGTGCCAAATCAAGATTTCGTGTGTTTTCTACAAATTTCGTGGAAAAGGTGCAAAAACTTTCAGATATTTCGAGCAAAAATTTCTGCAAGTGCAAAATTCTTTTGCATATCCTCCTCATTCTTTTATAAAATAGAAGCAATATTAAGAAAATAATCGAGGGAGGTTTATACAGTGGTCAAAGACAGCGAATTCCTCACGTTAGTGTTTCAGAGCATTTTGGATGAAATCGATGTTGGCTTGCACGTGGTAGACGAGCACGGAAACACAATCGTTTATAATAATAAAATGATGCAAATTGAAGATATGGAAAAGCATGACGTCCTAAATAAAAACCTGATGGATGTGTTTATGTTTTCAAAGCAGCAGGACAGCACACTTGTACAGGCCCTTCAGGAAGGCAAAACGATTAAAAACGTCAAACAGAGCTACTTCAATAATAAAGGGCAGGAAATCACGACGATCAATCATACCTATCCCATCGTCAAGGACGGCAAAATCAGGGGAGCAGTTGAAATTGCGAAGGATGTGACAAAGCTTGAACGGCTGATCAGGGAGAATATGAACAAAAAGGGCAACACAACCTATACATTTGACAGCATTCTCGGCACCAGTCCGGCCATTCAAGACGTCATCGAAAACGCCAAGCGGGCAACGCGAACGTCATCATCTGTCCTTCTCGCAGGCGAAACCGGCACGGGAAAAGAGCTGTTCGCCCAAAGTATCCATAATGGCAGCGACCGTTCAGGCGGCCCGTTTATTTCACAAAACTGCGCGGCACTGCCAGACAGCCTTGTGGAAAGCATTTTGTTTGGGACGAAAAAAGGGGCATTTACCGGCGCTGTCGATCAGCCCGGCCTGTTTGAACAAGCCCATGGCGGCACGCTTCTGTTAGATGAAATTAACTCGCTGAATCTCAGCCTTCAGGCGAAGCTGCTGCGCGCCCTTCAAGAACGGAAAATCAGGCGCATCGGTTCAACAAAGGACACGCCGATTGACGTGCGTATTATTGCCACAATGAACGAAGACCCGATTGATGCGATTGCGGGAGAACGAATGCGGAAGGACTTGTATTACAGGCTGAGCGTCGTGACGCTGATCATCCCGCCGCTTCGGGAACGGAAAGAAGACATTTTGCTTCTTGCGTCTGAATTTATCCAGAAAAACAACCATCTGTTCCAAATGAATGTCGAACACATCAGCGAAGATGTGAAGCAATTTTTCCTATCCTACGACTGGCCGGGAAATATTCGTGAGCTTGAGCATATGATCGAAGGCGCAATGAATTTCATGACGGACGAGCAAACCATTACGGCTTCCCATCTGCCCTATCAATACCGCATGAAAATCAAGCCAGCTGATTTCCCAGAGCCTGAAACACCAAGACACCAACCAGCCGCGGACTTAAAGGAAAAAATGGAAAGCTTCGAAAAATATGTGATTGAGAACGTGTTAAGAAAACACGGCCATAACATCTCGCAAGCTGCCCAGGAGCTTGGCATCAGCAGACAAAGCCTACAATACAGGCTGAAGAAATTTTCTCAACCGCCTGCCGAGTAACAGCATTATTCCGGCGCAGGAAGCCTGACGTGTATATCGTTAAACGGTGAATTTCCCCCTGCAACATCAACTGTAGCAGCAGAAAGGCCGTCAAAGCAATCACAAATGCAACGGCACCGTAACATCTTCAACATTGAAGAAAGAAAATGGCGTCTATGTGTACATCATTAAAATCACAGCTAGCAACCATACATTAAAGTCAATGCTGAAAACGGAAGGATTTGCAGCTAACAGGCATTGCCTGCTGTTTCACGTGTAACACCCATCTTATATTTTTCTTCATATTCGGTATATCCTTTTTCAACTGAACGGGCGTGACCCTCGTTCAGTTTTTTGCATAAAAAAACAATCTGACAACGGTGCCAGATTGTTTTGATTAACTTCCTAATTGGTCTGCGGAGGAGAGCTTAATGTCAACGGATTTTTCTTTTCCGCCGCGGTAAAACTTCACCTTCACCCGGTCACCGACTTTTTTCTGATAAAGTCGTTTTCTCAGATCAACAATGTCATTTACTTTGTATCCGTCAAATTCCGTAATGACATCCAGTTCCTTCAGCCCTGCTTTTCCGGCAGGTGAGAAGGCATCTACACCCATCACAACCGCTCCATTGGTGACATCCTTAGGAAGCTTCAATGTTTCATCCCAATGATAGCTTGCGATGTCGCTTAGCGATTTCATTTCAATGCCAAGGAACGGGCGTTTGACTTTGCCGTATTTCTCTAAATCCTCGATCACAGGGATCACAAGCTTAGACGGAATCGACAGGCCAATCCCTTCAACCGCCGATTCGGCAATTTTCATTGAATTGATGCCAATGACTTTCCCATCCATGTTTAACAAAGCGCCGCCGCTATTCCCAGGGTTAATGGCCGCATCTGTTTGCAGGACTTCTGCGTTCCAGTCAGGCTGTCCGTCATCGTTTGAATCCACAGGAATTGCCCTCTCCGTACCCGAGATAACACCCTGAGTGACGGAGCCTGCAAACTCAAGGCCTAACGGATTCCCGATTGCGATAACCGGCTCACCAGATTTAACTTTATCTGAATTTCCGAAATTGGCGACAGCTTTGATTTTGTCGCTTTTCACCCGTAAAACAGCAAGGTCCATCAGCTGATCGCTGCCGACAAGTTCAGCCGATACACGTGAGCCGTCTTTTAAGCTGATTTCAATTTGGGAAGCGCCCTCGATGACATGATGGTTGGTCACGACATAAGCGGAGTTGTCATTTTTCTTATAAATAACGCCGGATCCGCTCCCAGCCTCACCGCTCTCTCCCCAAATATCTGATTTTTGGATGTTCACAACACCGACAACGGCAGGTGACACATTGCTGACAATCTTGGTGACTGCATTGTTGACACTGACATTCACCGTTCTGATTGATTCCCGGCCATTGTTGTTCTGCTGCTGCTGATCTAAGGCACCCGTACCCGTATCTAACCCTTCATTTGAAAAGTACGGCATGAGAAACGCCATTAATACGGCACCGACAATCACGCCAATCAGACTAGAAAGAAAATATCCTTTTTTGCTTCTCTTTGGCTGTTCAGGAGTAGTATGTTCTTCCTCACGATCGTAATCCACCATATTCCATCCTTTCCAAGAACGTTAATATGGTTATATTGTGGGTTAGAAGCCCCTATAATAGTCATGATTTACATAGAAAAATTATACAGCACAAAGCGGAGTAGCCTTCTTCGGATCGGTATCATACAAATCAAATGTCTCACCCGTCAAGAATCCTTTTGAAGCCAATGTCTGCTGCACAGACATTCTCGCCAGCTCCTTCATGTTGTTGTCCTGGCTCAAATGCGCCAGGTATATACGAGACGTCTCGTCGCCAATGACATCAGTCATCGCCAAGGCAGCATCTTCATTTGAAACGTGCCCGACGTCACTTAGAATCCGCCGCTTAATGCTCCATGGGTATCTTCCCATTTGCAGCATCCCCACATCGTGGTTGCTTTCAAATACAAACACATTCGCTGAGCGGATGATGCCTTTCATCCGGTCGCTGACATATCCCGTATCTGTCATTAATGCGAGTTTCCGGCCGTTATAATGGAACACATAAAACATCGGTTCCGCCGCGTCGTGGGAGACGCCAAACGATTCGACATCAAGTCCGCCGAACGATTTCACCGTCTCCATCGGAAACACAAACTTTTGATCGGTGTCTATTTTGCCGATCTGGTTCTCCATCGCTTTCCATGTCTTCTCATTCGCATAGATCGGAAGCTTGTACTTTCTCGCAACCACGCCGAGGCCCTTAATATGGTCACTATGCTCATGCGTCACAAAAATGCCGTCTACATCATCCAGCTTACGCCCGATTTGCGCCATTAGCCCATCCATGGCTTTCCCGCTCAAACCGGCGTCCACCAAAAATGCGTGATCCTCTGTTTCGAGATAAAACGCATTTCCCGTACTCCCGCTCGCAAGTACGCTAAATTGCAAGCTCATGTTTGTCTCACTCCATTATTTTTCATTGATCTGTATCTAAAATCGTACTCTCCAAAGCATTCACAGTAAAATACTCTTGTACTGTCTTTTTCTCGCCGTTCACTTTTTTATCGTACTCGACCGTAATTCTCCATACCGGTGCCAGCACCTGCGTACTTGTCAGCGGATATTGTGCAACGTAGCCGAATTTACAGCTCTTCACAGTGCTGTATTCTTTTAATTGATTTTGATAGTACAATAGCTCAACCGCATCCATTTCAGTAATTAAGCTTTCTTTCTGAATTTGCTTGAACGCCTCAAGCGTAGTTTGGTCATATGACACAACCTCGTTTTTAGCGTTTAAGTGCAGGACCACTTGCCCGATCATATTAGAAGAATTGTCGGTCTGCTGGTAAATATAATCGCCTTCATATGTTTGGAAGAAAATAATTTCTTTCTTTGATTTGTCAACCTTCCAAAGTTTATATTTTTCACCATCTTGGATCTTCGAAGAAACAAGTGCCTGAGCATCGTCCTCGATGTTTTTTTTTGATAGGGCGATCGGACTCGTAAACTTCATTTTCAAGGTCGTTACTTTACGATCATCACTTGGCATGTCCATCAAAGGCTTTTGATCCTTGAGTGCCTCAATTTCCTCCTTGGTGAAGGCCTTTTGATTTGCTGTGATCCGGTAGCCTTCTATTGCTCCCTTATTCAGGCCTTCATACGTGATATGGTCGGCTTTCATGTCATGCTCGACATCATTTTTGATGACCTCATATTCTTTGCTGGTAGCCTGCCATTTCTGGAAAAACTGATAGCCTAAGAATATATCTAAAATGAGGAAGGCAACGATGAAGATTGATTTTGTCTTATTCCACTCCACTGTTTGCCCCCTCCTTCGTCAACAAATCCTTTGTAATTGGCACCATTTTTCCGTTTATTTTCATCGCCCAAACCGGTTCAAGCTCAACAAGAGGGTCATCATTGGTTGAGGTTGATACCAATTGATAAGCAAGGAAGATCTGATCAATTTTGTCAATATCATATTTGGTTTGTTTAGAAAGCAGCATCTTCACTTCGCTGCCGCTCATCAGCTCTGTCTCGCTTGTTTTAATCGGATTCGTTCCAAGACTGTAGTTCGGCCGCTTATAGCTGAGAATATCATCGTTCGCCCATTGCAACGTAATCGCCGATGTCGCTCCGAACGGTTTGGCAATGCTGTTAATGACCGGCATCTGATCCATAAAGATATAGAAGCTCAGCTGCTGGCTGTCATTGATATTGAAAAATTGATAGTGATCCGTCCAGCTTCCCGTATCCTCAAGGTATTTTTGGCTTCTTTTGATTAACTCACCTGTTTGATAAGAAGTGCTCTGGACTAAATTGCGTTGCTGGAATTGCACCTGGCGCTGGCTTAAATTCACATCTAAACGGCTGATCCCATCTGTCAGCACATTTCTATTGTTGTAATTCGAATCTTCCCTTACAATGCTCGGATCGCTGAACAAGGCCTGCTTAAAGGTATTTGTTTTAATCGACTCTGTGACAAATTCTTTTTTGTCCATAATAAGCGTTTTGTTCGGCAGCAAGAATTCTTTCTTGGAACCGATTGAGAACAAACTGTACGCCGGCATGTTTGATTGCCTGTTTTTCAAGTCGCTCATAATGTTCCGGTAGTTTGCAGACTCAACGGTCACTTCCAGAATGAGCTGTTTGCTGTAAGACACCAAATAAATCTTCTTATTCGCTTTTGATTCATTGAACGGAATCAGAATATGATCAAACGAACTGTATTCAAACGACTGATTAGACCATCTAAACAGCGTTTGGAAAATATCAATCGGAATCGTGTCAGTGAATTGCAAGTCAAGCTTTGCTTCATATCCGCCTATTCCATAAAACCAGCTCTTGAATCCAACCTTATCATACTGATCCGAGATATCTTTAATTCCTTTTACATCCCAATGCGGCAAGTCAGACCATACTTCTTCATAGAGGGCTTCATCACCCACTTTGTAATGAGCGCCGTCATCATGGATAAACATGTCCCTCGGCCTTACCGTTTCAGACAACTTTTGGGTGTTTTTTTCAATTTTATGTTTCTCACGCACAGTAGACTCTGTTGATGAAGAGCCTTCAGAAAAGTTTGGCTGGAACGTCCATATCCCCCATGTAAACACAAGACTGATGATGACGAGTACCGTAAGTAATATCGTTTTTATATTTTCACGTTTCATCCCAATCATCCTCTTGTTCCTCTTTATATGGAAGAGTAAATGTAATCGTCGTGCCTTTTCCTTCTATGCTGTCCGCCCAAATATCTCCGCCGTGCGCCTGAACCATTTCTCTGGCAATCGCCAGCCCCAGACCGGTGCCGCCGAGCTTTCTCGTTCTCGCTTTATCAACCCTGTAGAAGCGGTCAAAGACTTTTTCGACATCCTTTTTCGGAATTCCGATCCCTTCATCCTTGACGCTGATATAGAGGAGTTCTTCCTCTTCATTTACATCAATTGAGAATGTGACATGTCCGCCTTCCGGTGAGTATTTTAAAGCGTTGGAAATAATATTATCGAGCACCTGCGTAATTTTATCCTGATCAATCTCGACGTACAGATTTCTGTCCGGCAGATTTCGGATAAATTCCACATGCTGTTCTTTTGTCATTTCAAAACGGTCAATAATAAGTGAGATAAACCGGACAATCTGAATCCATTCCCGGTTAAATTGATAATCCTTACTGTCAAACTTCGAAAGCTGAAGCAGATCATTGACAAGCCGGATCATACGCTCTGTCTCATTTTGCGTCACCATTAGGAAACGCGGAGCAATGTCCTTATTTTCCCACGCGCCTTCAGCTAATGCCTCTAAATAACTACGCATTGTCGTGAGCGGCGTCCGTAACTCATGTGATACATTTGCAACGAATTCTCTGCGTTCCTGATCCATTTTCTCTTGCTCGGTAACATCATAAATGACAGCGATTAAGCCATCAATTTTGCCATGTTCCCTTTGAATCACAGAGAAATTCACGCGAAGCACCGTTAATTCATCATCCCGTTCAATTTCAAGCAGCATAGAATCCTGCTGCTCCACTAAATCTTCAAATGTATAATTCTCTTGAATCCCAAGCAAGTTCGTAATCGGCATTTCTAAGGCTGTTTCACGTGAAACGTTCAGCAGCTCCAGCGCCGGGCTGTTTAAGAGAATAATTGCTCCGTTTCGGTTTGTGGCGATAACGCCGTCTGTCATATAGGCAATAACAGAGGCAAGCTTTCTGCGTTCTCCTTCTGTCATCGCTTGGGCATCTTCAAGCTCTCTCGTTAAGTGATTAAACGTAGTGGCAAGCTGTCCAATTTCATCATGCCCGTACTTTTTAACCTTCCTCGAGAAATTCCCTTTCGCAAGCTCCATCGCCTGCTTTCTCATATCCGAAAGCGGATGGGTAATGGTTCTTGCAAGAAAAATACCGAGAAGAGCCGTCAAAACAAGTGCCAAACCTGTGCCAGATGCCAGTATCGTGTTGATCGTCTTCATTTGGTTAAAGACATCTTCCATACTCGCGACAACATAGATCGCGCCGACAACCTCTTGGTTCTCAGTCATGACGGGCTTCGCGGAAATGAGAACTCTGATTTTGCTTTTCGGGTCATAGTACTTTCTTAAATACGATTGTTTAGTAGAAAAAATTCTTTTAAAGATCAGATCGGTCGTTTGTTTCCCCGCTACTTCCTCACCATACGGTTTTGAGGAACCGACCACTTCATAGCTTTTATCGACAAAACTAATTTCCCGGACCTCATCACTTTTCGTGAAGTCATTCAAAATACGGCTAACGTCATCTTTAATGACCGTGCTGTCGTTATCGCTTTTATATTCTTGTTCAATATAGTAAGAAAGGTTGTCGATTCGCTGGTTCAGTGATTGTTCATACGAGCTGATCAGCGATTTCTCTACCTGATTAACAAAATACACACCAATGATTTGCATGGCAATAATAATCAAAAGCACATAAATCAAGGTAATCTTAAATTGGATCGACCGGAAAAAACCAACCTTATTCATAGGGGCATTAGTCCTGTTCTGGGTTTCTCAAGTAATAACCTACGCCGCGGCGTGTGACAATCCAATTTGGATGACTCGGGTTGTCCTCGATTTTTTCACGAAGCCGGCGGACTGTTACGTCAACCGTTCTGACATCGCCAAAGTAATCATAGCCCCAAACGGTTTGAAGCAAATGTTCACGGGTCATCACTTGTCCGATATGTTTTGCTAAATAATGAAGCAATTCAAACTCACGATGAGTCAATTCGATTGTTTCATCTCGTTTTGATACGACATACGCGTCAGGGAAGATGACGAGAGAGCCGATATGAATCTCGTTAGAGGACGGCTCTTCCTCCGCAGGCGCTGTTGTCAGCTGGCGGCGCAAGTTCGCTTTTACACGTGCCAGGAGCTCGCGTGTGCTGAATGGTTTTGTGACATAGTCATCAGCACCGATTTCAAGCCCAATGACCTTGTCAATTTCCGAATCCTTTGCCGTCAGCATAATGATCGGCATATCGTATTTCTTTCTGACTTCACGGCATACTTCAACACCGTCTTTATTAGGAAGCATAATATCTAAAAGAATTAAATCAGGCTGAAGCTCTTCTACCATTTCAACAGCTTCGTTTCCGTCGTGGGCACAGTGCACCTCATAGCCTTCTTTTCTTAAGTTAAATTCCAATATATCTGCAATCGGTTTTTCATCATCTACTACAAGGATCTTTTTATCCATCATTTTGATTTTCCTCCTGCCGAATGACTTCATTTCATCTATATAACATTCGTTTCATCACTTATGGCCCGTGTAAACATAGGGTCCTTGTCTATTATAACGGTTTAAGGTCAAAAGATAAAAAAAATAAAGGTTTGGAAAAAAACACATATTTCACCTTTATCCGCTCATTGTTTATGTTTTGTCATACTAGTCAACTTTTTTAAAAATAACTAACTTTACTGAAACCTCTCCTCACCGGAGTGCGTCTTTATCATTGACGTCTTCTTCTTTGAACCGGCCGCAGGGCCGGTTCTCCCTTTTTCTTCTATTATAACACTCCTCATGTTTACCTTTTTCCTATAAGAAAAAAACGCACCTACGATTGCAGATGCGTTTGGTAAGTGGCTCGGGACGGAATCGAACCGCCGACACACGGATTTTCAGTCCGTTGCTCTACCAACTGAGCTACCGAGCCAAATGTTTTATTTTTCTCTACTAAGTAAAGTAAAATGGCGGTCCGGACGGGACTCGAACCCGCGACCTCCTGCGTGACAGGCAGGCATTCTAACCAACTGAACTACCGGACCTTACAGTAATTTGCCGCGAGAGCTGTCGTGTCAGCCCTCGCAGACAAATAAGGAATTAGCAATAACGCTAAAGTAAATCAATGACCCGTACGGGATTCGAACCCGTGTTACCGCCGTGAAAGGGCGGTGTCTTAACCGCTTGACCAACGGGCCTTCACGAAATGGTGAGCCATGAAGGACTCGAACCTTCGACCCTCTGATTAAAAGTCAGATGCTCTACCAACTGAGCTAATGGCTCTTAAGATGTCGGAATTTCCATAGAGCAAACGACTTGGATCAAGTTCTATCTTGTACTCTATTGAAGCAGTTTCCGTAACAACGAGATTTATAATATCACGAACAAATAGAAGTGGCAATAACTTTTTTGGTTTTTTTTCATATTTTTTTCTCAGACCAACTTATATGCGGCTTTCAAATAAAAAAAAGCCCCTGAATTAGGGGCTTTTAAGCAAAATCTATCTAGTTCGCACGGTACACGCTGCGAAGGACATTTGTCTGTGAACGGTCTGGGCCGACAGAGAAAATAGAAAGTGGAATGCCTGTCAACTGAGACACGCGCTCAAGATAGTGACGCGCATTTTCCGGAAGCTCGCTCAAGCTTTTCGCTCCTGTGATATCCTCAGTCCATCCTGGCATTTCTTCATATACCGGCTCACATTCAGCAAGTGCTTTAAGGCTTGCTGGGAATTCTTCAATGATTTCGCCTTTGTAGCGGTACGCCACACAGATTTTCAGTGTTTCAATTCCTGTTAAAACGTCGATTGAGTTCAAAGAAAGATCTGTAATTCCGCTCACACGGCGGGCGTGGCGGACAACAACGCTGTCAAACCAGCCGACACGGCGCGGACGGCCTGTTGTTGTTCCATACTCGCGGCCGACTTCACGGATTTGATCGCCGATTTCATCTTTCAGCTCAGTCGGGAAAGGACCGTCGCCGACACGAGTCGTATATGCTTTTGATACACCGACAACGTGCTGGATTTTGGTCGGGCCGACACCGGAACCGATCGTAACACCGCCGGCAACAGGGTTAGATGATGTAACAAACGGGTATGTTCCTTGGTCGATATCGAGCATAACCCCTTGCGCGCCTTCAAACAATACACGGCGCCCTTCATCAAGAGCATCATTTAAGACAACAGATGTGTCGCAGACATATTTTTTAATCTGCTGGCCGTATTCATAATATTCGTCTAAGATATCCTCAATTTTAAACCCTTCTGTCTCGTACATTTTCTCAAGCAGACGGTTTTTTTCTTCAAGATTACGTTCAAGCTTCTCCTTAAACGCGTCACGGTCTAACAGGTCTGCGATGCGAATCCCGATGCGGGCCGCTTTGTCCATATAAGCAGGGCCGATTCCTTTTTTCGTTGTCCCAATCTTGTTAGCCCCTTTACGCTCTTCTTCCACTTCATCCAATTTCAAATGATACGGCAGAATGACGTGAGCTCTGTTACTGATTCTCAGGTTATCTGTACTAACGTTGCGCTCATGAAGATACGCAAGCTCTGTGACTAATGCTTTCGGATCTACAACCATTCCGTTTCCGATCACACACGTTTTATCCTTATAGAAAATTCCTGACGGGATTAAGTGAAGCTTGTATGTGACTCCGTCAAACTTGATTGTATGTCCTGCGTTATTTCCGCCTTGATAACGGGCGATCACTTCTGCATTTTCTGAAAGGAAATCTGTAATTTTGCCTTTTCCTTCATCGCCCCATTGCGTACCTACTACAACTACTGAAGACATGTCCGTGCACCTCCGTTAACCTTTCAAAACGATTCTATTCAAACAAATCAAGTTTATCAGTGAAGCAACAGAAAGTCAATTGTAAATCCGAACATTAAATTAATGTAAATCGATATTCGTTCGCTTCCATTCGTTTTATAAGCGTTTTCTCATCGTATTGTCCTAAAATTCTCGTGAAACTTTTGTCCTTTAGCACAGAAAAGAGTTACTTGCCTGATATCCCGTTTGTATTCATAAAAACGACTCGCCAGCCGTCCGGATCCTCTATCGTCACGCCTCCATGGCTCCAGTACGGGTTCTCAGATTCAACCTCTTGATAGCCCATGTGTTTTAGCTTTGAAGTGATCACTGTCAGTTCATCTGCATTCGACACATAAAAAACGAGGAGACTGTCGGGATGGGGAACGGGAGGAGTACTTTCCACGTCATATTGGGTGAATTCCAAATGATAATCGGCATGAGGAAGGCCGAACATGACACCGTTATACCCGTCATGCTGCGAAAATTCTCCAATCCGTTTCAAGCCCAGTCCCCCTTCGTAAAAGCGAATGATTTCATTGAGCTGGCTCGTAGGCCGCGCAATCCGGATTTGCGCTGCGTGAAAGTGTGAAAAAGAGTTTCCCATGGTTACCATCTCCTTTTTATTCCCATTTTATTAAAACGTTTTCAAATTTACATCCGCTGAGCGAACGGTATTCCTTCCATCTTTCGAATGAAAAAAAACCCCCAAGATCAGCTCTTGAGGGTTTATGCGCCGGGCGGAACACCTGCGTCATCAAAACGCCGTTCCAGGTTGACGAATTTGTTGTATTCTTTTACGAACGCAAGTGACACGGTTCCTACCGGGCCGTTACGCTGTTTGGCAATAATGATTTCAATAATATTTTTATTCTCGGTTTCTTTGTCATAGTAGTCATCACGATAAAGGAACGCCACAATATCCGCGTCCTGCTCGATACTTCCTGATTCCCGGATATCAGACATCATCGGGCGTTTATCCTGACGCTGCTCAACGCCCCGGGAAAGCTGAGAAAGCGCGATAACAGGGACTTGCAGCTCCCTCGCGATCGCTTTCAGTTCACGGGAAATTTCTGATACTTCTTGCTGACGGTTATCCTTTGAGCGTCCGCTTCCCTGAATCAATTGCAGGTAGTCGATCAAAATCATGCCGAGGCCGCTTTCCTGCTTTAAGCGGCGGCACTTGGCGCGGATTTCACTCACGCGGATACCCGGTGTATCATCGATGTAGATTCCGCTGTTTGACAGGCTTCCCATTGCCATCGTCAGCTTGCCCCAATCCTCTTCGGTCAGGTTGCCGGTACGGAGATTCTGGGCATTGATATTTCCCTCGGCACAGAGCATACGCATAACGAGCTGCTCTGCACCCATCTCAAGACTGAAAATTGCTACGCTTTCGTCGGTCTTGGTCGCCACGTTTTGTGCAATGTTCAGGGCAAAGGCCGTTTTCCCCACTGACGGACGAGCAGCCACAATGATTAAGTCGTTGCGCTGGAAACCGGCCGTCATCCGGTCAAGCTCTGTAAACCCTGTCGGAATTCCCGTAATATCGCCTTTTCGATTGTGAAGCTGTTCGATATTGTCATAGGTTTGGACAAGGACGTCCTTAATATTTTGGAAGGCACTCGTGCTTTTGCGCTGCGCCACTTCCATAATCGTTTTTTCAGCTTCACTGAGTAAATCCTCGACCTCATCCTCACGGGTATACCCGTCTTGAGCGATGGTTGTCGCTGTTCTGATTAATCGGCGAAGAATTGATTTTTCTTCAACGATCTTCGCGTAATATTCTATGTTAGCCGCTGTCGGCACCGAGTTTGCGATATCTGTCAGATACGAAATACCCCCCACTTCTTCCAGCAGGTCTGTATTCGCAAGCTCTGACGTTACCGTCACTAGATCAACCGGTTCACCGCGGTCACCGAGCACCAGCATCGCATTATAGATTTTTTGGTGGGACATTCTATAGAAATCATCTGGAATCAATACTTCTGAAGCCAGCGTTAAAGCAGACGGCTGTAAAAAAATTGCGCCTAACACGGCTTGTTCGGCTTCTATATTTTGCGGAGGAAGCCGATCATTCAGAAGGTCTGTCATGCTAAGCACCGTCCTCTCATTAAAAAATCTCCAAACTCCATTCTACCATTTCTGCAGAAAAAAAATAGAAAAATTGTCTATTTCCTGTTTTTCTCAGCTAGCCGATTGGATCGTTTCGGACAGTAACAAGGCGGGAAAAATGCAATAAAACTTGTGGGAGGAATGATTGATGATGAAAAAATATGCGGTTACACCTAATGTTGATGCGGACGGCTGGTTTATTAAGGTGGAGAATGTGGCGCCGACAGCTTTGTATACATCTAAAGACGCCGCAATTGAAAAAGCCAAACAGATGGCAAAAGAAAACAGTCCAGCAACTCTTGTGATTTATGACCAGTTCAAAAATGTGGAAGAAGAATACTCATTTTAATGGAATGAAACCCTTCGCTGCAGCGGGGGTTTTTTCGTGGATCAGCTTATTTCATCCATTGGAAGCCTGTATGCATCATCAGATCTGCCGCTTGTTGATACAGATCCCACTCCTCGAATGAAGCAAATTTCCCCATCAGCTCCTGAAGTTTCCGCCTCATAGCCATATATTCTTCAAAGGTGACAGCCTTCTCAGTATCTATCTGATGCTCAGTCAGCATTTGTTTTAAAAATGACAACGGTGCTTGCATAAGAACCCTCCTTCCCTCTTTTATAACGGGCATTTACGGATTGTTCCAATCCTTTGTGACATCTTATTACATTTCACATCTGATTCTTGTACAATGGACAGAAGAGAGGAGGGATCTTTTGTGAGACCTTTGCAAATTTCTGCTGAAACTGCCCAAAAGCTTGCAGAATCCTTACATCTGCCGCTTGAACAGATCATGCATATGCCTCAGCATATACTGCTTGCCAAAATGGCTGAAATACAGAAAGAAGAAAAACAATCGTAGCATTCGTTGGCATACTTGCTTTCATCTTACGGAATGATATTTAGTATATGTTAGAAAGAAGGAGTAACTGCTTTGCCACATCCACAAAATAAAAAAATCCAATCGTTTTGGCTGATTGCCGGCATTATCTTTATCGCGTTTAACTTACGGCCCGCGATCACTTCAGTCGGTCCGGTCATCAGCTCTATTCGGGCAGAGCTGCACATGTCCAATGGGGCAGCCGGATTTTTGACAGCACTGCCGCTGCTTTCGTTTGCAGTTCTTTCTCCGCTTGCGCCTAAGCTCGGACAGCGCCTCGGAAATGGGCGAACCTTATGGCTTGGTCTCCTGGTCCTGTTTATCGGCGTTTTGATTCGTTCTGTCGGCTACACTGCCGCTTTGTTTTTCGGAACAGCACTCATTGGAGTCGGAATTGCAATCGGGAATGTTCTTTTGCCAAGCTTAATCAAACATAAATACCCTGAAAAGTCAGGGATCATGATCAGCCTGTATACGACATCAATGAATATATTCGCTGCTTTGGCATCAGGTGTCACCGTACCCCTGGCGGCACAAATGGAAGGCGGATGGAAGCAAGCCTTTCTCTTATGGGGCGGGCTGGCGTTCCTTGCATTGCTGATCTGGATACCTCAGCTGCGCCACCGGGATACAGCAAATAAAGCGGTTAAGCTTCAAACCAGTTCCGTTTGGGCTTCCAAAATGGCATGGTTTGTCACCATCTTTATGGGACTGCAATCATTTTTATTTTACAGCAGCATCGCTTGGTTTCCTGAAATTCTCCGTTCACACGGGATTGATACATCAACAGCTGGATGGATGGTGTCACTCATGCAATTTGCAAGTCTGCCTTCCACTTTTCTGACACCGGTTTTAGCCGACCGTGTGAAACATCAGCGCGGTATCGTTGCGGCGCTGGCCGCAGTCTACCTGATCGGCCTATGCGGATTATTAGCGGGCGGCAGCCATACAACGCTTGCTATCTGGATGGTGATTATCGGTATCGGACAAGGCTCCAGCATTAGTTTGGCACTCGCTCTTATCGGTCTCCGCAGTGAAAATGCACAGCAGGCCGCTGCGCTGTCAGGTATGTCTCAGTCATTCGGCTACCTGCTTGCAGCTGTCGGTCCAATCTTTGTCGGCTATCTCTTTGACCAGACACATTCATGGACAATGCCGATTGTGCTTCTTATTGCTGCCCTGATTGTAATGGGAGCGGCCGGACTGGGAGCCGGACGAGACCGATACATTCTTCAGTCAGCGAAGCAAAGAAATTCAGCATAAAAAGCGGGGAAGATATCTCCGCTTTTTCCTTTGACATTCTTCGAATATTTATGGTTTATTCATAAGTTTTTCATATTTGTTTTTTACAATAAACACCATAAAGAGGTGAAAAACGATGAAAACCAAACGATTCGACGTGGCCCTTATTCTCATCTTGCTTACAGCGGCTTTTCTTAATGCGTATAACATTTGGCAGGATGACACAGCGAACCAATACTATTTGGCGGCTGTGAAAAGCATGACGCAAAGCTTCCACAATTTCTTTTATGCCTCATTTGACCCTACTGGATTTGTGACAGTAGATAAACCGCCTGTTGTGTTATGGATTCAAACGATTTTCGCACTGATTTTTGGCGTTCACACATGGAGTGTAATCATTCCCCAAGCTCTCGCCGGAGTTGGATCTGTATTCCTTCTATACAGAATGATCAAACCGACTTTTGGAATTGGAGCTGCCCGCATTGCCGCACTTGTCATGGCACTGACGCCTATCGCAGTAGCCGTCAGCCGGACAAACAATATTGACAGCATGCTTGTCTTTACCTTATTGCTCGGTTCATCATGCCTGATTCGATCCGTCAAACAAGGCAAGCTGGTTTGGCTCCTGGCAGCATTTGCCCTGATTGGGCTCGCCTTTAATATGAAGATGATGCAAGCGTTTATGGTATTGCCTGCATTTGTGTTATTCTACCTGATTGCATCTCGGATATCTCTGAAGAAAAAAATCGGGTCTCTGATACTGTCTCTCGTCCTTCTGACAGGCGTTTCGCTCTCATGGGCGGTTGTAGTAGATTCAACCACAACGTCCAGCCGGCCCTATGTAGGAAGCAGCCAGACCAATTCAGTGTTAGAACTGGCCTTTGGTTACAACGGCACAGAGCGGCTGCTTGGACAAACCACCGGCCTTGCAAGGAGTGATATGAATACTGCTGACGGCCGTAACATGCAGAATAATAGCACCATGCAACCGCCAAACAGCAACGGATCATCTTTTTCGGGAAACAGCAAGTCTGACGAAAGTACCGCCAATCAATCATTCGGAAACAATTCACAGGGGCCTCAGCCGCCTAGCGGTCAAAACGGCGTTCCCAATGGCGGAGGCACACCTCCAACAGGCGGCATCGGCCCTGGAAACGGCGGACCTGGCGGTGGAAAAAGCACGAATATGTTCGGCACTGGCGATGCAGGACCGCTCCGTCTCTTCCAATCGGCACTATCCGGCCAAATCAGCTGGATGCTTCCATTCGCATTGATCGGATTGCTGGGCGAATTCATCAACTGGTACCGTAATCGCCGGGGTCAAGCTACTGAAGTGAAAGAATCGATATTCTGGGCGGCTTGGCTCGTTCCTGTAGCCGGTTTCTTCAGCGTTGCAGGATTTTTCCACCAGTACTATTTAATTATGCTGGCACCTCCGATTGCCGCACTTTCCGGTATTGGATGGCATACGATGTACCGTTTATACAATAACAATAAAGACTGGGCCAGCTATCTTCTGCCGGCAGCCGTTCTGATCACAGCCGCTTTCCAGGTTTATATTCTAAGCGCTTATACAAGCCAAATCGGCAGTGCATGGATGTACGTGCTGGGACTCTTAGGACTAGGCATCACCCTTGCGCTTCTGGTGATTAAACGCAGCCATCCGTTCAGCAAGCAGCTAGCAATCATCAGCTTATGTGTTCTGCTGCTCACGCCAATCTACTGGTCAGCAACGCCGCTTCTATACGGAGGCAACAGCGTTCTTCCTGAATCCGGCCCGCAGCTCAAAAGCTCAGCAAACGGCGGGAACATGTTCTCCTCAGAGGTTGACACCGGACTCTTGTCCTATCTGAGAAAGCATAATACCGGCGAAGAGTATCTATTTGCTACTTTGACAACTGTAACGGCTGCGCCATACATCATTCATGAAAATGAATCTGTTATGGCAATGGGCGGATTTAACGGCACAGATCCAATACTGACTGTGTCCGAGCTAAAAAAATGGGTCAAAGAAGGGAAAGTGAAATACTTCCTTCTATCAGGAAATAACTCAGGAAACAGCGAACTTGTTTCTTGGATTAAGAAAAGTGGAAAAGAAATATCATCTGACGAGTACCGCAGTTCCTCTAGCAGCTCAAACAGCAGCCAGCAAGGCTTGCGAAGAGGACCAGGCGAAAAAAGCCAGCAAACTCTTTATCTCGTGGAATAAAAAAAAGAGGCTTGGATTGCTCCAAGCCTCTTTTCTATTAAACTTCTTCTTTCACATGTACCTTTAACACAGCCTGAACCTCAGGATGCAGCTTCACAGGCACATTTGTATATCCTAATGCACGAATGCCGTCCGGCAGTTCAAGCTTCCGCTTATCTACTTTAATTTTATGGTCTTTTTGGAGCTGTTCAGTAATTTGCTTGCTTGTCACAGAACCAAATAAACGGCCGCCTTCGCCTGATTTCGCGCTGAGCTCAACTGTCAGTTTTTCTAATGTTTCTTTTAAGCTCTTTGCTTGCTCAAGCTCGGCAATGGCTTCTTTTTTCTCTTTTTGTTTTTGTCCGTTCAGCGCGCTGATGTTTGACGCGTTTGCTTCAACCGCGAGGCCTTTTTTAATCAGAAAGTTATGCGCATAACCGTCTGCTACGTTTTTGACTTCGCCTTTTTTTCCTTTTCCTTTTACATCTTGTAAGAAAATAACCTTCATCTCTGTACGCCTCCCTCAAAATACTCATCTATGGCGTGCTTCAGCCGTTCCAGCGCTTCAGAAACTGAAATGCCGGACAACTGAGTCGCCGCATTTGTTAAATGCCCTCCGCCTTCCAGCGCCTCCATGATGATCTGTACATTGACCTCGCCAAGTGACCGCGCACTGATACAAACAGTTTGCTCATCCCGTCTCGCCACCGCAAATGAAGCCTCTACCTCACTCATCGACAGCAGCGAATCGGCCGCCTGCGCAATTAGCACTTGATCGAAGTATTCCTCCTCATTTTCAGGAAGAGAAGCAATCGCAATGTTCTCTTTATAGAGGGCTGTATGCTGGATCAGCTTCGCCCGTTTAATATAGGAATCAACGGTCTCTTTCAGGAACTTCTGCACAAGCACCGTGTCGGCGCCTTTTGCCCTTAAATAAGAAGCCGCATCAAAAGTCCGCGAACCAGTGCGGAGAGAAAAGCTCTTTGTATCCACTATTATACCAGCTAATAGGGCTGTTGCTTCAATCATATTGATTTTTAAGCGCTTCGGCTGATATTCAAGCAACTCTGTCACCAATTCCGCTGTCGATGAAGCGTACGGCTCCATATAAACGAGCAGCGGATCTCTGATAAACTCCTCGCCCCTGCGGTGATGGTCGATGACAACGATATGTTCAATTTTATTGACCAGCCGTTCCTCCATGACAAGTGACGGCTTATGTGTATCAACGATCACAAGCAGCGTGTCATCATTGGAAATTTCCATCGCTTCTTCAGGCGTAATAAACCTTGACCACAGCTCTTCATATTTTTTGATCTCCTCAATCAAACGCTGCACACTTGATCCGATTTGATTAGGATCAATGACGATAAAACCATCTTTATTATTTGCCTGAGCCACCTTTAAAATCCCGATTGCTGCGCCGATAGAATCCATGTCAGGGAATTTATGCCCCATGATAATCACATTGCTGCTTTCAGAGACAATTTCCTTTAAGGCATGAGAAATGACGCGGGCCCGCACCCTTGTTCGTTTCTCCATCGGGTTGGTTTTACCTCCGTAAAACTTTACCTTTCCGTTCGGCAGCTTAATGGCTACTTGGTCTCCGCCGCGCCCCAGCGCTAAGTCCAAGCTGGATTGCGCCAAATCGCCAAGTTCTTTCAGCGAGGAGACTGAAGCCCCGACTCCGACGCTTAACGTCAGTGCTACACCGTCAAATGAGGTTTTTTCCCGCACCTCATCTAGAATTGAAAACTTCGAATTTTCGAGTTCAGTTAAGATATGTTCATTAAGTACAGCGATAAAGCGTTCTGAAGACGTCCTTTTCAGGAAAATCCCGTACTCCTGCGCCCAAGCGTTCAGCAAAGATGTGACCTGGCTGTTCATCGTGCTTCTCGTCTGGTCATCTAATCCTTGGGTCACATCATCATAGTTATCAAGGAAAATATACGCTAGCACAGTTCTTTCGTTTTCATATCGCTTTTCAATCTGAATTTGTTCCGTTACATCAAAGAAGTACAGCAGGCGCTCATCCCGTTTGATGACAACCTTAAACTTGCGGTCATTCAAAGTAACCGTTTCCGATTCCACCTCTTGTTTGATGAGCGGCACAACCGACTCACAAGTATCGTAAAGGGATCTCCCCACTAATGTGCTTTCATTAAAGCAAGAAGAAAGAAACGGATTTGCCCATTCTATATAATATTGGTCATTAAAAAGCATGATGCCGATCGGCATTTCCATCAATGCCTCTTCACCGACTTTTTTTAATCTGTAGGATAACGTAGAAATATAAGCATCAATCTCTTGTCGAATAAGAGAATCAGCACGTTTAATAAAAAACAAAATAACTGCCAGCAGCAGTACTTCGACGGTTCCTAATATCCAGTTAAAATAAAAGCTGATGAGGATTGTAATGATTGACAGAGCAATCAATGCATAGATGGGATACCGAAACAACGGTTTTTCATAAAAGCTTGGCACTTCTATCACTCCCCACCACGTGAGTAAAACTCATGTTCACTTCACCTTATTCCTTATATTAAAGCCCATATCTATAACGCCTAAAATGCGAATGGCTGCCATAAAGATCGGATGCATCAACCCAAGAATCACTGCAATGACAGCCGCAGCCTTCGGATATTGTTTCTTATGGCAATAGAAAAAGATAAATGATAAACCTTGGATAAAAATCAGAAACCCGAGTATAAACTCCCCATTTAAAGCGATAGAGTACAGCATTTGCCCTTTTTCTAATGGCAAAAATGAAAGTATGACAATCATTAAATACAGCACTACAACACTTTGCGGAAACTTCAACTCTCTAAAAGGCTTTAGATTAGGAATATCGGGGGAGAATCGCCTTAAGAGCGGCCTAGCGATAAGGTAACTGAGGAAAGAAAAAATAGCTCCTACCATCACAATAGCTGTTGGAAAAAGATATTGAACGATACCCAATTGTTCTTCCATCAGTTTCAATTGCTTCTCAAGCTGTTCAGCATTGCCCGACTGCTTCAATACAGTTTCTACAATATCAAGAGATTGCCGGTATTGTGTCATCGCTTCATCAATGATATTGATACCCAAAAACTGAATGCTTATCACAAAATAGAACACGATACAAAGCATATAAATAAGGGCACCCGAAATAATAGCATGACCGGGTTCTCTTTTTTTGAAAAAATGCCCCATGGCAATGCCTGCGCAAGCTGACATAAATGCTACAATCAGTCCGTTAATGGACCCGACAATAAAAACAACCGGAAGACTGACAACGCCCATCCATATTCCTAACTTCAATCCATATCTAATCGTATACACGATCATGGGCAGCGGCAGTGCAAATAAGAGAATTGCTCCAATCACGGGAACATAAACGACCAAAAGCGTGATGATCGCAAACAGACTGATTAAAATAGCACCTTCCATTAATGCTCTCGTTTGTTTCACTTAGTCACCTCGTATCATCCTGAACATACGAATAGAAAAGAGCAGCATAAACGACTGCTCTTCTTTCATCGCTGCAACATGCTTTGCACCGAATGTTTTTATATTATCTCTACATTTTACTTTTATATTTTAACATAAGTCCAAATCGCAAGTAAAATGACGCCAATGTTTCATGTGAAACATTGCAAATGAAAAGACATTCTTTGAAAAGAATGCCCATCACACAGTTAATGTTTATCATCCATAAAGCCAGAAGATTCCTTGTTTTTCTTTTTCGTTTTTCTGACATACATAAAAATTAAGATCACCAGTAAAAGGGTTGTTGCTTGCAGAACGCCGCTGCTAAACAAGAAAAAGTTCTTTATCATCTCCCACATCGCGTTTCACCTCTTTTTGCATGTTCAATCCGTATCCTATATAAAATGAATTTCCCTTTTTAAAAACTTCAAAACATCATGAACAACATTGAGCGTTGGGCATATGCTGATATGGAATCTGATTGATAAAGGAGACTTATTACATGGATGAACGCAGAACATTGGCTTGGCATGAAACATTAGAAATGCACGAGCTGGTTGCTTTTCAATCAAATGGACTCATTAGGCTGAAGAAAATGATAAGAGAAGTAAAAGACCCTCAGCTCAGACAGCTTTATAGTGTATCCATTCAGGCTGTTGAGCAAAATCTAAGAGAGCTTCTTCCATTCTTTCCACAGGCGCCGCACAGAGAGGATGAGGAAGAAGAACGAGCGGATAACCCATTTTACAGCGGTAATCTTCTCGGGTTTGTCAAAACGTCTGTCCGCAGCTATGCCATTGCGATTACAGAAACAGCAACACCTCAATTAAGAAACGTACTGGTCAAGCAACTGAATGCTGCCATACAGTTGCATGCGCAAGTTTTCCGATACATGTATCAGCGTGGATACTATCCGTCTTACAACCTTTCTGAACTGTTAAAAAATGACGTCAGAAACGCCAACAGAGCCCTTTCAATGAAATAAAACAAGCAGCAAAGGAGTTCCCTTTGCTGCTATTTCTGCTGATTCTTCAGCAATCCGCTCGAACGGTAAGATTCCAGCGTCTCCCTGTTGGATTCTCCCCATTCTTTCATTTGCAAAACAATCGGTTCAAGCGTTCGACCAAATTCCGTCAGAGAGTATTCAACCTTGGGAGGCACCTGATGGTAAACCTCACGATGTACGATGCCGTCCGCTTCCAGCTCCCGGAGCTGAAGGGTAAGCATTCTTTGGGTGATACTCGGACAGATTCGACGAAACTCATTAAACCGTTTCTTGCCATCTATCATGTGATAAAGAAGAATGCCTTTCCACTTTCCGCCAATCACATCTAATGTAAACTCAACTGGACAGCCTTCTTTGTTCGGGTATATATTCTTTTTTTCACTCATAGTTAACCCTCCAATAGTACCTTTTTTGATACTACATCACATTTCGCAACTAAGCTACCCAGTATTTTACACACCTTTTCTTTTCAGCTCAAAGAAAATGCTTCTTATTCACATCAATTTTTACGGGTTTGTATGATTACACCTGCAGCAAGACGTGTTAAACTATATAAAGATTACACTACTTAAAAAAGGATAAGGAGCTATCATGGAAAAGATACTTATTTTCGGACACCAAAACCCAGACACAGATACGATTTGTTCTGCGATTGCTTATGCTGATTTGAAAAACAAACTCGGCTTTAATGCTGAGCCAGTCCGTCTTGGACAAGTCAACGGCGAAACACAATACGCACTTGACTATTTCAAACAAGAAAGCCCGCGTCTTGTTGAAACAGCTGCAAACGAAGTCAACGGCGTTATCTTGGTTGACCATAACGAACGCCAACAAAGCATCAAGGACATTGAAGATGTTCAGATTCTAGAAGTGATCGACCACCACCGCATCGCTAACTTTGAAACAGCTGAGCCGCTTTACTATCGTGCTGAGCCTGTAGGCTGTACGGCTACAATCTTAAACAAAATGTACAAAGAAAATAACGTAAAAATTGAGAAAGAAATTGCCGGCCTTATGCTCTCTGCGATCATTTCTGACTCACTGTTATTCAAATCTCCAACTTGCACAGACCAAGACGTAGCGGCAGCAAAAGAGCTTGCGGAAATCGCTGGCGTAGATGCTGAAGAATACGGCTTGAACATGCTGAAAGCTGGCGCTGATTTAAGCAAAAAAACAGTGGAAGAGCTGATTTCTCTTGATGCGAAAGAATTTACACTCGGCAGCAAAAAAGTCGAAATCGCACAAGTGAACACAGTAGACATTGAAGATGTGAAAAAACGCCAAGCTGAATTAGAAGCAGTGATTTCAAAGGTTGTGGCTGAGAAGAACCTTGACCTGTTCCTTCTTGTCATCACAGACATCTTAGAAAATGATTCACTTGCCCTTGCGATCGGTAACGAAGCAGCGAAAGTAGAAAAAGCGTTCAACGTTACATTAGAAAACAACACAGCCCTTCTTAAAGGCGTTGTTTCTCGTAAAAAACAAGTCGTTCCTGTCTTAACTGACGCAATGGCTGAATAATAAAAAAAAGCATCCCGTCGTCGGGATGCTTCATATTACTGACAAAACCCTAAGACGGTTTATCGTTTTAGGATTTTGTCATCTTCTGCGTGATTGAAAACCCTTGAAGTCTAGGAAGGACGAGCATCGGAGCACAGCGAATGTTGGAATTCGTGAGCACCGAAGCGCAGGCCTGACAACAAATGCGAGGGTTTGTCGACACGCTGAAGCATCCCGTCGTCGGGATGCTTTTTCTTATTCGCCAAGCTTTTCAATCTGGCCCATCACGTCAGTAATTTGCTTTGCATTTTGGACAAGGTCTGACTGCTCCAATTCTTCAAGCGATACCTTGCCTTCCTCCACTTGTTTCAACAGAGCTTCAGCACTTTTCTGCAAGGTTTCGTTATGCTCCTGAACCGTTTGATGAATCTCCGCCGCGGCATCAGGCGGTGTTAATTCATTAAAATCAGCGGCAGCCTGCTGAATCGACTCAAGCTGTGCTTTAAGTTTTTCTTTCGCCTCACTGTCATGTACAGCTTGCTCAGCCAATTCAGGCGCCTCCTCTGCAAATGTCTTCACCTTCTCCACATAGCCGGCAGCTTCACTTGTATAATTCAATCCGTCATTCACCTGATCAAGCATGCCACATCCGCCTGCACTCAAAAGCCCCACTCCGGCAAGAACAGTCAAAATGATTTTCATCGTTAGCCTCCTCATCGCTTCTTCTTCATTTTTTCTTTTAAGATCGGGATCAATTTCTCTTTTGCTAACGGCAGCCCTTTCCTCACCAATTCTCGCTTCAGCCACTTTTTCAGCTTAGACATCCTGACGCTCCTCTCCCTTTTTGATAAAAATGAAAAAAACTCCACCGATTTGGTGAAGTTCCGAAACAAAGAGACCTTCACCAAATCAGATTTGGCAAAGGTCTCGCTAACAAATAAGATTGCCAGCAAA
Source organism: Bacillus sp. C28GYM-DRY-1 (assembly GCF_030519405.1). NCBI lineage: Bacteria > Bacillati > Bacillota > Bacilli > Caryophanales > Bacillaceae > Bacillus > Bacillus sp. C28GYM-DRY-1. The sequence continues at coordinate 121,117 of NZ_JAUMKF010000007.1, forward strand.
GCCGAGGACATCTTGCCCCGTAATGACGACTTTACTGTGAAAGCTACTCCCCTTTGGAGTGTTCATTTTTATTACTTTCATTCTAAAGCACCGGGCTTTTCCAGTCAAATTCCTGCTGTCTGTTTACGCAAAAGTACACTGTGGTATTTAAAATTTGAATGGTATTTCCATCAGGAGATCATGCTATTACAGAGGAGGTTTTCATCATGAGTCAAGAGCGAGTGAAACGGCCTGGACATACCAGATGGTACATATCTTCGTTGCTCAGCGGCATTATTATTCTTAATTATTTTGACCGAGTGGCCATCTCTGTAGCGGCCCCTGCGATACAAGATTCGTTTCATCTTACAGCAACCGAACTCGGCATCGTGTTTTCCATTTACACTTATTCCTATACACTGATGCAGCTGCCCGTCGGAAGTTTATTAGACCGGTTTGGTGTGGCATGGGTCACGAGGGTTGGAATGACAATATGGAGCTTTTTAACGGTCCTTCTTGCTTTTTTGCAAGGAAAATTGCTGTTATATTTGTTCCGTTTTCTCATTGGGCTGACGAGCGCATCTGCGTTCCCTGCCGCCTCCAAGGCAACCGCTCAATGGTTTCCTCCAAGTGAGCGGGGATTGGCAAACTCACTGTTTGATTCGGCCGCGAAGTTTTCAAACGTAATCGGCGCTCCATTGGTTGCCTTTCTTGTTACTACTTTTGACTGGCGTGTTGCTTTTTTGACGATTGGTTGCATAAACGTGTTGTTTACGATCTTTTTCTGGCAGTATTATGAGCAGCCTGAACGGCACAAACGCATTTCCAAAAGTGAGCTCAACTATATTCAAAGACACAATTCAATGACAACAGAGCAAATCCCTTACAAAACGGGTCCGCTTTTAAAAAAGCTTTTCTCCAACCGGAAAGTATGGGGCTTGATGATCGGATTTACAGGGTACGGCTATACATTCAACCTGCTGCTCACCTGGCTTCCGACTTTCTTTAAACACACATACGGAATGGATCTCATGTCGTCCGGTTTATTTACAGCCGTACCATGGCTGATCTCAACCATTTCCGGAATTGTGGTCGGGGGCTGGCTCGTCGATTACTTTATTAAGAAAGGTTATTCTAACACCAAGGTGTACCGAACCGTGATCATTGTCGGAATGAGCTTCGGCTTTTTCTTTTTAGGCTCGATTCTGACGAACAATATCACAATCGCGATAATCTGTATTTCAATCGGCCTTGCCGGTATTTCTGCCACCGCTCCAGTCGGCTGGTCCATCTCCGCAGAGCTGGCGCCGATCGGTTCCGTGTCCATGCTAAGCTCCATGGTGAACCTGGCAAACAACCTGTTTGGAGGCATTATCGCTGCTTCACTGACAGGGTATTTGGTTGATGTGACAGGTTCCTTTACGCTCAGCTTTCTGGTTGCCGGCTTTGTATTGCTGCTCGGGCTGATTTTTTACGTGTTTGTGTTAGGGGATGTAAAAAGGATTAAGTTGGAGTAAAGAGTGCTTGTGTGCAAGCACTCTTTTCATTGATCATTAAAAAAAGAGCCGTCAGCTTTGAAACGGCTTCTCAGGATTCTATTCAGACTATATCCCATTCTCTCCGTGTTAAAATAACATCATTTTTATCCTTGACTCCAACCAAAGGTAAGGCCTCATAGTGAAAGAAGAAAGAAGGAATTGGATTGTGAAATTAACAGTAAAAGAACTTTCCCAAATTGCGAAGGAGACATACTCCCGAATTACGTATGGATGTGGAACTAGTACTTTGTGTCTGCCAGCATTAAACCGATAAGGACATATTCTGATGTCGTCATACAGATTCATCGGAGTCACCTTCCCTAGGTCAGCTGAATGAATTATTATATGCAGGAATGGCACACCGAAGACATATCTGGACGCTAAACACCAATTAAATCCGTACCATATGAATTATCGATTGCACAAAGCCACTCGCCTTTGCGCATTCTTCTTAAACACATAGGTCGCCCTTCTTTCCATCGCATATTCGGAATTCGTTTTTTCCGAATCAAGCAGTGTCTGAGAAAGAACGAGTACAATGTCGCCTGCTTCCAAAATGATCATATCCCCTTGTGTCGGGACCATATGATGATTGAAATAGTCCGCGATCGCCATAAACGCCTTTTTGATTTCTTCTTTGCCTCGTGCGATCATGCTGGGCTTCACAACTAAAATGCTTCTTCCTTGTAGTAATTCATTAGTGTATCAAAATCTTCATTTTTGATTGCCAAATCACATGCAGAGATGATGTCTTTCACTCGCTGTTCCAAAAGGATCCCCCCAATCATTCATGATTGGATATATTATACATCTTTTGACCCGCTAGAACCGTGAAAAAATGAAAATTATCCCTATTTCCTGTATAATCAAATAGAATATCTAACAAAGTTCCCAAGTGAAGGGGTGGACGATATTGACTGCGGAAATAACGTTGCATGAAAGTATACATTATGATTTAAGCGCGGATTGCCAGCATTGCTTTGGCCTATGCTGTGTCGCCTTGCCTTATGCAAAATCAGCTGATTTTGCTTTTGATAAAGGCGGGGGCACGCCTTGCCTCAACTTACAATCAAACTATCAATGTTCTATACATAAAGACCTCCGAGAAAAGGGGTTTCGAGGCTGTTCTGCTTATGAATGCTTTGGCGCCGGCCAGAAGGTGTCCCAAATCACTTATGAGGGAAAGGATTGGCGAAACAACCCGGAAACAGCCAACGAGATGTTTGACGTTTTTCCTATCATGCAGCAGCTGCACGAAATGCTCTGGTATTTACATGAAGCGCTTTCTATAGAGACGGTCAAACCGATTCATCGCGAGCTGCGAACCTGTTTCGAAAAGATAAACAATCTCACCAGACTCAGCAAGGAAAAGCTGCTGACACTGCAAGTACACGAGCACCGAGCTGAGATCAATGAATGGCTGTTAAAAACGAGTGAACTGGTGCGCGCTCAAGCACGCAATCCAAAACGCCCGAAAAAAGTCGGCCGGGGAAGTGTCCTGATTGGCGCGAAACTGAAAGGGCTCGATCTAAGAGGAGCAAACCTAAGAGGGGCACTGCTCATAGCTGCCGATCTGAGAAATGCAGACCTGAGAATGTCAGACTTTATCGGTGCAGATGTAAGAGATGCTAATCTTAGCGGCGCCGACCTGACCGGTAGCATCTTTCTGACGCAGGCACAGGTGAATGCCGCAAACGGCGATTCAAACACAAAGCTTCCGCCGTCTCTACAGATGCCTGCCCATTGGGTCACAAACCGATGAAAAGAGAGGATCGCCTCCTGAATGTGAAGAGAATAACGTCAGAACATGACTTACATACAGCATTTGAAATCAGACAGTCAGTATTTGTTGAGGAACAAGGCTGTCCTGTTTCCGATGAATTCGATGAGTTCGATACACTCCGCGAAGATTGCCGGCACATCCTCGTTTATCATAAGAATGAACCTGTTGGCACTGCACGTGTCCGTATCGTTGATTACGTGGGCAAACTGGAAAGAATCTGCATTCTGAGACCTTATCGCAAATGCGGGCTGGGCAAAGTGATTGTCGATGCGTTGGAACGTATTGTGAAAGAACAAGGCAATTCTTCATTCAAACTGTACGGCCAGACACAGGCGGCAGGCTTTTATGAAAAACTCGGCTACCAGACAGTAACAGAAGAATTTATGCTGGATGGCATTCCGCATGTGCTGATGACAAAAGAATACTTGTGAAGTTTGTAAAACCAAATAACAGCTGCTATTTAAATAGAAAAGGGGTGAGCGTTACACACACTCCTTTTCACGATGATCCTCAGCACACCGCCTCACGAATCGATGTAAAACAAGCTCCGCAAAACCCTCCGTGACAGGCAGCTGCCATTCTTTCTTTTTGATTAACATATGAGAATAAAGCGGATCAAAAGTTTCAGCATGAATTTTTAGCATCACGCCTCCGCTTCTTCTTTCACTGTGATATAAGGCAAAACAGAAAATCTAATCCTGCTCATGACCGTTTGTTTGATCACTTCGATTCTCAACAGATCCATGTCGAGGAAAGCCCATAAAAAGAAAAAGAACCGGTGCACTCTGCCCGATTCTATCCGTTTATATAAGTGACCCCGTTCAGAACCTCATTGAGACATCAGAGTATCTTTACATTCTCTTTCTAAACATAACAAGTGAGTTGGTGTGTTAACTCATCTTTTTATTATCATAATTTTTTAACCATATCTCTGCAAAATCGACTGCTTTCTTAAGAGAAAAAAGCCGGCAACTTGCCGAACCAACCTTTCCAGTTAAAATTTGATTTTCTTTCTCGAAGTCTTCGCCAATAACACCGAATAATTCCTCTCGAAATTCTAATTCCTGATACTCTTTCCAAACTCTTTTCCCTTCAATTACTACAGGTGCCCCCTTGCTTAAAATGTTTTGATAAGGAATCCTATATTCAGCCAGATGGAAACAAGTATTGCTGTCAAAAGGGGCTCCCAACAGTAAAACATACGATTGAAACTGATACAGTTTCCCAAGAGGTGATTGTTCACCTAGTCCAAAATGTAAACTTTGGCAGTCAAGAATTTGATTTTTTCCTTTCCCCCAAGCTGTAAAAGAATAGTTTGGATGACTGCTCCTTATAACACCTGGAAATTTCCTGAACACTTCTGCTATTCTGCCCATTGCACTTGTGGTTGGTGTATAATCCGCACTGTATGCCGGCATGGTTTTTCTTATTAAATTCCACCATTCCCTTTGAACAGGAGGATTTTGCCATTCTGATGGGTCCGATAATTCCACAGACTGAGAAGGCATCACGATGGTGCCTTCCTCTGTCACAACATCCATTAATGATTGAATAACAGCAATCTCTCCGCCATTTACCCACCCAATTGATGATAAAGAGGAATGCACTAGTACAGTCATTCCTTTTTTTAATCCTAAAGCTTTTAAGTCTTCTGCTATTGATTGTCTAGTTCTTGGCAAACTTGTATTCTCGATTATTGATTTCATTCTTATACAGCTCCAGTTTTAAGATGTAAGGATTTTTTCTGACTCTCTATTAGAAATTTTCATAAGAATATCAGTGCATTTACAACTAAACAACGATAAAAATTTACGGCATATTCATCTTTATATGTTTTATTTCATTCTCATTTTTCACCTTTTACTTTATTATACTTTTTTAGCCCATAACCTTAACACTTAGTTTTTATACAATTCTTTGTTATAAAGAGACACTTCAAGTTCAAGTTCACATTGAAAGACATATTCTGATAACTGTCTCAAGTTCATGCACCCCACTCCCTTTAGAAATTTTTTGTTATCATTACTGTAATACATCTTCGTTAATTATGTAATCACGCACAAACTTGTAACTTACATTCTGAGGTGACAAATATCAGAAACTGGTTATTTGGCGCTTGCAATGTAAAAGTAAAAAAGGCTTGTCCCGTGGAACTGACGCTGCATATTATCGGCGACAATGGAAAGGAATTATCATCGATATCCTGTCTCACACATCAGTCAGATTTAATGAGCTGAAACGATTCATACCATGCATTACACAAAGAATGCTGACGCTGCAGCTAAGAGAACTGGAAGCAGATGGCGTTGTGAAGAGAAATGTAGAGAATACTGTCCCCAAGAAGGTGGAGTATTCTCTGACAGAACTAGGTGAAAAGCTTTCTCCAATTATTGCATCCATGAGGAGATGGTGAAATGAATTTATGAGTAAAAATGAATGAAAATAACTTTATAGATTTTACAGAAACAGAGGAATTTCCTTTTAAGTGAACGGAACATTTTCAAGGTTAATTATCTTGAAAATGTTCCCACAATGCATGAATCAGATGCCGGTTCTCGCCGACTCGGCTCGATATACTAATGTTGTCCATTAATAATCCCTTTTGTTCCCCTTCTTCACATATTCCCAATCCCGCTCTATGTTTTTCCTAACTCTATGAAGGAGTACAGAAATTGTTTCCTTTTCCTCAGCAGTAAAACCAGACAAAGCTACTTCCGCGGAATGTTCTCCTTCTCTTCTTAACAATGGATACACCTTTTTCCCTCTCTCAGTCGGGAACAACTTTTTTATTTTTTTATTTTGCTCATCCGGCAGTTTTTGTATAAATCCCTGCATTTCCAGCTTCTTAATGGCCCGCGCAGCTGTTGTTCGGTCCACTTTTATCATTTCCGCCAATTTTTCTTGAATAATTCCCGGATTTTCGTATATACGTACGAGATAGAGATACTGCCCTCTTGTTAAGTCCAAATCTTTAAATTCAATATTGCTTATGGAATCTAACGCTCTTGCTATCATGCCGATCTCACGCAAAATGTCATTCATTCCTAAAACCCCTCACATATTTTTGTTGTAATTACAACAAAATTGTTTTAACCTTACTAATATAAGACCACATGCATGCTGTACAGTCCAGACTAATATCAGAAAGGATTGATCAATGATGAATATAAAAAGAATAACAACAGAAACTGATTTACATGTTGCTCTAGATAGGAGAAGAATGGTATTCGTTGAGGAGCAGCATGTATCTGAATCGGATGAATTCAATGAATGTGATACGATCCAAGAACAATGCTGGCATGTCTTGGTATATCATGAAAATCAGCCCGTTGGCACAGGCCGTGTGCGCATCGTTGACCATACAGCAAAGCTGGAAAGAATCTGCATTCTAAAACCTTACCGTAAGTACGAATTGGGAAAAGTCATTAGTGGAGAGCTAGAAAACATCATGAAAGAAAAAGGAATAACTAAAATTAAGCTGCATGGACAGACACAAGCAGCAGGCTTTTATAAAAAACCTGAATTTATGGAAGACGGCATCCCGCACATCTTGATGACAAAAGAAATATCGCGGAATATAACATGAAATATAGTTATTACGGATTAGGCATTCTCATATTAAGTTTGGGCATTTCTTTAACGATACAATCAGGACTGGGCACATCCCCCTTCGATGCCCTGTTGGTTGGTCTTTCAGAAGAAGTCGGTCTTACCGTGGGTAGCTGGGAGGTCCTTATTTCTGTGATCCTCTTAATCTGTAACTCTATCTTAACGAGAAAAAAGCCTATGTTGCTGGGGTTAGTTACAGCATTCATTACTGGGGTAGGCATTGACCTATGGTTGTATGTTGTAAAAAACACCATTTACCTTAACGGATTGTTTAGCAGACTGATTTGTTTCGGAATTGGTTTGGTGTTCATCGGTCTTGGAACAGCCTTCTATCTTCAGACAACATTTGCATCAACACCTATTGATCATTTAACACTCATTATTCGAGATCTCTCCAAAAGAACAATCTTATTCTCAAGAACATTGGTATATGCTCTTTTCCTAGTATTAGCTATTATATGTAAAGGCCCTATTGGCATCGGAACCCTTTTAACTGTTTGTTTAGGAGGCATGATCCTTCACTTTTTTATGCCTTTAGTTGAACGGCGTTTTTATAAAATATAGATTGCTTTTAATAAAAAAAGAGGTTCACTAAAAGACCTCTTTTTTTCTATATTTGCTATATTAGTCAAAGCCAATACTGATATAGGCAGAAAGTGACCAGTAGCTGAATTGTCTAAAAGTATTATTAAGACTATTTCAAATGACTTACCATAGGATCATAAGTAAATGAAGCAGCATATCATCATCTCGAAAGTGTTTTATCGTTTAATGAGTACTGATAACTCGCCTTCAAATACTTTTTCCTCTTTTTGATTATAGGTAGCTAACAATACAGTAAGTATCCCTGTTTGACTTTTATTTGGTTTTTTATCAATAACCTCGACTCTAGCTCTCAGTTTATCATTTGGATAAACGGGTGCTAAGAATTTTATATGATTCATGCCTGTTCCAGCAATAATATCGTCTTCATGACATCCTTCTTCAATCCAGAGCTTAAAAGTAATGGCTAGTGTTTGTATTCCAGAAGCAATGATCCCATTAAACCTGCCCTTTTTGGCTTTCTCTTCATTCACATGCATGTATTGAGGGTCATATTCTTCTGCAAAATTCATGACATTCTCTTTTGTTACTTCGAAAGATTTAGTTTGAAAAACCTGTCCAATAGTAAATTCATCTAACTTCACAGCTACACCCCCTAATTTGTTATTCTAATTTATTGTTCATCACTTTACCCATTAACATTCTAACATATCCAAGACCTCGCGGAGATAATCCCCTTTGCAAGGCTGGCGTAAAGTCTCCATAACCTATAATTACAGGTGAACATTCCATGTTGAGGGCTGAAATCGTTACCACCAATTTTTGAATTTACTGATCTTCGGAATTCTCGGGCTTAACTTAAAGGAGAATAATGAAACTTTCTAAGACAAAAAAAGGACAACATATCGCTGTTTTTTTCATTACAACAAATTTCTTTTATAATATTTGTTCTATTATCTATACTGACTAGCCTCGGTTATCCTATTCACATTGGTGGCAAGTATCTTAGATTCTATCTAATGCAAGGTAAAATTAAATTAACAAAAAAGACAGTTCAAGACTTTGTAAATCCCAAGTTTAAGGAAAGCGATAAGAGTGAGTTTAAAGAGAGTTTCAAGAAGAACAATGGTTCCAATTCAGAGTAAGAAAGAGGATATGAATGAGTGCCTACAGATAATTTAAAATTGCGGTTATAACTTTAACCCTCACTGCCGGCATTAACATTAAGAAAAGGTATGTAGACTTAGGGCATCTATATTTTTGTTATATAACTACATAAATTAGTGTGAGTGCGCTTAACTGTAACAATACTAAAATCACAGCAATAGATGGTAGATTTTTGCTTGTTTTATGAGGATAAACTTTATAAGCAATCCAATTACTAATCATCATAAATAAAAAAAGAAATATAAAAATAATATGTTTAGGCATAAAAATTCATTTTCCTTTCTATAATATTGAACATTTGCCTAGTAAAAATCTCTATAAAAACACTAAGCTATAAATGAATGTTGTTTAACAACACTTATTGCCAAAACAAATCAAGTGATTAATTATAATGTCAAATGCAATAGATGCCTCGTAAACGTTAAGTATTCACCTTGATAAATCACACGGCAATTACTTAATTTTTTCTGTTTGTATTTTTTGGTTTCTCATTGATAAAATTGAGGCACAGATAACAAATATGATCTGTAAGGTGATTCCGATTACCAATGAATAGTTAAGAACATTTTCTAGTGCAAAACCTGCTATAAAAGACCCTTCAGATAACATAATGAACAAGACTACATAGTTCATCCTCCACTTCATAATTTACAGCACCTTTCTTTCCATTATTGTACTACTGATCGCAATCAACTTAAACTAACCAATAACATAAATTAAGAATAATTGGTATAGTTATACATAATAAACGTGCTAATGTATTTGCTACATCATCATGCAATAAGATAAGCTATTATTGACTCTATAGTTTTATTAAAGTTTAAAGAGCTTTCGAAGTATTGAAGTTTATACTTTTGGCATTCCTCCTTTATTCGGATACTATCTGTTTTCATCCTCTCTAATTCTGACTTGATCTGAACATGATCTAGATTTCTCAATCCGTCATTCTCTGTCATGCTAGAGTGAAACTTCATCTTTTCCACACTATTTTCTATATCTACTTCTGCTATTCCTATAAAACAGGTTTTAACATGCCCAGAATAGCGTTGCTCAAACTTTGTTACGTGACTAGGTATTAACTGTACACCTTCTATTATGTAATCTATTTTGTTCTCAACCATAGCTGTCATCAAAGGGTTGATTATCTCCCAGAGCCGCTGTCCATTATTAAAATCTTCATTAGTCGGATGAATTCCCATTTCTGGTACCCCATTCGCGATCCCCATCATTAAATAGTCTAATGAGAAATAAGGGATTCCTGTTTCTGCTAACATTCTTTTTGCTGTAGTTGTCTTCCCACTCCTTGAAGAACCACCTATAAGATATAACATATTTCATCTCTCCTAAATGAATATGACAAGTTCGTATAGCTATACAATTATCATGACGTATTAGTCGCCATGCCAGTCTCTTTTGATTTTTTTCTGATCCTATATTTCAGGTGTGGAGGCCCATTCAATCCCGATGTTTGCATAAAGTGACATTCATTTTGTGTATAAAATAATCACTGATACTGCATCAAGAATAAAAAAACAAAAAAGACAATGGAAATGATAATTAACTTAACGAATAAAAGCAAGGTCTTTCTGTGCTAAAGCATCTTCCAACCACCTAGGGTGCGTTGGCAATAGATTATCTGGTAACTCGTGAATATTAAATACCTAATTTCTAAGGCCTCCTCTGTGGATTTCTTCAATGTCCCTCCAATCACTTCACATTGAAAACAGTTGGTAATAAATTGACTGACTCTTCCGTCAGGGTAAATAAATGTCTGTGAGCTTGGATCTGAATAAACTCCTCTCATTTTAGAAACTTTAACAGTTAATCCGGTTTCCTCTTTTATTTCTCTTATTATCGCTTGTTCAGCTGATTCACCAGGTTCCACATGTCCTGAAGGGATACCCCATAGACCATTATCAGCACGCTTCATTAATAAAACCGAACTTGATTCTTTGATTATTATTCCAGCGACTCCAGCTTTAACTTGTTCTGTCCATTGATAAGGTGGTTTCTTACGCACTTCTATCTTAACTTCACTATTAAACAAGTACGGCAATTCTTTTATAAACAGAAAAAAGAGGAGTAAACACATGGTTTACTCCTCTAACTTGGTCTCATCACCTTTTACTTCTTCATAGTCTGGTGTTTTCTTCGATAGACCGAACTTCTTCAACGTCTTTTGATCTCAAATAAATTAACATTAGTTCATGTCTAAAATCTAAAAGTTGATAATACAGGAGGACATCTTGCATCATTTCAACTTCTTCTAAAGATTCAATTTCTGATTTCTTCTTTTGGGCTTCTTCAATCATATTTTTCTTTAAGGTTTATACCATGAATTCAACTTAGATATTAAAACTTCATAGGGAATCCTTTCTTTTTTTATAGATGTATGGTCCAAGCAAGTCTCACCCGACAGTTTTACAAAATTATTTAATATTACATTAATTGTGTTATGTCAGATCAAAAACCCATTTACCATTCTTAATGTAAAAAGGTACATTTAGGCTACATGCAAGCAAATTAATTGCGTTTTTTTGCGGTAATAGCAATACTTTTGTGGCTTGATAAGATATTGCAATGAAGAAAAAAATTAAAAGAGGATAACAAAAGTTATCCTCAGCTTTGAATATTTAAGTTCTTGCTTTTTATGATATTTTTTTGTTTCGTTTTACCTCTAAATAATGAATATGCCGCCCGTCTATTTTGTGCACTTTAAACACATATCCTGCGGCTTCTATTTCAGAACCAAGTTCGGCATCGATATTTTGAGTCATAAACCAGCCGCCTATTGTATCCACCTCAGTACTCGCTAACGCGGTTTCCAAAAGTTCATTTACATCCTCGATAAGAACTTTTGAATCTAAAATATAATGATCATCATTTATTTTTCTAATATCAGACACTTCATGTTCATCAAATTCATCTCTGATGTCGCCTACTATTTCTTCAAGAATATCTTCAACAGTGACTAAACCTGAAGTTCCGCCATATTCATCCACTAGAATAGCGATATGAGTTCGCTCTCTTTGCATTTTCACTAATAAGTCATGGATCGGAACCGATTCAATCACATGGATGACAGGATTGATATGATTTTCTAATTTGAAATGATCTTTTGTTTTCTGGTCTGTATCAATATAAGCTGACAAGAACTCTTTGGCGTTTATAAAACCAATAATGGTATCTTTATCACCATTCAAAACCGGATACCTTGTATAGCTCTCTGTCTTAATGGTTTTAACGACAGATTCATAAGAATCCTCGATAGAAATCGCTAATATTTCTCTTCTTGGAATCATGATTTCTTTAGCGATTCTTTCATCAAATTCGAAAATGTTATTGACATACTTTAACTCATTTTTATTGATTTCGCCGCTTTTATAGCTTTCAGACAGTAAGATGCGCAGTTCTTCTTCAGAGTGAGCAAGTTCATGTTCTGACGCAGGTTTTAACCCGAAGAGTCCGACGATAAATCGGGCTGAACCATTTAAAAGCCAGATAAAAGGGTATAAGATACGGTAAAACCAGATAATTGGCTTTGCTGTTAAAAGAGTGATCGCTTCAGCTTTTTGAATTGCAAGAGTTTTGGGAGCAAGCTCACCGACTACTACATGCAAAAAGGTTGCCATGACAAAAGCAATGACTAAAATCAATACATGTGAGACGGGTTCACTTACATGAAAGTAAGCAAATAAGGGGTGCAAAATCACTTCAAAAGTCGACTCTCCAACCCAGCCAATCCCTAACGCTGTGACAGTGATTCCCAGCTGACAGGCTGACAAATATTCGTCCAAATGAGTAACGACTTTTTTTGCTGATACAGCACCTTTTTTGCCCTCTAATATGAGTTGATCGATTTTCGAAGTTCTAATTTTTACGATCGCAAATTCAGTTGCAACAAAAAATGCGGTTAACACAATTAAAATGGCAAATATAATAAGATTAATCGTTGTCAATAGTTTGCCTTACTAAGTAAGGCGAACACCTCCTGTATAAAGATCTTCTTTACATATTCCTTAATATTAATACTTTAAACATACAATAACCAAACAAAAACATTTTAGTTCCATTTATTCTAAATATATAACACTTATAACACAATTATAAGTTCATCAGAACCTAAAATCAATTAAAATTATTTAAATTAATCTGTATGAGAATTTTTTTTTCTGATTGTGATAAGTTAGTATTGAGTATTGTTTATCAAAGTCAAACTAAGAAAGAAGGTGATCCCATGCCCACTAACAATAAACCCAATAGATTAATCGCTGAGAAGTCTCCATATTTACTTCAACATGCTCATAACCCTGTGAATTGGTTCCCTTGGGGAGATGAAGCATTTGAAAAAGCGAAACGCGAAAACAAGCCTGTTCTCGTTTTAGACCCTACTTCAAATTTAAAAGTAAAAAAGTTCTCTTTAGGTATGAAGCAGAGATTAAACATTGCCCAAGCAATTTTTGAAAAACCAGATATCTTATTACTTGATGAGCCGACAAACGCAATTGACGAAAAAGGTGTTGAATTGGTCCATAAAATCCTTTTGGAAGAAAAGGCGAGAGGCGCAACTATTATTATTGCAAGTCATCATAAAGAAGATATTGTCTCTTTATGTGATTGCACACTAAAAATGAATGAAGGTGTATTGGAGGCTTTAAATAATGAATAAGTTTAAAACCACCGTCTTTATAATAATAGCCTTGGTATTTGTGTTATACTTTGGCTACTCTTTTGTTATGAGTAAAATTGAAAAAAGTAATCCCATGGCAGTAAGTAAAGCAAAAAACTATACTCTATCAGAAGGTGAGTATAAGGCTGGTGATGATATTATGCCTGGGTTTTATGATATTGAAGCTTTGGATGATAACATGGTTTATATATATTCCTGATCAGTCAATTCTAATAATTGAAGGAAAAGGGAATATTAAGCTCTCTCCAGCAAAATCTGAAAAAATTGCTAACCAAAATGATATCTATAATATTATTCACTCTGGTTTTTATGTAGTAGGTAAACAAATACCTGCTGGAAAGTACGAAGTTAGTTACATTACTGAGAATAACAAAAAAACAACAAGTAAACCTTTTGTTCAGGTCTTACCTGAGTTTAGAGGAACTCCTAAAAAATCAATCAATTTGGAAAATGATAAATCTTACACAATAACACTTGATAAAGGCAATATACTAGAAATTAAGAAAACAATGTTTGAGGAAGACAATAACATCAAAATTAAACTTAAATTAGTGTAAATTTTATGTCATAGTGTTAATAAAACGGAGTAGAATTTTCTCTACTCCTCTAACTTTACCTCTTATTCCTCTTTTCATATAATCCAAAATATTTCTTTCGGTTATGACATTACCTTCTGTTCTATCGTACCCGTAATCTAGTTTTTTTATCCAGAATCTATTCGTTTTTGTTACTGTTACCCCTGAGAAGAAAAAAATTATGAAAAAGTGAAACGCGAATACAATCGGATTCTGGTCAGCATCGGTTGCCATTGGTGACATGTCTCTAAGAATATTCAAAAAGGCAACCAGTTTCAGTTGCCTTTCAATAAATTTAATGCGAATTTTTGGAAACCTAAGTTTAAAAACTTTTCTCTAACCTATGACCCTAAATATCTTCCTCAGACATGTCAAAACCACACTCAGGATAACGTTCAGGTGGGACCACTGCTTAAACTTCAAACATCATATCTGTGTCATTTTCTTGTGGTGGTTCAATTGCAGTTAGATCTGAAATACATAGTAGGCCTAATGTTGTTCGTCCTTTAAATAGAAGGTAGGAAATGTCCCTGCTTCCTTACTGTATAGGAATTAATATTTCACACAAATGACTATCAATCATTTGTGGAGTATATCTTTCTATAATTGGTTGTTCTCTTATTGATAGATTATTTCTTTCTATCTCAGAAGAAATATTGCCCCAAAAGTCTCTGACTGCCTCTTTTGTATGGTCAAGCAAGAAAACAGCGTATTTCCCACCAGAAAATTCTCCAACATGAGCTGGTTTTTTCACATTGAAATCTTTATTTATAACAACACAAACATCATAACGACATTCCTCTTTAGGAGTAATCTCTGGGTTATCTTGCGGTATGCCTAAAATTGTAGAATTATCAAATACATCATTCAATTTTGCCCACTTTTTAAAAGTCTCCATTAATTCTTTGTTTTGCTTTTCACCATACTCCCCAACATTTCTGAAATAAGCAATCCTTGATTCAGGTAATTCTTCAATAGTTATTTTCAAACTTTAATCCTCCTTTCTTAGATAAGGTAATTCCATTTAAAATGTTTTTCAAGTTATTTTTAAAAATATTCTGATTATAGTATAGTTTAATTAAGCCATTAGCCACTGTATATTCCGAAGATCCATAAAAAGAAAGAAGAGATTACCTCAAAAGGTCTCTTCTTCTCGTTTTTTGGTATATTAAATAATGTATAGACATACTGAATAAAAATTTGTATAGAAAGAAGGTGATTCCATGCCAACTAACAACAAACCCAATAGATTAATCGTTGAGAAGTCTCCTTACCTACTTCAACACGCTCACAATCCTGTTGACTGGTACCCGTGGGGAGAAGAAGCCTTCAACAAAGCAAAAAAAGAAAACAAACCTGTATTGGTAAGTATTGGTTACAGCTGTTGTCACTGGTGGCATGTTTTTTAGAACAGCCAATATGATAGACTCCATCTTTAGTCAGAACACCCTAACTAGCCTAATTCATTGTCGGTAAATGACAACATTAACGTTGTCTTTTTTTATACATAAAATTAATTACATAAATTAAAGTTCCATTATTAAAGCTCTTGAGCTTTGATATTATATTTACCTTCGCTCCTTGTTCAATTAATAATATTAAGAATCTGTCATCTCACACTAAAAACGAAAGAGATGACGGTACTATCCTTTTTTTTTAAAAAAACAAATGTAAAATATGTTTGACACAAAAAAGCCAATCATTTACGATGAATGTGTAAAACATCTTTTACAAAAAGGGAGCACTTATGGAAAACGTTATTAAACATGCAAGAAAAGAAAAAGGTTTTTCCCAAGAGCAATTGGCCAAAGCGTGTGGCGTTTCCCGTCAAACCATTAACGCTATTGAAAATAATAAGTATGATCCGAGTTTATCTCTTGCTTTTCAATTGGCCTATTGTTTAGGTGTAACAGTTGATCAACTATTTTTATTTGAATCAGAAGGGGATGTCAGAAATGAGAAAAATTGAAGTGTTTAGTTTGTTATTTCTAATCATTATTTCTTTATACTTCGGGGGAACAATACTGAGCTATTTTAAAATTGACGGGGCAACATTTGGAGTTACTGAATGGTTTTTATTGATTAGCTTGCTAGTAGCATGGGGCCAATTCTTTACATGGAGAACGAGAAATGAAGTAAAAAAAGATGAAATGGGCAAACAAATACTTAAAAAAAGTGCTCAAGTGAGCTATAACATCGTTATTATCACTTTATTTATACTTTGGATCATCGATTTCTTTTTCATTAATAACGGAAAGAACTATACATTATTTATCGCTTTATGTATTGCATATATAACTTATCCCCTAATCCAATTTATTTTGATAAAAAAACATATATAAGTGGATTTACATGAATTAACCTAACCCAATAATTTTAAAATACAAGAACATACCTGCATTATTTGGTATGTTCTCTCTAATACTTATTTTGTTGCACCCTACGTATTAATCGACAAAAAGTTTTGAAGTAATCATGACTTGCATTTGGTGTCATGTTTGTTAGAATAACCATTCATGAAGAAAGAAGAGTATGCTGTCTTTCATTTGGGTACCTCCATATTGAACTGCGCAATGCACATTACTAGAAGGTTAAAAAGCATTAGAACCATTATTCAACAACAGAGCAATGATATGTGGGTATTTTGAAATAAATATATATCACTAAGGTAATATCGCCCCGTAAAATACAGGTAATATTACCTTAACATTACTTTAATTTTACCTTAAATTTCTTACAAAACCATACAATGCCGTCTCTTTTTTTGTATAATTTTTGAGCAATTACATAATTAAGGAGATGTTTGTATTGTTAAAAGTTTTAAGTAAGTCATTAGTTATTATGATGACAATTATATTTAGCTTTGCTGTTTTCTCTACAGCAATGAGTCAATCCGCACAAGCTGCCGGAAGAGACTGGGTAGACCTAGGTAAGGGGTATAAAGCTGGATTTGATGAGCCACATGATAAAAAGACTGGTAAATGGCATGTACATGTATATAAAGGCAAAAAAGAAATTGCAGCGGAAAATATGGATGGAACAAAGCATGATGGTAAACATTTGTCAGATGCACCTAAATCCGTTGTTAAAAAATTAAAAAGTACAGCAAAGTGGAAAAAATATAAGAAAAAAGAAAACCAACTATCTGAAGCTCGAAAACAAGTACATAAAAAAAGCTGGTGGCAACTGGTAGCTCAGCCTTCACCTCTTATTGTATTAGCTGGAGCTTTAGGTATTGCATTTAAAACCCTTTCTATGCTTCAATGGAAGTCGATAGTAACAGCTTAAAATATGAAACGGAGATAATGAAAAATGAGAACTTTAAATACGAGATTTAAACGTTTATTGAGATTAAGAGATTTTGAATTCTTTCAGGTAGAATTAAACGATGATGAGAGATGTGCTTTTTTATTATACGTTGATGAAAGATTGCCAGATTCTGAAGAAGGTAACAATATTAATGTTTATTTGATTTCTCACTTTGAACTACCTGATTCATCATATCAAGATGTGCTTAGTTTTAATGATGATCTATTGGGTATGAAACATAATTGTTCATATGTAATGGACACTTTAACTGTTAAAGAGGAATTTGATTTCGATTTCCCATTTGATATGCTCGCTATACGTAAATATGTTCAAGAGTTATTGTCCACTTTAAAAATTGACAAAAAACTTCCTGAATTTGAAGAAACAGATTTCAATTATTTATCTCAAGAATAGTAAAGGTTACGTTAGATGAAAAATAAACGTTTAAGTTTAGTTTTGATTTGTCTTTTTCTAATAGTTGTTTGTCTGGGGATAGTTTCAAATTTTAATGTCTTTGAGGCCCATCATCCAATAACAACTTTTCTCAGTGTTGTAATTTCGGTCTTATCTGTCACAGTATCAAATAATTTGATACTGTGATATGAATAGCAGATTCCATGAGGAGTCTGCTATTTTTATTTTGTTGGTTCTCACATCAAATCATTCTTTGCGCTCTCAAAATTCCCCACCACTTTAAAAGAATAATCTGACCTTGTAATGAGGGTATCGGAAACAGAGATACTAAGGTTACTAGAAAAATCTTAGTATAGGCTATCTTGATAATATGTTTAACATGCAGTAGCCAACCTTGTGACTTTATTGCATTTATAATAATAGCTGTTTCTTTTGTGTGCAATAACATGTTGTTGGTGTCATGTCTATTAGAATAACCGAAATGCCACCATGGTGAATATAACCCCTATCGACAATCTTTTTCCATCGCATGTTTACTTCATATTATTGGTCATTACTTTCAAAATCATATATTTTCAATTTACTAATATCGATAAACCCTTAATTTATATTTACCCTATAAAAATACTGCAAAAACCAAAATTTAAAGTTAATTTAAGAATTATATGGGTAAGATTGCATTGATTATCCATAATCAGTATGATATACATATATAGGAGTTAAATTTTGGAGGGGTTAGTTTGAAAGATTTTGTTCTAAAAAATTGGAAACTAGGAGTTGCAACAACTTGTGCTGTTACGATATCATTGGGAGTTGTAACACCTTTTGCCAGTGCTTTAACTACAGACAAACTAGAGCTAAACAATCAAAGTTTTGAAGTTAAAGGGACTGTTTTTTCTCAAATGAAAAATGACACAAGTACAGGCTTAGAGGAAAACTCTGATGATCAAAACACTCAAGATAATAATGATGCTTCTGATGCAAGTATGTCAAAAGCAGAGATGGATAAGATCATTCAAGAAGTTGCTAACGAATTTGTTGGTGATGCATTGAAAAATGATGATGAATATCTCAATCCAGTTGATAACACTTCTAATTCATATACTGAATCAAAAAACGATATACATACTTCAACAGTAGGCTTTAGTGATATATCATCATCAATTACTAATACTATTCATCTTAGTACTACAAGTACAAATTCAATTGTATTGAATCCAAATGCTAAAGTAAGTTCAGGTGACATAAAGATTGAAAAGGTAGGCTATATTTCTGTAGGAAGAAAGCTAATAAAAATATTCGGGAAGTCATATGTAAAGAAAAAGTTGCCTAACGCTATTTACAAAAAGTTCCCTAGTGCATTAAAACGTAAAGTTTCACGTGCTAAATGGGAAGGTATTTGGAATACTTACATTCTAATGGGACCATTAGATGAAGTTCATGATCGTGTTACAAATTATCTAGATAAATATGTTTGGCATTCAGTAGCTAGTACCTGTGGTTATATTGCACAAGGTGTTGTATACGCAATTATTTAAAGAAAGTGTTGATTGATATGAACAAAGAAACATTTAAATATATACTAATTTTATTTGCTATCTTTGCTGCCATTCAAGTTACAAACGAGATTGACTTTACTAACTATTGGGTTATAAATAGACTTATTCAGTTTGTAATTTGTATAATTGTTTTTTTGATTATGACTTATATATTTCCAGAAAAAAAGAAGAAATAAAAGTAAACCCTAGAATAGAGCTCCCTTTGAGCTCTATTCTTTTTATTATAAGCTACTTTATATTAAAGAAAGCAAAGCAATTCAAGAGTCGACTCTTATATTCACCCCATAATAGTTAATGAAATATGAGTTAAATCCCTTATTTATATATTGTTTCAGATTCGTTCTATCAAAGGAAATGATAATAATCTTTTCAAAAACTTGTGTATTTCCCTTGCGTTATGTAACTGATCTAAAACTGGAGTCATTTTTTCAAGGATTCCTTCTTTCTCTAAAAATTCTCTATCTTCTTTGTTGAAATTTTCCAACTCACTCTCGTAAGATCTTTGCATAATCTCCTTTTTAGCTTCAGTTGATAAAGGAAGATATTTAACAAAGTTATCAAATCTTGAATAAATCGCACTCCCTAGTCTTTCCTCTATTTCCCTTGTATTATGATAATTAGAAGTGCAAAGAATAATGGCATTGTCTAACTTTACATCATAGTACTTGTCTACAAATCTACCTTCATCAAACATTTGATAAAACGCACTATAGAATATAGGGTTTGCTTTATCAAATTCATCAAGTAAGATTAAGTTCGTTTCTCTGTCATTTAAATCTTTAGCAAAAGAATTAGTCCTGTCTCCAAACAAGTAGGAACTGAAAGTGTCATTATGAAACATTGAGAGTTGTATTCTGAACATGTCTTGTTTGTTTCCATACAAAATATTATTCATTAACTTAGCCGTTTCAGTTTTTCCCACACCTGCCGGACCGTACAACATCAAAACCACAGGCTTTTGCTTTCCTCCATTTATTAATGGGTAAAGAGTTTGTAATATTTCATTTTTTGCCGTTTCTTGTCCAAATACTTCACTACCGAATTTGTATTTAATACTTGCTAGGGTTTCGCGGGTCATTTTTTTGTATTCGAATTCTTTATAGCTCAAAGAAATGTTCAGCTTTGAATTTTTTAGTTGTTCAACTATCCGTTTAGGAGGATTATGAATATAAACTTCTTCAAACCCGTAAATGTTTTTATATTCAAAAATATTATTTATAAATCCTTCTATAAAATGATCTTTTACCCCTGAGTATTCATCCGAGTAAACAATAAGCGAATGAAAAGCCTCAAAATCTTTTAGTCTTATACCTTGATGTAAGAGATCTATTTCTTTAACGATCCAAGAAAGTGTATTAGTTTCTTCTTTTGGAATTATATTTTTAAACTCTTCAACAGGTCCATAAAAAACTGTCATATTCATTTGTTTTCACCTGAAATCCCAGCTAAAAAAACATCATATATTTTTAGAGTTTTATGATCATTACTCATTCGACCATAATAAGTATCCTCAACAGAAGGGTTGTCCTCTTTCTTTTCTTCTTGAGCAAACTCATTCTCTAATTTAAGATCTTCTTCACTACACTCTCCAACCTCTATTCCGTAATATATTAAGTTCATTTTTGTTAAATCAGTTAAACTATAGCTATTTCTAAAAGCATTAATGTTAAAACGAAGGATTACACTATGTTCATCTTTAGTTGCTTTTAATTCATAATATCCTTTTCCTCCCTTTAAAATTTCATCAAAATCCATATAGTTAAAATCTTTTAGTTCTTTAATAAATGCAGAGTCCTCTTTTAGCATTTTAATAAAAGGTGTATACATCTTAACAAATGTAAACGACTCTGGGATTGGATTTACTTTATATCCTTTGAAAACTTCTATCCCTTCATTAATTTCTGGATCATTTGAAAAATCAACAAAATATGACAATATTGTATTAATAATGGTTGTTTTGTAAATGGTATTTTTAGAATTTGAAAATTCAGCGTTTCCACTCATCGAAAAGCTTGCTTTTAAGAAGGAAAAAAAACTATTTCCCGCCTTTAATTCACCTTTAGCAGATCTCCCAACATCATAACGTATTTTTCCTTGCTCTTCGTCTTCAATTACAATGTTCCCTCCAAAATGTATTTGCAAGAAATCAGTTGCACTACCTTCGTCAAAATAAATAACTTTTTTAAGTTTCATTAGTATCCCCCCCTGTATGGACAAAGACTACTATCAATCTCCAGTTTATTATAAATTTTAACATTACAGGTCTAATAACCCTAGAAAAATCAATCTCAATCCTCGTATGAAGTTTTTTCTTAGGACTGGAATAATAACTTAAGACAACTCGTTTAAAATGAATGCCTGAGCAACTTATTGTTCTTTAAGAGAGGAATTTTTGAAAAGTAACTGTGGTAAGATAAAATAAAATACTTTTTCCATCAAAAAAGATGAGGTAATCCTATGTCACTGAAAAAAATCCCAAACAGACTCATAAATGAAAAGTCACCATATCTCCTTCAACACGCTCACAATCCTGTTGACTGGCACCCGTGGGGAGAAGAAGCCTTCAACAAAGCAAAAAAAGAAAACAAACCCATATTGGTAAGTATTGGATACAGCTGTTGCCATTGGTGCCATGTCATGGCCCACGAAAGCTTTGAGGACAAAGAAATTGCGCGTCTCCTCAATGAACGGTTTGTGGCGATTAAAGTTGACCGGGAAGAGCGGCCGGATGTGGATTCCGTTTATATGAGAATTTGTCAGCTGATGACCGGGCAGGGCGGCTGGCCGTTGAATGTGTTTATTACGCCAGATCAGAAGCCGTTTTACGCGGGTACATATTTTCCAAAGACGAGTAAATTCAATCGTCCCGGTTTCGTTGATGTGCTTGAGCATCTATCTGAGACATTTGCGAACGATCGCGAGCATGTCGAGGATATTGCTGAGAACGCCGCTAAACATTTGCAGACCAAAACAGCCGCAAAGTCAGGCGAAGGACTTAGCGAATATGCGATTCACCGGACATTCCAGCAGCTTGCCAACGGGTTTGATACGATCTACGGCGGCTTCGGGCAGGCGCCGAAATTCCCGATGCCTCATATGCTGATGTATTTACTGCGTTATTATCACAATACGGGGCAGGAAAATGCTTTATACAACGTGACGAAAACGTTGGACAGCATGGCAAATGGCGGCATTTATGATCATATCGGCTATGGATTTGCCCGCTACTCGACCGATGACGAGTGGCTCGTTCCTCACTTTGAAAAAATGCTGTACGACAATGCACTGCTGCTGACTGCTTATACAGAAGCCTATCAGGTTACGCAAAACAGCCGGTATAAAGAGATTTGCGAACAGATCATTACGTTCATTCAGCGGGAAATGACCCATGAGGATGGAAGCTTTTTCTCCGCTTTAGACGCGGACACAGAAGGAGAAGAAGGAAAGTACTACGTGTGGTCAAAGGAAGAGATTCTGAAAACGCTCGGGGACGATCTCGGAACGCTGTATTGCCAAGTGTATGACATCACTGAAGAAGGAAACTTTGAAGGCAAAAATATTCCAAACCTCATTCACACAAAGCGGGAACATATCAAAGCTGATGCCGGTTTAACCGAGGAAGAGCTCACCCTCAAGCTTGAGGACGCAAGACAACAGCTCTTGACGGCTCGTGAAGAAAGAACCTACCCGCATGTCGATGATAAGGTGCTGACCTCATGGAACGCGCTGATGATCGCAGGTCTCGCCAAAGCGGCTAAGGTATATCAGGAACCGAAATATCTCAGCTTAGCGGAGGACGCCATCACATTTATTGAAAACCAACTCATCATTGACGGCCGTGTGATGGTCCGATATCGAGACGGCGAAGTCAAAAACAAAGGCTTTATCGACGATTATGCTTTTCTCCTATGGGCTTATCTGGATCTCTATGAAGCTTCGTTTGATCTTTCTTATTTACAAAAAGCGCAGAAACTGACAGACGATATGATCGGCTTATTTTGGGATGAGGAGCATGGCGGATTCTATTTCACCGGACACGATGCAGAAGCCTTAATCGTCCGGGAAAAAGAAGTATACGACGGCGCCGTGCCTTCCGGAAACAGCGTGGCAGCCGTTCAGCTGCTGCGCCTCGGACAAGTCACAGGCAACTTATCACTCATTGAAAAAGCAGAAATGATGTTTTCTGTGTTCAAGCCGGATATCGAAGCGTATCCGAGCGGCCATGCTTTCTTTATGCAAAGCGTGTTAAAGCATGTGACGCCTAAAAAGGAAATCGTTATTTTTGGCAGCGCAGACGATCCAGACAGAAAACAAATCATCACTGCACTTCAAAAAGCCTTTAAGCCCAACGACTCCATTTTGGTGGCAGCGCATCCTGATCAATGCAAAGACATAGCACCCTTTGCGGCCGATTACCGCATCATAGACGGCAAAACAACCGTGTATATTTGTGAAAACTTCGCCTGCCAGCAGCCGACAACCAATATCGAAGAAGCCATCCAAACGTTAATAAGCAGCAGGGATTAAGACCCCTGCTGCTTACTTTTTGATTTCTTATGGTACCAAAGCGCGATCCCCGCAAAAATAAGATTTACCGCTATCGTAAATAAAGCCTCCCACATTGGGTTCCCCCGCGTAACCATAAATAAAGAAGGAATTCCTCCATACACACTGTTTTTTTCTGTGATAAACATACATAAAAACATATTATTCGCGGCATGGGCGCCAAGTGATATTTCAATACTGCCTGTTTTAATCGTGTAATAGGTCCATACAAAACCAAATGTTAAGTACTCAATTCCTGCCCAGACAGCGCCATTATTCATTTCTGGGTTAGCAAAATGCAATACGCCAAACAAGCCCCCGACAATCAATGTCAAGATAAGTGGATTTTTCGTTAATCTCCCGAAAGCTTGAAGCAAAAATCCTCTGAAAAACAGTTCCTCCGCAGATGTTTGAAACGGAACCAAAATGAGGGCAGCCGCTAGCAGCCATATAAACCGTGAAGCATCAACATCCTGCATTGAATAGCTGTCTGGATGAATCGCAAAATTAATCAATTGTACGGCGATCATCAGCAGGAAATAAGCAATAAAGCCAAACAATATTCTCCGCCAATTGATCTTTGCATTCGGTGTAATCACAGTGCGGAAAGGCCGTTTCAGAATAAAGCGCACAGCCAGCCATACTCCTGGAATCGCAAATAAATAAATGACATGAGATAAATAAAGATCGACCAGAGGATCACTCAGCACAGCTTCATCCAAATCAAATGTGATATCGGAATTCACAATAACCGTAAACAGTATAGCGAAAAGGTAAGCAATATTCCCAAATACATATAACCCTACCATGACCAAAAAGGAGAGAAAGTATCTCCACAACGTATTGTTTCCTTCTAGAGGACGGATAAATGAATTCATTCCTTCTATGTCTCTTCCTTTCAACGAGAATATTCCTATATATTTGCATAAATTGGGCTATGAATCTACAGTTTTGGAAATCTTTTAAGCAAAATTAATATATAAAGTGTGAATTTGGTTCTTCCATCTAGTGATTTGAACTCTGTCGCCAATGAATCAAGATACTTATAATATTCCCAAGAGGAGAGTTTCCATTCTTTTCTTACAAATCAAAAGGGGGTTTTTTATGAATACGATCTTCAAACAGATGAACTCACATCCTTTCTCAAACGCAGCGAATCGTTTAGACCGCCTTCCGATTTCCCGCGTTCACTTCCAAGTATTAACCGCTCTCGGCATTGTTTATTTCTTTGATCTTGCAGATCTATTTACCCTCAGCAATGTAGCGCCGGCACTGATTGAGCACTGGGGCATCCCGCTTTCAACCATTGCCAATGTAACGGCGGCTTCGTTTTTAGGCATGTTTTTAGGCGCATCACTGGGTGGAAGGCTGTCCGATCGAATTGGCCGTAAAAAAGCCTTAAATCTATTTGTATTTGTTTTCTCAATCGCATCGCTATGCAATGCCACGGCATGGGACATCCCGTCTTTAATGACATTCCGTTTCCTTACCGGATTTGGTGTCGCAGCGGCCATGGTCATTACCAACAGCTATCTGGCTGAATTTTTTCCTTCCAGTGTCCGCGGGAAATATATTTCTTTCTGTGCCATGATTGGATTGATCGGAGTTCCGATCACTAATATCGTGTCTGCCTTTGTCATTCCGCTTGGTTCATGGGGATGGAGACTTGTTTTTGTATGGGGTGCCGTCGGCCTTATTTATTTTTTCTTTATCCGCCGTCTCGAAGAATCACCTCGCTGGCTCGAAAACCGTGGTGAATATGCGAAAGCCGACGCGATCCTCAATAAAATTGAGGCTCAGGTTGAACGAGAGAAAGGCCCTCTTCCGGCACCAGCTCAGCCTAAAGCAAGCAGTACCGTTCAGCAGCATGCGGGTTACGCAGGGCTATTGAAAGGAAGAAACCTTAAAATCACTATTGTGTTATCTGCTGTATGGATTTTTGAAACGTTTGGATTCTACGGATTTGCCTCATGGGTTCCAAGCCTGTTAAAAAGCAATGGAGTCTCTATGGAAAATACATTGTGGTATAACGTATTGCACTCTGTTGGCGCTCCGCTTGGCGCATTGCTCGGTTCCATGATTTCTGAAACATTTCAGAGAAAATGGATTTTAGCTGCCAGTGCATTTTTGACAGCTATCGCCGGCCTCTTATATGGCATGACTTTTATACCGATCATGATCATTGTGTTTGGTTTCATCGTGAATATCACAGAGAGGGTTTTCACCTCGAACTTATACGCTTATACGTCAGAACCTTATCCGACTGAATATCGGTCCTCTGGCAGCGGTTTAGCCTATGGCCTCGGACGCTTTTCAAACATCTTCGGCTCATTGCTCGTCGGGTTTATCGCCGTTCAGCTCGGCTATGTCAGCGTCTTTTTATTTATCGGCGGTTGCTGGCTCGCATGCTCCTTGCTATTAATTTGCTTCGGCCCTAATACGAATGCGAAACAGATTTAAAAAAGTCAGTGCGGATCTGCCGCACTGACCTCATTATTCTTCAACATCCTCGCAGGATTTCCGCTAAAAAAGCAGTAAGTGTAACATCCTTACTGCTATCTCATCATATATTGATCATAAGTTCAACAGGACAATGATCGGAACCCATGACGTCCGCTGATATGCCGGCATCCTCAATCTGTTTCTCAAGCCTTTCGGAAACAACAAAATAATCGAGACGCCATCCGATATTTCTGTCCCGGGCCCCGGCACGATACGACCACCAGGAATAAGCGCCTTCAAGATCAGGATAGACGTGGCGGAATGAGTCTACAAAGCCAGCTTCTAAGAAACGGGTGAATGCTCCTCGTTCTTGATCAGAAAACCCGGCATTATTCCGGTTTGCCTTTGGATTTTTCAAATCGATCTCCTGATGAGCTACATTCAAATCACCGCATAAAATGACCGGCTTTTTCTTATCCAATTCAATAATATAAGATAATAAATCCTCTTCCCATTGCATCCGATAATCGATTCGCTCCATTCCTCTTTTGGAATTGGGCGTGTAAACAGTCATCACAAACAAGTTTTCAAATTCTAGTGTAATCACTCTGCCTTCTTGATCATCCTCTTCTATTCCGATACCATACATGACACGCAGTGGCTTAAGTTTTGAAAAGACCGCCGTGCCGGAATATCCTTTTTTCACTGCATAATTCCAATACACATGATAGCCATCAGGCTGAAGATCAACCTGGCCATCCTGTATCTTCGTTTCCTGAAGACATATGATATCTGCATCCTCTTCTTTCAGATAAGCGAGGAAATCCATCTTTCTCATGACAGCCCGCAGGCCGTTTACATTCCATGAAATCAGCTTCATGTTTCATCCCCCTATAAAAAAGAGCAAGAACCCGAAGGCCCTTGCTCTTTACGTTTCAGCTTACTCACCGCTTACGTACGGAAGTAAAGCCATTTGACGTGCGCGTTTAATCGCTGCAGTCAATTTACGTTGGTATTTAGCGTTTGTTCCAGTTACACGACGTGGTAAAATTTTACCGCGCTCAGAAACAAACTTTTTAAGAAGATCTACATCTTTGTAGTCGATGTGCGTGATACCGTTGGAAGTGAAATAACACACTTTACGGCGTTTCGCACGACCGCCTCTGCGTCCTCCTGCCATTGTCATTTCCCTCCTTTCTTTTTCATTTTAGGGGATAATCACATTAGAATGGAAGATCATCATCCGAGATGTCAATCGGTTTGCCGTCGTTGGCAAATGGGTCATCATTAAAGCTGTTCCCCTGATTGCGTCTCTGGTTGTTTTGATTTCCTCCAAATGGATTATCGTTTTGGCCTCCGCCAAAGTACTGGCCTCCGCCGCTGTTTCCTTCGTTGTATCCACCTGAACCAGAACCGCCGCCGTTTTTCGGCTCAAGAAATTGAACACTTTCAGCTTGGACCTCAGTCACGAAGACACGCTGTCCTTGCTGGTTTTCATAATTTCTTGTTTGTAAACGGCCATCTACGCCTGCAAGGCTTCCTTTTTTCAAGAAGTTTGCAACGTTTTCGGCTTGTCTTCTCCAAGTGACACAATTAATGAAATCGGCCTCACGTTCTCCGGACTGGTTCGTAAAAGTACGATTCACAGCAAGAGTAAACGTAGCAACAGCCGCACCGTTTGGCGTATAACGAAGCTCTGGGTCTTTTGTCAGTCTTCCGACTAATACAACTCGGTTAAGCATAAGAAAGACCACCTTTTACCATTATATATTTCAAAATTGCTTATTCTTCTTCTTTAACAACAATGTGGCGAATGATATCGTCACTGATCTTAGCTAGACGGTCAAATTCTTGAACTGCCGCAGCATCAGATTGAACATTTACGATTTGGTAGAAACCGTCACGGAAATCGTTGATTTCGTAAGCTAGACGACGTTTACCCCAATCCTTTGTTCCAGTGATCTCCGCACCGTTAGAAGTCAGAACGTCGTTGAAACGCTCGATAACTGCTTTTTTAGACTCATCGTCAATGTTTGGGCGGATAATGTACATAATTTCGTACTTTCTCATCTGTTTGCACCTCCTTTTGGACTAAGCGGCCCGTAATGGGCAAGGAGCAATAATTCTATTACTCACAATTTTATATTATACCAAAGCTCTTGTCCCTTTACAACTGCATCCTATACATTAAATCGGAAATGAATAACATCTCCGTCTTTTACCACGTAGTCTTTTCCTTCAAGACGGACTTTTCCTGCTTCTTTCGCTCCTGCCATACCGCCGCCCGCAATAAGATCCTCATAAGCAACAGTTTCAGCACGAATGAAGCCGCGCTCAAAGTCACTATGAATAATTCCTGCACACTCAGGGGCTTTCATGCCTTTTTTGAATGTCCAAGCTCTGACCTCCTGTTCTCCGGCTGTGAAGTATGTTGCAAGGCCTAGAAGGGAATAAGACGCTTTGATCAGCTGATCAAGACCTGATTCTTCAATGCCCAGCTCTTCAAGGAACATTTGCTTTTCTTCGCCTTCAAGCTCAGCGATTTCGGATTCGATTTTCGCACAAACAACGATAACTTCCGCATTTTCGCCGGCAGCGTACTCGCGAATCTTCGCTACATTTTCATTACCGGAAGGATCAGCTACTTCATCTTCACTAACGTTCGCTACGTATAAAATAGGCTTCGAAGTTAGCAAATGAAGCTGCTTCACAAGCTTTTGCTGCTCTTCAGTGAACTCAACAGAACGAGCAGGCTTTTCACTCTCAAACGCTTCTTTCAGTTTAGACAGAATCTCAAACTCAAATACAGCTTCTTTATCTTTTTGCTTCGCAAGTTTGCTGACGCGCGTAATCCGCTTTTCAACAGTTTCCATATCAGCGAGAATCAGCTCAAGGTTGATCGTTTCAATGTCATCAATCGGATCAACTTTTCCGGAAACGTGTGTAATATTGTCATCAGAAAAAGCACGGACAACGTGGCAAATTGCGTCAACCTGGCGAATGTGAGAAAGGAATTTATTACCGAGTCCTTCTCCTTTAGACGCGCCTTTTACAATCCCCGCAATATCAGTGAATTCAAAAGCAGTCGGCACAGTCTTCTTTGGTTTGACCAGCTCAGTCAGCTTTTGCAGACGATCATCAGGTACTTCTACAATTCCCACGTTCGGATCAATTGTACAGAACGGGTAGTTGGCTGATTCGGCACCGGCCTGTGTAATTGCGTTAAATAGCGTTGATTTCCCGACGTTTGGCAAACCAACAATTCCAGCTGTTAAAGCCATTCTTTCATCTCCTCTATATAAAACCGTCATTGTATAAACGTATTTTGAACCTAGAGCAATTATAAGGAGATTCACTGGAAAAGACAAGCTGACAAAAAAGCATTTTCAGCCTGCCAATCCCATTGGTTATGCTTTTTTCAAGCCCACTAAACAGTCAAAAAGCGTGCTTCCCATACCATTATCAGAATTTGTATCATTTGTCAGTGCATTGACTGAACCTCCAAAAGCCGCCCACATGCCTTCATCTATATTAATCGTCTTCGGATGAGCCTGCTTCATCACCTTCACCTTACCCGTCAAGCGCCCGCGGTCATTAAAGATGGCAACCTCGTCTCCGTCCTGAAGATTCTGCTCAGCCGCTATATCTGGAGAAATATCCACTTGAATATGCTGAAGCTTTTCAATAAACGGCACATGCTGAGAATGATTAGAACGCTGCGGGTGAATGGACAACAGCGTATAAGGATACTTTCCAGCTAAATCCTCGTTATGGAAAGCAGATTCTTCGGGCACATTTAACTCAAGCACGCCGTTAAATCCTTTTTCCTCAGCTAGCGACGAAGTAAATTCAAATTTTCCGCTCGGCGTCAAAAACTGATAGTCATCCCATGGCACTTGTTTAACCGGAAGAGGGAGATGGCCTTTTTCTTTCAATCGCTCAAGCGTCACATCCTCTTCTTCCAATGAAGAAAGCCCCATTTCCAAAAATTCTTCAGTGCTGTGTTCAAACAACTCGCCAAATCCAAGGCGTTTTGCAAGCTCTGACCAGATCCAGCTGTCCGACTTCGCTTCACCCTGCGGCTCCACAAGCTTTTTCCCATACTGAACGTAATGATGATACATGCTGGAATAGTAGATATCCTCTTCTTCAAAAACAGTGGCCGTCGGCAAAACATAGTCACATAGTTTTGCCGTATCCGTCATGATAGAATCAATCGCTACCGTCATCGGAACCTTTTCAAACGCTTGTCTCACTTTATTTGTGTTTGGCACCTGGGTCAGCGGGTTTCCGCACGTCACGATAATCATTTCGATTGCTGGATCAACAGCCGTCAGCACCTCTTCGGCCTGTGTCATCATTGAAAACGAACGTGATGCTGTTTTTAATTCCGGCAGCGTCAGCTTCGTTTTCGCAAAGCTTTCACCAATTTGGACATTTCCGAAATTCGCGCCTCCGCCTTTTATTCCGACATTTCCGCTTGCCGCAACGAGTGCATCAATCCAGCGAATCGTTTCTCCGCCGTTTTTATAGCGCTGCATACCAAGGCCCATAAAAGTAGACACTGGGCCATCAGCATACAAATCGGCCAGATACTCCAGCTCCTCCATAGAAGTTTCTGTTTTTACAATAAACTCTTCTAAAGGAATGGTGTTCAAAAGCTCTTTCACATCATCAAAACCGACAGAGTTCTCAGAAATAAACGTCTCATCCGTTCTTCCTGTCTCAATCAGAACCTTTAAAACAGCTGCCGCAAGCCAGCCATCCATTCCCGGCTTTACAGAGATATAGCGGTCTGCAAGCTTGGCGGTCGGATTGAAGATCGGGTCAATCACAGTAATTGTGGCGCCCTTTTTCTTCACCTGCTGCAAGTGATGATATAAGTGCATATTCGTTCTGGATACATTTCTTCCCCACACAACAACATGTTTGCTATTGTAAATATCAAGCGGGCCATGCCCGTACGAACGGCCGAAATCCCAGCTTTGCGCCTCGATACCGGAGCCCCAGCATATGCTTCCGACAATTTCAGTCACACCGCCATATCCATTAAAAAAACGCTGATCTAGCGCTTTCAGCAAACCGTTATTCGCATAATCGTGGCTGTGCAAAACAGCAGTCGTCTCCGACGTTTCCTTGATCTCCCGAAGTTTGTCGGCAATTTCATCCAGTGCCTGATCCCAGGAAATCCGCACAAACTCGCCATTTTGTTTTTTCATCGGATAGCGGAGTCGCTGAGGCGAATTTGTTTTTGTCTCAAGCATTCTGCCGCGGCCGCAGATTTTGCCTTCCGTAATCGGATGGTTCGGATCTCCGTCCACCTTTGTTACCTTTCCGTCTTCAACAGTCACCAAAAAGCCGCAGCTGTCCCAGCAATTCAGCGGACATGCTGACTGATGCACTTTGCTCATCGCCGTCTTCTCCTTACCTTCTATATGAAAAAGCATGAGTGCCGGCCTTTTTACGAAGTAGGCTCCTCATGCTTGACAAGTACTTTTTTTAGTTTTCTTTCAAATTCTTTTCTCGGAATCATTACACTGTGAGAACATCCCTCACACTTAATTCGAATATCCATTCCCATGCGTATAATTTTCCAGCTGTTCGCTCCGCATGGATGCGGTTTTTTCATTTCTACGATATCATTCAGGCCAAAGTCTTTATCCGCCAAGACCCTTCACCTCTTTTCATAGACTGCTGTATCTATTGTACAAAAAAACTGATCATAAGAGCAATCAAGATATCCGAAAAGAAAGGAATCCTATTATTTCCATTTGCTTAAAATAGGATATAACAGCAGACAAACTAGCAAATATAAATTCAGCATCCCGTATATCGGATACAAGAACGCGATCAAATCAGAAAAACCGAAAGAAGTAAAAGGCACCATGAACACTAACAGAAACAACACAATCATCCATCTCGGCATATGGACAAACGCCATCAGCCGGCTGGACAGCCCCAGTAAACCAGCTACTGTCGTCGTGTAAATCGCAAGACACAGCACCGCCGTCATACATAAAAAAAGGAGATAAGGCGCTCCCTCCAAAACAGCAAACAACGGTATCTCAAACTGAGAAAGGGAGCCCGCCAGCTCCACTAACGTTTCATTATAAACAAAAGAGATCACGCCAAAAATAAGTCCGCTTGCCACACTTGCGATTTTCGCTTCTCCGAGCCCTTTCATTTCTTTCCCAACGGAGGATAAAATCGCGACAACTGAAAGAATATTTAAAGAGGTAAACGTAATGCTCGCAGGCCAGTTATACTGCCGAGTCAGATCAATTGTCCACGTATGGTGATGGGTGCTCTGAAAGGAGATCAGCGCATAAAGCAGCCCTGCTACTAAAACAGGTATTAAAAAACCGTTTACTGATAATATTCCTTTCACATCCCAGAGAAACAAACACACTGTCACGATGCAAATCAGTGCAATTCCCCACCAGAAAGGAAGCTTGTACATTTGCAGGGTCACACCGCCTCCGGCAATCATCACCATAGTCGTTGAAAACAAATAAAAAACGATAAGGACATCATAAATTTTCGCCAGCCATGGTCCCATCAAATGTTCCAGAACCGGCAGAAAATGAGTGGATTGAACCTTAAAACTGATTTTCATCACAATATAAGACGAGAAAATGAACATGATAGTAAATAACACAATAGCAAGTCCGCTTTCCACTCCAAAAAACTGCCATATCTCCTGACCGCTCGCATATCCGGCCCCGATCAGGCTCCCTAATATGAGCAGCATCCACTTCATTCCGGCTCTCCACAACATCATCACCTCATAACACAGAGTTCAGCTTGTTCCTTACTGTTACTATATAAATAACTGAAAGCAAACATGCCATATTTTCATAGACATTGACCACAAGGTGAAATTACCATACGAAATACACATAAAAAAACTGCCGATTCAGGCAGTCTAAACAGGATATTAATTGGCCCCTGGAAATAAGGAAAGAACCTCTGTATGCATCTTCTCCCAGAAACTGCTGATGTGTATGACAAGGTCGGGAAAACAGGCGGATTGAAAATCAATTCAATTCCCAGCATTCTTAACTTCGTTAGTATATTTTATAAACACTCTGTGCTTGAACATTATAGAGGCATTAGGGCACAATACTTCTAATCAATCCTCTATATCACTCCTCTACTTTTTGGAAATATCCGTTGTCATACACAAAGCATAAAAAATCGTACTGCTGGATATACTGTAAACAACCTTACATAACTAAGCACACCCCATAGCAATTTTGTTACCTACTATAACAAGGAAGTGAAACCTATGAATCGAAAAGGCGGGCTTTTTTCCTCTCAGGAACGAGCAAAGCAATATGTTTCACATACAGATGCAGCAGCTGCAAAACAAATCCAAACCATTCTATCTTCATCCTTACGTAAAGCTGCCGGCAAACCAATTGTCGTGGTTTGTATCGGAACAGACCGTTCAACCGGTGATTCATTAGGCCCGCTCGTAGGAATGAAACTCAAACAAATGCCACTCACCAGATTCCATGTCTATGGAACCTTATCTGATCCTGTCCATGCTGTGAACATGAAGGATAAAATCAATGACATTCAAAAGTTACATAAAAAACCATTTATTATAGCAGTCGATGCATGCTTAGGACGTGTCAAGAGTGTAGGCTCGTTTCAAATCGGAGAAGGGCCATTAAAGCCTGGTGCCGGTGTGCAAAAAGACCTTCCTGAAGTGGGAGATCTTCATATTAACGGAATTGTGAATGTGAGTGGTTTTATGGAATACTTTGTATTGCAAAATACAAGGTTACACTTGGTCATGAATATGGCCAATGTTCTTGCTGAAGGATTGAGTTTAACAGATCGAACAGAGTGGAGGCAGGAACGCCTGAACCCGCTGCACAGGCTCACTGGACGTATATAAACCAAAAACCATCTTCGCTTGAAAGATGGTTTCTTTATTTATGATTCTCGTTCAGACAAAAGTTCTAATATCCGGTCAAGATCTTCATTAGAGAAAAATTCGATTTCAATTTTACCTTTTTTCTTTTGTCTTTTAATATTAACCGTTGTGCCAAAATAATTTTGGAGATAAGATTCCCGTTCTTTTAGAACCGCATCTTTCACAGGTTCTTTTTTCTTCTTTGTTTCACGTGAAACATTCTCATTTAACTGCTGAATCAGCTGCTCAAGCTGGCGAACATTGAGCTGCTCCGCAACCACTTTTTGTACAAGCGGTTCAAGCTTATTTTTGTTTTTCAGGCCAAGTAGCGTGCGTCCATGTCCCATAGAAAGCGTACCATCAGCAATAAGCTGCTGAATGTTTTCTGGCAGAGTCAGCAATCTTAAATGATTCGCAATATGCGGTCTGCTTTTCCCAAGACGTTTGGCAAGCTGTTCTTGCGTGAGATTTAAATGTTTCAGCAAGGAGTCATAGGCCTGGGCCTCTTCAAGCGGCGATAAATCTTCACGCTGAAGGTTTTCCAATAAAGCAATTTCTCTCATTAATGCCTCTGATAATTCACGTACAATCACCGGAACTGTGTCTAAACCAGCAAGCTTTGCCGCTCGAAAACGCCGTTCGCCCGCAACAATATCATAGCCTTTTAGAGATTTTCTGACGATTAGAGGCTGAAGAATGCCATGCTGCAGCACAGATTCTTTTAGTTCAGCTAATGCCTCGTCGTCAAAGTGTTTTCTTGGCTGATAAGGATTAGGGCGTAAATCGGCAACTTTGATTTCTTCAACTGTCTCTTCAGACAAATCGACCTGATTAAACAACGCATTAATCCCTTTTCCAAGACCTTTAGCCATTCGCAGCCACTTCCTTTGCTAAATCTAAATATACTTCCGCTCCTCTTGACCGCGGATCGTATAAAATGATGGGTTTTCCGTGACTCGGTGCCTCGCTCAGACGGACATTACGCGGAATAACCGTCTTATATACTTTATCTCTAAAATATTTTTTAACCTCTTCAATTACTTGGATGCCGAGATTCGTACGGGCATCAAGCATTGTCAGCAATACACCTTCAATCATTAAATCAGTATTCAAATGCTTTTGCACAAGACGTACTGTATTTAATAACTGGCTGAGCCCCTCCAAGGCGTAATATTCGCATTGTACAGGAATCACAACGGAATCTGAGGCAGTAAGCGCGTTAATCGTCAGCAGCCCTAATGACGGCGGACAATCAATGATAATATAATCATAATTTTGTTTTACTGCTTCAAGCGCCCTTTTCAGTCTTACTTCTCTAGAAATCGTCGGGACCAGCTCGATTTCAGCTCCGGCAAGCTGAATCGTCGCAGGAATCACGTCCAAGTTCTCTACTGTCGTTGCTTTAATAATATCTATTACATCTGCATCATCTACTAAAATATCGTACACACACTGCTCTACATCGGCTTTTTCAATCCCTAATCCGCTTGTTGCATTCCCCTGCGGATCAA
Organism: Bacillus sp. C28GYM-DRY-1; assembly: GCF_030519405.1. Classification (NCBI taxonomy): domain Bacteria; kingdom Bacillati; phylum Bacillota; class Bacilli; order Caryophanales; family Bacillaceae; genus Bacillus; species Bacillus sp. C28GYM-DRY-1. Next base: position 156,705 of record NZ_JAUMKF010000007.1, read on the forward strand.
TATCTACCAGCAGAACCCTTTTCCCTATGTAAGCTAAGCATGCCCCAAGGTTGACAGACGTCGTTGTTTTGCCCACTCCGCCTTTTTGGTTCGTAATTGCTATGATTTTTCCCACGATGTCACCTACTTTCACATGAACATGTACTATCTTGCTTCTATTCTATCAAAAAAAGATTAAAGCGTTTCATTTTTTTCATCATTTTGTTCCGATTCAGAAGGGAAATAATTGAAAATCCAAGCATGTTATATGCTTTCTCTTATGAAATCTGCAATTTCCATGCTTTTTTGTCTTAAGAAAGGAATTTTTTAAAGAAGAAGTTTTAGTGCAGAACGTACAGGACGGTGAGAACATGGTTTATAAAACAAAGAAAGATATACCCGTTACGCTGATGATTGCATTCCTATAATACTGATACAAGCAGACGCCAATGTTCCTTTTATGCTGGGAAATGTGGGGTTTCAGGCTGGATCATTTCTAATCTGCTGACTCTTTTAAGCGTGCTCATCATTTAGTGCTTTATTCTGAAATATGTATTGAGAGAAATCATCTGATCATTAAAGCTGGACTGAACAAACATCAAATTTCTTACGAAAAAAACGACAAAGTGGATCAAGAAAGAAGCTATGGCCTGGTTATCGTCTGATCGGCTCTCGTCATGCCATCACGTTATACCATCGGACATGCAGTGATTCTCCGCAAAATACTAAAGAATGTATCCACAGGCTCGAAAAAAAGAATTCTAATATAGCATTATTCACTATAAGTAATTAATTTCCTTTTACCATAAAAATAAAAGCTCTCCTGCTTTTTAGGAGAGCTTTTATTTTGGTATGCGAATCGTTAATTGAATATATTCTTCAAATTCTTCTTCTTCCGTATTCAATTTTACACCGCTGTCTTCAACCATTGATAGTGACTGGCGAATCGTGTTCATTGCAATTCTTGTATCTCTGCTGAACGCTTTGCGTTTAGGCTTTGGTTTTCTCTGGCCTTGCTCCAGCATTTTCACCACGCGGTCTTCCGTCTGCTTTACATTTAAACTTTTCTCAATAATCTCTGTGAGCAGTGTGACTTGGAGCTCAGGCTGTTTCAGCGGAATCAGCGCTCTGGCATGACGCTCAGTGATTTTCTTTTCCATAATCGCCTCTTGGACCGGCTGGGGCAGCTTTAATAACCGCAGCTTATTCGCAATTGTGGATTGCCCTTTTCCTAAACGCTGTGCGAGTGCTTCCTGTGTTAAGTCATGCAGCTCAAGAAGCCGAGCATAGGCATGCGCTTCCTCAATAGAAGACAATTCTTCCCGCTGCAAGTTTTCAATTAACGCCACAGAAGCGGTTTCCGTGTCGGAAAAATCCTTAATAATAGCCGGAATCTTTTCCCACTCGAGCGATTGTACCGCTCTCCAGCGTCTTTCACCTGCAATGAGTTCGTATTGGCCTTCTTCTTCTGTATGCCGGACAACAATCGGCTGAATAATGCCGTGTGTATGAATGGTCATTGCTAACTCTTTGATTTTTTCATCTGAGAAAATGGTGCGTGGCTGAAAACGGTTGGGAACGATAGCATTTACCGGTATTTCCAGAATCTCTTCTTTGTTTGTCTCATGTTCAGCAATCTCCGGTTCCTGTTCCTTCTCACCAAGCCCGAAGAAACGAGAGAATGAATGCTTCATGTACCTACACCACCTTTAAAAACTGCCATTTTTATAATTCTATTTTCTCATGGTTTTTCCTGCTGTATATCCATCAATTTTGATGAAAATATGATGGTATTGTCATATCAGGCTGTCTAAATTACCCTTCAATTGGCGATTTATTAGGAGTCCCCGGTTTTCTTGGATACTTCTTAGGTGTATTTTTTTTCTTGCGTATCACCATAATGTTACGATTGCTTTCTTCAATAGGCAGCTTAAAGGAATGGATATTCTCAAGTTCTCCTCCAAGCGTCGTGATGGCTTTTTTGCCTGCATTCAGTTCTTCTTCAGCTGATGCGGCTTTTAAAGCAACAAATAAACCGTTTTTCTTCACCAGAGGCAGGCAAAGTTCGCTCAAAACAGATAGTCTTGCAACTGCTCGCGCGGTCACAATATCATAGCTTTCCCGTACGTCTTTCCGCTGTCCGAATGTTTCAGCTCGGTCATGGCAGAATGTCGTATTCTCCAATTGCAAAGCTTCAGACAATTTCTCTAAAAATGTAATCCGCTTGTTGAGTGAATCCACGATTGTGACATGGAGGTGCGGAAAGCATATTTTAATCGGAAGACTCGGAAATCCCGCTCCCGCTCCGACATCACAAATCGTGTTCACTTGATTGAAGTCGACATAAAAAGCAGCTGTAATGGAATCATAAAAATGCTTAAGATACACTTCTTTTTTCTCTGTAATTGAAGTCAGATTGATTTTTTCGTTCCATTCAACCAGCATGTCGTAATACAGCTCAAATTGCTCCAGCTGACGGGGAGAAAGGGTGATCCCTTTTCCCGCCAAACTAGAAGTAAATTCTTCAATATTCATGCCGTCATCCTTTCTACTCGGCTATCTTCGCAATGCGTCCCTGCTCTAAATACACCAATAGAATTGAAATGTCCGCCGGGTTTACACCGGAAATGCGGGAAGCTTGGGCAACAGACAAAGGACGCACATTTTTCAGCTTTTGACGCGCCTCAGTCGCGATCCCTTTGATTGCGTCGTAATCAATTCGATCTGGAATTTTTTTGTTTTCCATCTTCTTCAGTTTTTCCACTTGCTGAAGGGATTTTTCAATATATCCTTCATATTTCACTTGGATTTCTACTTGTTCTGCTACGTCTTGCGGAACCGGCACTTCTGGCGGCGCCAGTTTTGTGACTGTTTCATAGTTCATTTCAGGACGTTTCATCAAGTCTGTGCCGCGAACTCCATCTTTCAATTCGCTTCCGCCAAGAGAACGGATATATTCTTGATTTTCCGGAGACGGCTTGATAATGACAGAGTGCAGACGTTTTTTCTCCGCTTCGATCGCCGCTTTTTTCTTCTCAAAAGCTGCATATCGCTCATCAGAAATCAATCCAATGCGGTGTCCGATTTCTGTCAGACGCAAATCAGCATTGTCATGGCGAAGAAGCAATCTGTATTCAGCACGTGATGTCAAAAGACGGTATGGTTCATTGGTTCCTTTTGTTACAAGGTCATCAATCAAAACACCAATGTAGGCGTCAGAACGGCTTAGAATCACTTCTTCTTTTCCAAGTGCTTTTCGTCCTGCATTGATGCCCGCCATAATCCCTTGTCCCGCAGCTTCTTCATAACCGGATGTTCCGTTAATTTGGCCTGCAGTGTAAAGGTTTGTGATTTTTTTCGTTTCAAGTGTCGGCCATAGCTGTGTCGGTACGATCGCATCGTACTCAATCGCATAGCCGGCTCTCATCATTTGCACATTTTCAAGACCAGGAATCGTTGCAAGCATTCTTTGCTGCACGTCCTCTGGAAGACTAGTAGACAAACCTTGAACATAAACTTCCTGCGTATTTCTGCCTTCCGGCTCAAGGAAGATCTGGTGACGCGGTTTATCATTAAATCGGACAACTTTATCTTCAATGGACGGGCAATATCTTGGGCCCGTACCTTTGATCATACCGGAATACATCGGTGAACGGTGCAGGTTGCTGTCAATAATCTCATGTGTCTCAGGGCTTGTATATGTCAGCCAGCAAGGAAGCTGATCTGTAATATATTCCACTGTTTCATATGAGAAAGCGCGAGGCACATCGTCACCAGGCTGAATTTCCGTTTTGCTGTAATCAATCGTGTCACTTTTAACGCGAGGCGGCGTACCTGTTTTAAAACGAACGAGATCAAAGCCCAGTTCCTCCAAATGCTCAGAAAGCTTAATAGAAGGCTGTTGGTTATTCGGGCCGCTTGAGTAAGACAGATCACCAAGAATGATTCGTCCTCTTAAATATGTCCCTGTCGTCATGACAACTGCTTTCGCACGATAATGCGCGCCGGTTTGTGTAATAACACCACGGCATTCGCCGTCTTCAACAATCAGCCGTTCCACAATTCCTTGCAGCATTGTTAAGTTTGGTTCTTTTTCAAGCGTATTTTTCATTTCGTGCTGGTATTGGAATTTGTCTGCTTGCGCACGCAATGCACGAACCGCAGGACCTTTTCCAGTATTCAGCATTCTCATTTGAATATGCGTTTTATCGATGTTTCTGCCCATTTCTCCGCCGAGCGCGTCAATTTCGCGGACGACAATCCCTTTTGCGGGGCCGCCGACAGACGGATTACATGGCATAAATGCAACCATATCTAAGTTGATGGTTAAGACAAGCGTTTTGGCGCCTTGGCGTGCTGATGCGAGGGCTGCCTCAACACCGGCATGCCCGGCGCCAATCACAATCACATCGTATTGGCCTGCTTCATACCCCATGATTTTAGTTCCTCCTTTTATTATTTTCCTAAACAGAATTGAGAAAAGAGCTGATCAATTAAGCTTTCGTGGACAGAATCTCCGATGATTTCCCCCAAAAGCTCCCAGCATCTTGTAAGGTCGATTTGCACCATGTCGATCGGGACATCCTGTTCGATGCCGCTAAGCGCATCTTCAATGGCTCGTTTGGCTTGCTGTAAAATAGAGATATGACGTGTGTTGCTGACATAAGTCAGGTCTCCGCTTTCAATGGCACCCGTATAGAACAGCGATTGAATCGCTTCTTCCAGATCATTGATGCCTTCCTCTTTTAATAGAGATGTCGTGACAACAGGACGTCCATTGGCAAGCTCACGGACACGCTCACTGTCGATCTTCGCCTCAAGGTCAGTCTTATTCATAATCACGATAACGTCCATGCCCTCAACGGCTTCAAAAAGCTTTACGTCTTCTTCAGAAAGCTCTTCACTATAATTAAGCACAAGTAAAATCAGGTCCGCTTCCTTTAGAACCTGGCGAGAACGTTCAACACCGATTCGTTCAACAATATCCTCTGTTTCACGAATACCTGCTGTATCAACCAGACGAAGTGGAACGCCCCTTACATTAACGTATTCTTCAATTACATCCCGAGTCGTTCCGGGAATATCGGTTACAATGGCTTTTGCCTCATGTACAAGACTGTTCAGAAGAGATGATTTTCCTACATTCGGCCGGCCGATAATGACTGTAGAAAGACCTTCTCGCAAAATTTTTCCTTGCTCAGAAGTCCTCAGCAGCGCCTCTATTTCTTTTTTCACGGCGGTTGCCTTTTCAACCAAAAGCTGATGTGTCATTTCCTCTACATCATCGTACTCCGGGTAATCTATATTCACCTCAACGTGGGCAAGCGTTTCTAAAATCTCACTGCGTAAACGGCGCACCAAAGCAGAAAGACGCCCTTCCATTTGATTCATGGCGACGTTCATTGCCCGGTCCGTTTTTGCTCTGATTAAATCCATAACCGCTTCCGCCTGTGAAAGATCAATTCGGCCGTTTAAAAACGCGCGTTTCGTAAATTCACCAGGCTCTGCCAGTCTCGCTCCCTCTCTCAATGCGAGCTGAAGCACTTGGTTCACAGTCACAATTCCCCCGTGACAGTTTATTTCGATAACATCTTCACGTGTAAAAGTTCTCGGTGCTTTTAACACTGATACCATTACTTCCTCAACGACACGATCCGAAGGTCTGTCTACGATATGACCATAATGAATCGTATGTGATTCGACCGAGCTGAGTGTTTTTCCCTTCGGTCCTTTATAAATTTTATCTGCGATTTGAATTGCTTCTGGTCCGCTCAACCGTACAATCGCAATCGCGCCTTCTCCCATCGGAGTGGAAATTGCTGCAATTGTATCCATGCTTTTCACCTCTCTTTACTGATACTTTCATCTATATAAAAAATTTTTTTATGCCAAAACTAAAAGATAACATAGTTTGGTTCGAAGTGGAAGATGTGTTATCCACAGAATTAGGAATTCGCCTCCTATTACTTTAACTTATCCACATGTGAATAACAATTAATTTTATTTCCTGAACTTCCTTTTTATCAACAGGATACACCTAAAAAGAAAAAACTTAAACGGCAAAAGCTTGATATGACAAGGAAAAATAGATTTTTCTCATACAAAAAAACCGAAATCCCTTTTTTATCGGACTTCGGTTTTATGCTATCTTTTATGGGAAATAACGAGATGGCGATTTTCGCCTTCACCCATTGAATATGTTTTGATCTGGTGATTTGCATATCCACAAAGAGTATCGTGAATAATTTTTCTTTCACTGGACGGCATAGGTTCAAGATGAACTGCTTTTTTCGTTTTCAGGACCTGGTCTGCAAGCCTGATGGCCAGCTGACTCAGTGTCTCTTTTCTTTTCAAACGATAGTTTTCTGCATCCACCGTCACATTTTTATATTGGCCTGGATAGCGATTAAGGACAAGCTGTGTCAAAGTTTCAAGGGCATTCAAGGTTTGTCCTCTTTTCCCAATCAACAATGCCGCTTTTTCACCTGTTATATGAAAACGCACTGCCTTTTTGCTTTCTTGAACAGTCACATCAGACTTCCCGGCAATCGCTTCGGCAATCGTTTGAAGATAAGACCTCGCTTGCTGAATCGGATCAATCTTTTCAACCAGCTTTACAACCGCCGGCTTTTTACCGAAAATACCGAGAAACCCTTTGTTTCCCTCTTCAATAACGGTAATTTCTACCTTATCCTTCGTTAATTCCAGCTCTTGCAATCCGGACTGTACTGCTTCGTCGACATTTCGCCCTGCAGCAGTCACATTCCTCACTTTTTCTTTCCTCCGGCTTTTTCCGGCTCAGGACTTTTTTTAATATCTGGCCCTTTAATGAGGAAAGTTTGTGCAATCATAAATAAGTTACCGACTACCCAATAAAGAGAAAGAGCCGCCGGGAAGTTGATCGCAAATACGATAATCATAATCGGCATAATCCAAAGCATCATCGCCATTTGCGGATTTTGCTGCGCATTGCCCGCCATCATCAGTTTTTGCTGAACAAATGTAGCAACACCGGCAACGATAGGAAGAATATAGTATGGATCCTTTTCTCCTAAGTCAAACCATAAGAAACTATGCTCTGAAATCTCCTGTGTTCTCATGATCGCATGATAGAATCCAATTAAAATCGGCATCTGGATTAAAATCGGGAAACATCCCGCCAACGGATTGACACCATGCTTTTGGAATAAAGCCATTGTTTCCTGCTGAAGCTTTTGCTGTGTTTTTTGATCCTTTGAGCTGTATTTTTCTTTAAGCTTTTGCATTTCCGGCTGTAAAGCCTGCATCGCTTTTGAACTTCTCAGCTGCTTAATCATCAGCGGTAAAATTAATAAACGAATTAAAATGGTAACAAGAATAATTGATAGTCCATAGTTATCCCCCGTCAATTTCGCAACATACGTAATGAGCTCAGACAATGGAAACACTACGTACTTGTCCCAAAAATGCGGACTATCTGCAGTGATCGGCTCCTTCATACTCGAGCATCCAGCCAGAAGCATGAATACGCCAACCATACTTAATAGCAACCCTATTCTCCTTTTCAACAACATTTCCTCCTATAATTAATCTTTACACTCTTTTATTGCAAATCATACTTGTATGTATTTTAGCATCTTTCAGTTTTAAATGGTGTCTTTTTCTGATCAACCAGAAAGGAAGCGCTTTTAAAAGTTGTAAGCAAGCAGTGATAATGCCTACTTTGACGGAGATTTCTTATATAAAGAAGACTTCCTGAATAGATGCTGCAGACTTTTTTTCGTTTCCTCATATGTCAGCTGGCTCGCCGGTTTTCTAGCAATAATGATGTAATCCTTTTCCTTCAGTCTTTCTTTCTCTTCAAGAAAAGCCTGCCGAATCAAACGTTTGACCCGATTTCGCATCACAGCATTGCCAATTTTTTTGCTGACGGAAAGCCCAACGCGCAGCTCATCGTTTTCAGGCTGATCAAGCATATATAAGACAAACTGGCGATTCGCTATTGATGTCCCATGCTTAAACACTTTTTGAAAATCTTCATTTTTCTTTAAACGATTTCGCTTCTTCAAATGACTCACTCCGATACTGGCTGGCAGAAACTTTTAAAATTTATGATGAAAATGAGATGCATCAGAACCAGGGAATACCCCCCGGTTCATTATGCATCACATCTATCTTTTTCCCATAAAGTGAAAAAAGACCACTGACATTATTCAGTGGCCTAAGCTGATAATACTTTTCTGCCTTTACGGCGACGGCGTGCTAAAACTAGACGACCGTTTTTTGAACTCATACGGCTTCTGAAGCCATGAACTTTACTGCGTTTACGGTTATTCGGTTGGAATGTTCTTTTCATTTATGACACCTCCCTCGAGGAATAGCTGTTAAAGACAGTCTTAATTATTATATTTGCGTTACCTATTCATTGTCAACTTCACTAGTGCTTTTATTTCTTGCAACCATAATAGGATACCACACCTTCCTGACTTTCGAAACCTTATTTTTTAGATTCCTTAATTTAACGAAAAAAAATCAGAAAAACTGCTTTAAAAATACGAATGTGGATATCTTTTTAGCTCTTTTTTAATATCCACAGTGGTTATCGACAACATTTTCACATTACCAACCTCTGTGGACAAGATTTTTTCAACAGGTTGTCCGCTTTGTGGATAAGATTGTGACAACCATTGCAAGCTCTCGTTTAATTTGGTATTATATTTGTGTTTTAACTCTTGATTACTAATCTCACCTTTACTCTTTATCCACAAAGTGTGGATAAGTTGTGGATTGATTTCACACAGCTTGTGTAGAAGGTTGTCCACAAGTTGTGAAATTTGTCGAAAAGCTATTTATCTACTATATTATATGTTTTCAACATTTAATGTGTACGAATGGCAAGCGCCATTTGCTCTTTTTTTGTGTTCTATAACAGAGAAAGACACCATTTTCTATGAAAAGGAGGGACGTGCTGGAGGATGGAAAATATATTAGACCTGTGGAACCAAGCCCTTGCTCAAATCGAAAAAAAATTGAGCAAACCGAGTTTTGAGACTTGGATGAAATCAACCAAAGCGCACTCACTGCAAGGAGATACATTAACGATCACGGCTCCCAATGAATTTGCCAGAGACTGGCTGGAGTCCAGATACTTGCATCTGATTGCAGATACTATATATGAATTAACCGGGGAAGAATTGAGCATTAAGTTTGTCATTCCTCAAAATCAAGATGTTGAAGACTTTTTGCCAAAACCGCAAGTCAAAAAGGCGGTCAAAGAAGATACATCTGATTTTCCTCAAAATATGCTCAATCCAAAATATACTTTTGATACTTTTGTCATCGGATCTGGAAACCGATTTGCACACGCTGCTTCCCTCGCAGTTGCGGAAGCACCCGCAAAAGCATACAACCCTTTATTTATCTATGGGGGCGTCGGCTTAGGAAAAACACACTTAATGCATGCGATCGGCCATTATGTTATAGATCATAATCCTTCTGCCAAAGTTGTTTATCTGTCTTCTGAAAAATTTACAAACGAATTCATCAACTCTATCCGAGATAATAAAGCCGTCGACTTCCGCAATCGCTATCGAAATGTTGATGTGCTTTTGATAGATGATATTCAATTTCTAGCGGGGAAAGAACAGACTCAGGAAGAATTTTTCCATACATTTAACACATTGCACGAAGAAAGCAAACAAATCGTCATTTCAAGTGACAGACCTCCAAAAGAAATTCCGACACTTGAAGACAGATTGCGTTCACGTTTTGAATGGGGTTTGATTACGGATATCACGCCGCCAGATTTAGAAACGAGGATTGCAATTTTAAGAAAAAAAGCCAAAGCGGAGGGCCTCGATATTCCAAACGAGGTTATGCTTTATATCGCAAATCAAATCGACAGCAATATTCGGGAACTTGAAGGAGCATTAATCAGAGTTGTTGCTTACTCATCTTTAATTAATAAAGATATTAATGCTGATCTGGCCGCTGAGGCGTTGAAAGATATTATTCCTTCTTCAAAACCGAAAGTCATCACGATAAAAGAAATTCAGAGGGTAGTAGGCCAGCAATTTAATATTAAACTCGAGGATTTCAAAGCAAAAAAACGAACAAAATCAGTAGCTTATCCGCGACAAATCGCCATGTACCTATCGAGGGAAATGACTGATTCCTCTCTTCCTAAAATCGGTGAAGAGTTTGGAGGCCGTGACCACACGACCGTTATTCATGCGCATGAAAAAATTTCAAAACTGCTGGCAGATGATGAACAGCTTCAGCAGCATGTAAAAGAAATTAAAGAACAGCTTAAATAGCAGGACCGGGGATTAATCGGGGAAAGTGTGAATAACTTTTCAGAAGTCATACACAGTCTGTCCACATGTGGATAGGCTGTGTTTCCTGTCTTTTTCACAACTTATCCACAAATCCACAAGCCCTACTATTACTTCTACTATTTTTTTAAAAATATATATATTAATACATTATCCGTTAGGAGGATAAAAATGAAATTCACGATTCAAAAAGATCGTCTTGTTGAAAGTGTCCAAGATGTATTAAAAGCAGTTTCATCCAGAACTACGATTCCCATTCTGACTGGTATTAAAATTGTTGCATCAGATGATGGCGTATCCTTTACAGGAAGTGATTCAGATATTTCAATTGAATCCTTCATTCCAAAAGAAGACGGAGATAAGGAGCTCGTCACAATAGAACAGCCTGGAAGCATCGTTCTGCAAGCCCGCTTCTTTAGTGAGATTGTAAAAAAACTGCCGATGGCAACTGTAGAAATCGAAGTGCAAAATCAGTATCTGACGATTATCCGTTCAGGCAAAGCTGAATTTAATCTAAACGGCCTGGATGCTGATGAGTATCCGCACTTGCCGCAGATTGAAGAACATCACGCGATTCAGATTCCAACTGACTTGTTAAAAAATCTAATCAGACAAACAGTATTCGCGGTGTCCACCTCAGAAACACGCCCTATCTTGACAGGTGTAAACTGGAAAGTGGAGCAAAGCGAATTATTATGCACTGCGACGGATAGCCACCGTCTTGCATTAAGAAAGGCAAAACTTGATATTCCAGAAGACAGATCTTATAACGTCGTGATTCCAGGAAAAAGCTTAACTGAACTCAGCAAGATTTTGGACGACAACCAGGAACTGGTAGATATCGTGATCACGGAAACCCAAGTTCTGTTTAAAGCGAAAAATGTTTTATTCTTCTCACGGCTTCTGGACGGAAATTATCCAGATACAACCAGCCTAATTCCGCAAGAAAGCAAAACAGAAATCATTGTGAACACAAAAGAATTCCTTCAGGCAATTGATCGTGCATCTCTTTTAGCCAGAGAAGGACGCAACAACGTGGTGAAGCTGTCTGCGAAACCAGCTGAATCCATTGAGATTTCTTCCAACTCACCTGAAATCGGAAAAGTTGTAGAAGCGATTCTTGCTGATCAGATCGAAGGTGAGGAATTAAATATCTCATTTAGTCCAAAATATATGCTGGATGCACTAAAGGTGCTTGAAGGAGCAGAAATACGAGTAAGCTTTACAGGTGCAATGAGACCTTTCTTAATTCGCACACCGAATGATGAAACGATTGTACAACTTATCCTTCCTGTCAGAACCTATTAATCCGATACACTGCTGCCGACCCTTTCGGCAGCTTTTCTATTCGGTATCTGCTCCGACAAGTTTTCCCTTTCCCTATTTCGTTTTTTTTTAGTACAATTAGATATTAGTGATATTTGAAAGAGGTCGATATAATGGCAAATCCGATTTCAATTGATACAGAGATGATTACACTCGGGCAATTCTTGAAATTAGCCGATGTCATCCAGTCAGGCGGTATGGCGAAGTGGTTTTTAAGTGAGCATGATGTGCTTGTGAACAACGAGCCGGACAACCGCCGCGGCAGAAAGCTGTATGTTGGAGATGTGGTAGAGATTGAAGGATTTGGTTCATTTCAAGTCGTCAATTAAAGCGGGTGACAATGATTGTATATCCAGAACTTAGAACTGACATCTTACCGCAACTACGACCATGCTGAACTTCAATTTGAAAATAAAGTAAATGTGATCATCGGAGAAAACGCCCAGGGGAAAACAAATCTCATGGAGGCGATCTATGTCTTGTCCATGGCGAAGTCGCACAGGACGTCAAATGACAAAGAACTTATACGATGGGACAAAGACTATGCTAAAATAGAGGGAAGAGTGATGAAGCAAAACGGGGCGATCCCGATGCAGCTCGTCATCTCCAAAAAGGGTAAAAAGGGCAAGGTCAATCATATTGAACAGCAAAAGCTCAGCCAGTATGTCGGGGCCCTCAACACCATTATGTTCGCGCCGGAAGATTTAAATCTTGTAAAGGGAAGCCCTCAAGTGAGAAGGCGGTTTCTTGACATGGAAATCGGACAAGTTTCTCCTGTTTACCTGCATGACCTTTCTCTTTACCAGAAAATCCTTTCCCAGCGAAATCATTTTTTGAAGCAGCTGCAAACAAGAAAACAAACTGACAGAACGATGCTCGATGTTTTAACCGATCAGCTTGTAGAAGTTGCGGCAAAAGTCGTCGTAAAACGCCTGCAGTTTACAGCGCAGCTCGAAAAATGGGCTCAGCCTATCCATGCGGGCATCTCAAGAGGGCTTGAAGAGCTGACCCTGAAGTACCATACGGCTCTTGAGGTATCAGATCCTAAAGACTTGTCGAAAATAGGAGATAGCTATCAAGAAGCGTTTTCTAAATTAAGAGAAAAAGAAATTGAGCGCGGTGTTACGCTGTCAGGGCCTCATCGTGACGATGTTCTTTTCTATGTGAACGGACGCGATGTGCAGACGTATGGTTCTCAAGGACAGCAGCGAACCACGGCATTGTCCCTTAAGCTGGCGGAGATTGACCTGATCCATGAAGAAATCGGAGAATACCCCATTTTACTATTGGATGATGTACTGAGTGAGCTGGATGATTATCGCCAGTCACACTTGCTTCATACGATCCAAGGCCGTGTGCAAACGTTTGTCACAACGACAAGCGTTGATGGCATTGATCACGAAACCTTACGTCAAGCAGGAATGTTCCGTGTGCAAAACGGTGCGTTAGTGAAGTGAAGAAATGAGGTGGGCAATTGTATATTCATTTAGGTGATGACTTTGTGGTTTCAACACGAGATATTGTCGGCATTTTTGACTTTAAGGCCAACATGTCGCCTATTGTTGAAGAATTTCTGAAAAAACAGAAACACAAGGTGGTGCCTTCCGTAAACGGCACGCCCAAATCTATCGTAGTCACGGTTCAGAATATATATTACTCTCCCTTATCTTCCGGCACATTAAAAAAACGTGCGCAATTTATGTTTGAAATAGATTCTTAGAAATTTTTGATCACGAATATATCGTTTAGAAAAGTGTAGGTGAATGACGTGGCTATGGAACAGCAGCAAAACAGTTATGATGAAAATCAGATACAGGTACTAGAGGGATTGGAAGCTGTTCGTAAAAGACCAGGGATGTATATCGGTTCAACAAACAGCAAAGGCCTTCACCACCTGGTATGGGAAATTGTCGACAATAGTATTGACGAAGCCCTCGCCGGTTATTGTACGGATATCAATATTCAAATTGAGAAAGACAACAGCATCACGGTAATAGATAATGGCCGTGGCATTCCAGTCGGTATTCATGAAAAAATGGGCCGTCCTGCGGTAGAAGTCATTATGACAGTGCTTCATGCTGGAGGAAAATTTGACGGAAGCGGTTATAAAGTGTCAGGAGGATTGCACGGTGTAGGTGCGTCAGTCGTAAACGCGCTTTCAACCGAGCTTGTTGTAACAGTACACCGTGACGGTAAAATCCACCGTCAAACCTATAAACGCGGAATTCCGGTTTCAGACCTTGAAGTCATTGGCGAAACAGATCATACTGGAACGACGACACATTTTGTCCCTGATCCTGAAATTTTCACAGAAACAACTGTGTATGATTATGATCTGCTTGCTAACCGCGTGCGCGAATTAGCCTTTTTGACAAAAGGCGTAAACATCACGATTGAAGATAAACGTGAAGGACAAGAGCGCAAAAATGAGTACCATTACGAAGGCGGAATTAAAAGTTATGTAGAGTATTTAAACCGTTCTAAAGAAGTTGTCCATGAAGAGCCGATTTACATTGAAGGCGAAAAGGACGGCATTACGGTTGAGGTGGCTTTACAATACAATGACAGCTACACAAGCAACATTTACTCATTTACAAATAACATTAACACGTATGAAGGCGGTACCCACGAAGCGGGCTTTAAAACGGGTCTGACTCGTGTTATCAACGATTACGCCAGAAAAAAAGGGCTTATTAAAGAAAATGACCCAAACTTAAGCGGGGATGATGTAAGAGAAGGGCTGACCGCGATTATTTCAATCAAACACCCTGATCCGCAGTTTGAGGGCCAAACGAAAACAAAGTTAGGCAACTCAGAAGCGCGGACGATTACCGACACGTTATTTTCTACGGCAATGGAAACATTTATGCTGGAAAATCCAGACGCGGCCAAAAAAATTGTCGATAAAGGTTTAATGGCGGCAAGAGCAAGAATGGCTGCGAAAAAAGCGCGTGAATTAACACGCCGCAAGAGCGCTTTGGAAATTTCAAACCTTCCTGGTAAGTTAGCGGACTGCTCTTCAAAAGACCCGAGCATCTCCGAGTTGTATATCGTAGAGGGTGACTCTGCCGGAGGATCTGCTAAACAGGGCCGCGACAGGCATTTTCAAGCCATTTTGCCGCTTAGAGGTAAAATCCTGAACGTTGAAAAAGCCAGACTGGATAAAATCCTTTCTAACAACGAAGTACGCTCTATGATTACAGCACTCGGCACAGGTATTGGGGAAGATTTCAACCTGGAGAAAGCCCGTTACCATAAAGTTGTCATTATGACAGATGCCGACGTTGACGGCGCGCACATCAGGACACTGTTGTTAACGTTCTTTTACAGATATATGCGCCAAATTATCGAAAATGGCTACGTGTACATTGCGCAACCGCCGCTCTATAAGGTTCAGCAGGGGAAACGTGTTGAATATGCATACAATGACAAGGAGCTTGATGATCTGTTAAAGGCTCTGCCTCAAACGCCTAAGCCGGGATTGCAGCGATATAAAGGTCTTGGTGAAATGAATGCTACCCAGCTATGGGAAACAACCATGGACCCTAGCTCTAGAACACTTCTTCAGGTAACTCTAGAAGATGCTATGGATGCGGATGAGACATTTGAAATGCTAATGGGTGACAAAGTAGAACCGCGCCGAAACTTCATAGAAGCGAATGCGAGATACGTTAAAAATCTTGACATCTAATCATAAAAAGCCTTATTTCCAATTAGAAATAAGGCTTTTTTCTGAACAAGGGCAGATGCAGTAAAGCTTGCAATACCTATATATTCTAGCAATTTAATGTGTATAATCATAAGTTTATTGATATAATGGAGAATAGTGAAATCGTATTGAAGATCATAATGGACAATCTACTCCCACATATTTCATGTGATACTTCAGGGAGGTTTTTTAATGAGTGAACAACACACACCACAAGTTCGTGAAATAAATATCAGTCAGGAAATGCGTACGTCCTTCTTGGATTATGCAATGAGCGTTATTGTGTCACGTGCTCTTCCAGATGTTCGTGACGGTTTAAAACCGGTTCATAGACGGATTCTGTATGCAATGAATGATTTGGGCATGACGAGTGACAAGCCTTATAAAAAATCGGCGCGTATCGTCGGAGAAGTTATCGGGAAATACCACCCGCACGGTGATTCAGCGGTATATGAATCCATGGTCAGAATGGCGCAGGATTTTAACTACCGTTACATGCTCGTTGACGGTCACGGGAACTTCGGTTCTGTTGACGGAGACTCAGCGGCTGCCATGCGTTATACAGAAGCAAGAATGTCTAAGATTTCGATGGAAATTCTTCGAGATATCACAAAAGACACAATCGATTATCAGGACAACTATGACGGGTCAGAAAGAGAACCCGTTGTAATGCCTTCAAGATTTCCGAATCTGCTTGTAAACGGCGCTGCCGGCATTGCGGTAGGTATGGCAACAAACATTCCTCCGCATCAGCTTGGAGAAATCATTGACGGTGTACTAGCTGTCAGTGAGAATCCGGACATGACAATCTCAGAGCTTATGGAAGTTATTCCAGGGCCAGATTTCCCGACTGCCGGTCAAATCTTGGGACGAAGCGGTATACGGAAGGCATACGAAACGGGCCGAGGCTCTATTACGATTCGGGCAAAAGCTGAGATTGAACAAACATCTTCAGGTAAAGAAAGAATTATCGTTACAGAGTTACCTTACCAGGTAAATAAGGCGAAATTAATCGAGAAAATTGCTGATCTCGTTAGGGACAAAAAGATAGAGGGCATTACAGATCTGCGTGATGAGTCAGATCGTACAGGTATGAGAATTGTCATTGAAATCAGACGCGATGGCAATGCGAATGTTATTTTAAACAACCTATACAAACAAACTGCGCTACAAACATCTTTTGGTATCAATCTGCTTGCACTTGTTGACGGCCAGCCGAAAGTTTTAAATCTAAAGCAGTGCCTAGAGTATTACCTTGACCATCAAAAAGTCGTAATCAGACGCCGTACGGCATATGAATTGCGTAAAGCGGAGGCGAGAGCTCATATCTTGGAAGGTTTGAGAATAGCTCTTGATCATCTCGATGCAGTTATTTCCCTTATCCGTAATTCTCAAACGACTGAAATAGCTAGAACAGGTCTAATTGAACAATTCTCACTGACAGAGAAGCAAGCACAAGCGATCCTCGATATGAGGCTACAGCGTTTAACAGGATTAGAACGTGAAAAGATCGAAGAAGAATACCAATCTCTTGTTAAATTAATTGCAGAGCTAAAAGACATTCTGGCAAATGAATATAAAGTGCTTGAGATCATTCGTGAAGAACTCACTGAAATCAAAGAGCGCTTCAACGATGAAAGACGCACGGAGATCGTCACTTCTGGACTAGAAACAATTGAAGATGAAGATCTTATCGATAGAGAAAATATCGTCGTCACTCTGACACACAACGGGTACATCAAACGTCTTCCTGCATCAACTTACCGCAGTCAAAAACGCGGCGGAAAAGGTGTACAGGGGATGGGAACAAACGAAGATGATTTCGTTGAGCATTTGATTTCTACGTCAACTCATGACACGATTCTCTTCTTCTCGAACAAGGGGAAAGTGTATCGTGCAAAAGGGTATGAAATCCCTGAATACGGCAGAACAGCAAAAGGAATCCCGATTATTAACCTGCTGGAGGTAGAAAAGGGTGAATGGATTAACGCAATTATTCCAGTCACTGAATTCAATGCGGAGCTTTACCTTTTCTTCACAACTAAGCACGGGGTTTCAAAACGAACTTCGCTGTCTCAGTTCGCTAATATCCGCAACAATGGCCTAATCGCTCTTAGTCTTCGTGAGGATGATGAATTGATGGGTGTACGTCTGACTGACGGTACAAAACAAATGATCATCGGAACGAAAAATGGTTTGCTGATCCGTTTCCCTGAAACAGATGTCCGGGAAATGGGAAGAACTGCGGCAGGCGTAAAAGGCATCACCCTGACCGATGACGATGTTGTCGTCGGCATGGAGATATTAGAGGAAGAATCACATGTCCTTATCGTAACTGAAAAAGGTTACGGAAAACGAACTCCAGCTGAAGAGTACAGAACCCAAAGCCGGGGCGGTAAAGGACTCAAAACAGCGAAAATCACCGAGAACAACGGCCAATTAGTAACAGTAAAAGCTACTAAAGGTGAAGAGGATCTAATGATAATTACGGCCAGCGGTGTACTCATTAGAATGGACATCAATGACATCTCAATCACCGGTCGTGTCACTCAAGGTGTACGCCTCATCAGAATGGCGGAAGAAGAGCATGTTGCTACAGTAGCATTAGTAGAGAAAGACGAAGAAGATGAGAATGAAGAAACACAAGAAGAAGTGTGAGAAAAGCGCAGCTGAAATAGCTGCGCTTTTTTTTACTATAACCCTTTACAGGTAAAAGAATTATGGTATAATCATTTCTGTTGTCTTTAAAAGACACAAACATGACTAGCAAAAACTTTTTCAAAAAAGTGTTGACCTAGTTAACTAAAAATGTTACTATTAAGTAGTCGCTTCGAGAGAAGCACACAAAGTTCTTTGAAAACTAAACAAGACAAAACGTACCTGTTAATTCATTTTTAATAAAATCGCACAGCGATGTGCGTAGTCAGTCAAACTACTTTATCGGAGAGTTTGATCCTGGCTCAGGACGAACGCTGGCGGCGTGCCTAATACATGCAAGTCGAGCGGACAGATGGGAGCTTGCTCCCTGATGTTAGCGGCGGACGGGTGAGTAACACGTGGGTAACCTGCCTGTAAGACTGGGATAACTCCGGGAAACCGGGGCTAATACCGGATGCTTGTTTGAACCGCATGGTTCAAACATAAAAGGTGGCTTCGGCTACCACTTACAGATGGACCCGCGGCGCATTAGCTAGTTGGTGAGGTAATGGCTCACCAAGGCAACGATGCGTAGCCGACCTGAGAGGGTGATCGGCCACACTGGGACTGAGACACGGCCCAGACTCCTACGGGAGGCAGCAGTAGGGAATCTTCCGCAATGGACGAAAGTCTGACGGAGCAACGCCGCGT
>NZ_JAUMKF010000058.1:0-470 GCF_030519405.1 Bacillus sp. C28GYM-DRY-1
GTCTGTAATCTAGTAAAACAACCAAATGGGTGTATCGGTGGAAGCTCGCTTGCGCAAGCCTCCACCTCCCCACCACAAAACCTTCATTCCCCCATTGAGAGGATTTCCTCAAGTTCAGCCGCTGTGGCTTCGAAGTAGAGGACTTGGTCTCTGTCGTCATCACTTCCAGAGACTCGGATAGTGACGCACGCACCAGAAATGCGTGCGAGACGCCAGAGTTGCCGTAGATCAGCCTGGACATCAGCTGGCCCGACCTCTCGAAAAGGCGGAAGCTGCTGACCTTCTCGGCCACCTTGTGGCCCAGAGGTAATTTTCATGACTGCTCCTTCGGATTGATTGGTTTGTGGCGGGTTGTTTTACTAGATTGTAAAGGTATTATTGTATATTATAGCAAATTACTTATATTTTGTCAATATACGCGCTTTCTACATCTTGACATAACCTCTTAAAATCGCTACAATGGTACAGAT